>DATKRJ010000025.1:0-9678 GCA_035532355.1 Thermomicrobiaceae bacterium | reverse complement strand
CACGCCGGTCGCCGTCACCTTGAAGCTGACGTCGCCCGCCGTGCTGAAGCCGCAGACGTAGCCGATGTACGAGTTGTCATAGGTCACCGCGTAGGTGTTGTCGTAGGTCGTCCAGCCCACACCCTTGAGGTGGATCGTAATCTGCTGGCCGGCCTGGACCGAGGTCGCGCTGACGCTCACTACCGACGGCTCGATAACCAGATTGGCCGCCGCCAGCACCTTGTCGCCCTGGAAGACCTCGTAGCGGTGCTGCCCGCCGAGGTCCGCCGGAATTGTCATCGCCTTGCTGAACGTTCCGCTGGCATCGGTGTGGACCGTGCCGAAGTCCATCGACTGCTCGCTGAAGCCGCTCGGCGTGACCCGGTTGCCGACCTCGGTGTACCAGCGCAGGCTCACGTCGGCGTTGGCCGGCAGCCCGGCGCCCTTCATCGTCGTCTGCGCGCCGACCACGCCGCGGTCCGGTGTGAAGGTCAGCGTGCCGGGCGTCTGCATGTTCGTCGGCCACGGGTTATCGGTGGAGGTAAAGTCCTCGACCGTCGTCGCCAGCGGCCCGGGGTCGCTCGTCACGTTGTAGGTGAAGTCGTAATCGGGGATCGCCTTGTTCGGCCCCTGCTGCCAGTTCAGATAGGGCGTCGGATAGAAGGAGTTGTGCCAGACCGAGATCTGGTGCATGCCCACCGGGCCGGCCGCACGGAACTGGGCCACCGCGGTCCCCTGCGTCGTGACCGCCGACATGAAGCCCAGATACTTGTTGTCGTAGAGCACGTGCCAGGTGTTGATGCTCGAGCGCCAGTCGACGCCCTCGATCGTGACCTGAATCGGCGCGCCGATCGCGCCGGAGCCCGGCGTCATCGTGATGACCGGGTCCATCGTCAACGCGGCCTGCGAGATCTCCTTGCCGGCAACCCGGCCGCGCACGTCGTGCTCGCCACCGAAGTCGTTGCCCGGCATCGTGATCTGCGTGTTGATGTTGCCGGCTGCGTCGGCCTTGACCGTGGTCAGCACCTTCGACGTGTCGTCGTAGCGCCCGCCCACGAACTCGGTCCCACCGGTCAGCTCGTAGTGCCCCTTGACCGAGTGCCAGACCAGGTCGACCGCGGCGCCGGCCGGGTAGTTCGTGCCGGTGACGGCGATCGTCGCGCCCGGCTTGGCGCGGTCGGGATTGAAGGCCAGCTTGGCGGTGTAGGTAGGTGCCGTCGTCGGCACCGCGGTCGATCCCGCGGCAGCCGACAGCGCACCTCCGCCACAGGCGCCCAACACGAGCGCGGCGGCGGCCAGCAACGTCACGATCAGGGCCAGCATCCCCTTGCGGGTTCGCGGTGCGGATGGGGAACGGCTCATTCGACTTCCTCCTTGCGGAGCGACCCGGGCGGGCGGGTGCGCTACATCAGTTTCGGAGCAGCCCCGGCCCCGTTCGACCGGGGCTGCAAGCGTGCGGGCTGTCGGCCTGGGTGAGGGGCGACAGCCCGATCCTCATCCTTCCTGGCTCACGGGGCCGGCGTCGCGACCGGATCCGGGAACGTCTGGGCGATGACCGTCAGATCGGACGTCGCGCTGAGAATCGGCTTGAACTCGCCGCTGCGTCCGTCCTTGGACGTCGCCACGATCGAGTAGTCCATCTTGCCGGTCGGGGCGTCCTTGGCCACGATGAACGAGCCCGTCCAGAAGTACTCGTTCGGCGGGTTCTTGGGATGCGCGCCGTACTTCATGGGGATCGTCTGGCCGTTGCCCAGCTTGATCTGCACCGACGCCATCGCGGCGTCATCCATCAACTCACCGGTCTTCGGGTCGTAGATGCGGGCCCGGAAAACCACCTGGGAGTTGCGCGGGAACTGGCTCGACAGTACGCATGAGCGCGAGGCCGTCAGGTCCGCCGGGATGTTCTTCGATCCCTGGACCATGTCGGAGCTGATGATCAGCGGGACCGCCTGCGCCGGCTGCGCTCCCGACGCTGCGGACGACGGACTGCCGCCTCCGCACGCGGCGGTGACCAGGCCCAGCGCCAGGACCGTCAGGACTGCCAGAATCTGCCATCGGTGGCGTAACACCATCATCGACCTCCCAACTCCTCGAGACACACCGTCCTCCACCACCCCCACCTCGATCTCCTGAGCCCTGCCGGGCTCACCGGTCTCGCTCGATACTCGCCTCCTCACTGCCGTACTCCCCCGGTGGTGCCCGCCGCGCGTCACTCGACGGGCTGCATCGCCTCTGACCCGGCCCGGATCCCGGTGATCGCGCGTACTGCCAGGCCGATCAGGAAGGCCCACACCACGATCACGACCAGCGCGACCCCGATCGTCAGCGCCGCGCGCACCGACGCTAGCGGCTCGATGACCGCCGGGAAGGGCGACACGACCTGGCTCACCTGCAGCGTCGACGTGGTCGCGGACTGGGCGTACTGGGCGCTGGCCGCCGAGTGCGCGACCAGGGTGTGCACGCCCGTCTGGACCGGCTGGTAGGCGACGACGGCCGTCCCGGTCGAGTCGGTCGTCGCCGTCCCGATCAGCGCGTCGCGCATCTGGCCGATGAACTGCACCTGCTCGTAGAACGACACCGGCTGGTTCTCCACGGCCGTGCCATCTGCGGTCTTGAGGGTCGCTACCACCAGGTACTGGCCGGCCATCGGGTGCCCCTTCGGATCCAGGCGCGGCGCCGTCGTCACCGACAGACCCGTCGGGTCCGGCTGCACCGGAGCGGCCGTGACCGTCTCTGCCAGCAGCATCAGCGAGCCCAGCACCAGCACCAGCGCGACCGCGAGCTTCGTCAGGAGCTTCATCAGCGGATTCCTCTCTCGACCACGCCGGCCGTCACCAGCTCGGGCACCGCCGGCTCGGACATCGTCGGCTCCAGCACCGGCTCCGCCGCCATCTCCTCCATCTCGTAGATGGACAGGATCGGGAAGAACTTGAAGAAGATCATCAGCAGCAGCGGGATGGCGGCCGCTCCGGCCAGGGTGATCGAGAGCGCCACCCAGGTTGGGCGGAAGCTGCCCCAGTCCCCGGAGATCAGCGGCGCGGCCACGGCCGGCACCACGATCAGGAGGCGCTTGAGCCACATGCCGGCCACCACCAGCGCGGAGGCTGTCACGATGCCGGGCACTGTGCGCGTCCGCGGCAGCGCTACCAGCAGCAGCGGCACGATCCCGGCGCCGACCACGAAGAGCCAGAAGAAGGGCGCGTACTGGCCGGCCAGCAGCTGGGTCAGGATCGGCGTGACCTGCTCGTTGAGGGTATAGCCCTCGGTCAGGAGCTCGGTGAAGGTGAAGTAGAGGTACAGCAGGTCGAGCGTGAGCATGAGGAAGGCGAGGTAGCGGAAGTGCTTCGGCTCGATGTACCGCTCCAGGTGGTAGGCCTTGCGGAAGCCGGCCACCACCAGGATGACCATCGCCACGCCGGAGAAGAGCGCCGCCACCACGAAGTAGGGCGCGAAGATCGTGCTGTCCCAGCCCGGCCGGCTGTTGACCGCGAAGGCCCAGCTCAGCACCGAGTGCACCAGGACGGCGATCGGGATGATCAGGATCGCGACGGCGGTCACGCTCTGCTCGAGCAGTCGCCGCTGGCCCGGCTTGCCGCGCCAGTTGAGGGAGAGCGCCCCGTAGAGCCGCCGCCGCCAGCCGGCCGTCCCGCTGAACCGGTCGCGCAGCACGGCGACGTCCGGGATCAGCGGCAGCGACAGGAAGACGAGCGTCGCCACCAGGTAGGTCATGACCGCCACGAAGTCCCACACGATCGGTGAGCTCGCCTGGGGTCTGGTCACCAGCTCCCACATGCGGTCGGGTCGACCCAGGTGGATAACGGCGAATGCCGCGCCCACCAGCAGCGAGAACACCGCCATCGCCTCGGCCAGGCGCGTGATCGGCGCCCGCCAGCGGGCCTGCGTCAGGCGCAGGATCGCCGACACCAGCGCGCCGCCGTAGCTGACGCCGATGAAGGCCACCAGGTTTGCCTCGTAGATTCCCCAGAAGCCGCGGTCGTAGTAGCCGGCCGTGCCCAGGCCGCCGATCAGCTGGTAGACATACGCCCCCGCGCCCACCACGACGACCAGCGCCAGCACCCCGGCCAGCGCCCAGAAGCGCCAGCCGCTGCGACCCATCGGTCGCAAGGCCGCCTCGCGTACGTCCTCCAGGACCACCGTTCGGTCGTGAACCATCTCCGAGTTCCTCTCGCCCCTAGCTCCGCGCGGTCCGTTTAGAAGCTCAGGTCCTGACCATGACCGAGGATGTAGTAGACCCGCGGCTGCGTCCCGAGCTCTTCCTTGTAGCGGATAGCGTCGTTGGCCTGCAGGAACTCGGAGAACTTGACCGTCTCCCCCAGGCCGTTGACCGCCGCGTCCGCGTCCAGGTCGGCGATGTAGAGCGCGCCCATCGAGCAGGCGTCGACGCACGCCGGCAGCTTGCCGACGTCGGTGTTGTGGACGCAGAGGATGCACTTGCCGACCGTCCCCTGGAGCTGAGGTACCGGGAACTCCGGCATCGGCTGTGATGCCAGCGTGGGTGCGGCCGGCGGCGGGCCCCAGTTGAAGTAGCGCGCCTCGTAGGGGCAGGCCGCCATGCACGCCCGGCAGCCGATGCACTTCGTCTGGTCGACCAGCACTACCCCCTCGGGGTTCTTGAAGGTGGCGCCCACCGGGCAGACGCGCAGGCAGGGCGGGTTCTGGCAGTGCATGCACAGGCGGGGCATGAAGTACTGCTCCCCGTCCGTGTTAGTCATGGTGTAGACCTTGATCCAGGTCTGCTCCTTCGCCAGGTAATGCTCCTGCTGGCACGCCTGGGTGCACTTCTGACAGCCGTCGCAGCGGCGCAGGTCCACCATGAACGCCCACTGGTGCGCCGCCGCCGGGGTAGCGGCGGTCGCGCCCGCGCTGGCCAGGCCGCTCTCGGCCAGCGCCACGCCGGCCACGGCCGTGCCGGCCGTCGCGCCGACGACCCCGAGGAAGCGGCGGCGGGACAGCACCGAGCGGCCGCGGGTCGGGCCCACGATCGGGCGCTCGGTCACGCTTCGATTGACGCCGTCAGCCATCGACAACCTCACCTCGTACCCCCCGCGGGGCCACCCGGCCGGTCTCGTCCGGCCACCACGCGTTCACCAGCACCAATTCGCGCCTCCTCCTGCCGGCCGCCCGGCCGCGGGTGTGGTCGGGCGTCCACCACCGGATCACCGCATCCGCTCCAGCAGAGGCATCGTCCTCGGGCGCGCCACGAGGCCGTCCTGGAACGGCCGGCCGGGAGCGCTTGGCGCACCTTCCGGTTCCGGCACCCGCGCCCGGCGCGCGTACGGCTGCGCCAGGGGCGGGATGACCAGCATGGCCGTGCCGCTCCGATGCAGCACCTCGTCGGTCACGCTGCCGAACGCCCAGCGGCGTGGGCCGCCCGCGCCGTGGCTCGCCATCAGGATCAGGTCGGAGCCGGTCGTCTCGGCCGCGCGCACGATCTCGTCACTCGGCCGCCCGAAGCGCACCTCCCAGGTCACCGACAGGCCGCTCCCGCGCAGGTCGCGCGCGATCTCCTGCAGGCTGGCGCGCGCGTCCTGCCGCGCCTGCTCCATCAGGGGGTCCAGCATCTCGGGATCGGGTTCCACGGCGATGCCGTCGAGGCGGCCGGTGGACCACATCGCCGGCGGCGCCACCACGCGCACCAGCGCGATCGCCGCCCCGTCCCGCCCCAGACGCGCCGCCAGCGGCAGCGTCGCCTCGGACAGCACCGACCCGTCCAGCGGGACCAGCAGCCGGCGCGGCCGGCCGGTCGCAACCTCCGTCGCGCGCTGCACCACCACCACCGGCACCGACGCACCCCGCACGACCTTGTCGGCGACGCTGCCCAGCAGCAGCCGCGGCAGGCCACCGCGGCCATGCGTCGACATCACGATCACGGCATCCGGAGTCTGGTGAGCGTACCGGAGCAGCTCGGTGACCGGATCCCCGCCAAGTACGCGAATCCGGACCGGAACGGCCCCGGCGACGCCCTCAGCCACTCGCGCCAGGTAGCATTCGGCCTCGCCATAGCGGTCGGAGACGAGCAGGTCCAGTAGCGGTACCGGCTCAACCACGTGGACGAGTTCGAGAGTGCCGCCCAGCGTCGAAGCGAGCTGCCGAGCCAGGCTCAACGCCTCCTCGGACAAGGTTGATCCGTCCAGCGGGACTACGATGTTGGCCATGTTCTCCGCCCCCCACCGCGCGCCGGCCCGTATTTCCGGACCCTGATGGGTGCCCCGCGTCGCCTACCCTGGCCGGCCGCCACTCGCCGCCGGCCCCGATCTCCGTCGTCTGTGTCCGCTACCCGAGTGTCCCCAGCGGGCCGCGGTGTGTTACCTCGCTTTGGAGACTAGTCCTCGGGGGAAGCAGTCGCATCCGTGCTTACACGCATCGCCTGTCGCGATCCCGCAACAAAGCCGCGGGTCGCTGCGACAAACTCGTGACAACTTTCACAGACTCCGGCAGGCTGGTCCGGCGCGCCGCCGCTGCGCCGGAGGCGGTCGTCGAGGCCCGCGGCGTCTGCGATGTGGAGTTTCAGCGTCGTGACAGCGTGGAGCCGTGAGGGTTGCTGCTCGGGGGAATGGATCGGAGTCAGGCCGAGCGTGAGGGGACGGCGACGTCGACCCGCGTCCCCGACCCGGGCGTGGAGGCGACACGGACCGTGGCGCCGAGCAGGCGCGCGCGCTCGCGCATCCCGAGCAGCCCGAGCTGCCCGCTGACGCCGGGTGCGAGCAGCGCGTCGCTGGGGAATCCCACCCCGTCGTCCTCGACGACCACGCGCACCCCCATCTCGCGGAAGCTCAGCGTCAACGAGGCGGAGGTCGCCGCGCTGTGCCGCTCGACATTGCGCAGCGCCTCCTGCATGATGCGAAACAGGCCCAGCTCGACCTCGGCGGGCAGCCGGCGCTCGTCCCCCTCGACCCGCACCTGCGCCCGCAGGTGGGCGCGGCGTCCCAGCTCCCCCACCAGCCAGCGGCAGGCCGGGACGAGCCCCAGGTCGTCCAGGATCGACGGGCGCAGGTCGCGGCTGAAGCGCCGCAGCTCCGCGGCCACCGACTCGGCGAGCTCCCGCGCCTCCTCCAGCCGCTCCTCGACGCTCCCCGGCAGCTCGCCCGCGCGCATCTCCAGCGTGTCGAGCTGGCGACAGAGCATGACGATCGACTGGAGGGAGCCGTCGTGGAGCTCCCGCGCGATCCGCTTGCGCTCGTCCTCCTGCGCCTGCACGATCTGGCGGGCGTAGTCCTCCAGCCCCCGCTGGCGGGCCCGCCGCTCCGTCACGTTGCGCAAGAGCACCTGGAGCGCCGGCTGCCCGCCCATCTGCAGCGGGCTGCAGATCGGCTCGACCCACAGGTCGAGCCCCGGCCGCGGGCTCAGCCGGAAGTCAGCACCGTCGTTCCCGCCGCCCTCGCACAGGCGGCCGGCCGACTCCGCGCCGATCAGGTCCCGCAGGGCCGCCCCGCGCAGCGCGACCGGCGTCTGCTCGAAGAGCTCGCCGGCCGCCGCGTTCGCTTCCTCCACCAAACCCGCGTGGTCGACCACCAGGATCGGCTCCCCGGCTTTCTCGAACAGCCGCCGGTACTTCGCCTCCGACACCAGCCGCGCCTGCCCCTCGGCCTCCGCCTGACGCCGCGCCGCCACCTCCCGGTCGACCCGGTCGGCCACCAGCACGGTCAGCGCGATGATCGTCGCGTGCTGCGCCATCTCCGCCACGCGGTCCACCCCGGTGTGCACGAAGATGATGGTGGGCAGCGCGAGCACCGCCAGCCAGATCGCCGTCGGGATGGCGCCCTCGCGTCCAAAGGTGAGGCTCGCGTAGATGACCGGCACGAAGTAGACGGCGTACATGATGACGACGGAGAGGTCGGCCGGCTGCGCGCTGGTCTGCTCGAGTGCGTCGAGCGTCCAGTGGGTGAGCGTGGCTACCGCCACCAGGGCCTGGACCGCCCAGAAGCGGGGATCCCGCATGAGGGCGTCGACACGCACGATGATCCGCGCCGCCTGTTGCCCGGCGGTGCGCGCGTCGATACGCCAGCTGCCGGTGCCCGCCGCGTCCCGCGCCACCCCGGTGCTCCGCTACCGCACGGCGTACGGGCGGCCGTCCGGGGTGAACCAGTGGTGGGACACGCCGTACAGCACGGCCTCCGTACGCGACGAGACGCCCAGCTTGGCCAGGATGTGGCTCAGGTGCGCCTCGACGGTCCGGATGCTGATGCCGAGCTCCCCGGCGATCTCCTTGTTGTGCAGCCCGGCAGTGGCGTGACGCAGGATCTCGCGCTCCCGCATCGAGAGCGCCGCGACCTCGGCACTGTGGCGCGGCAGCCGGCGAAGCTTCCCCGCCACCGTCGGGTGGAGCACGACCTGCCCCTCGGCCACGGCGTGGATCGCGTCGATCACCTCGCGGCCGCGCACGGTTTTCAGCAGGTAGCCGGAGGCCCCGACCTCCATCGCCGCCAGCACGTAGTCGTCGTCGTCGTAGGCGCTCAGCACCACCACCTGCGTCTCCGGGGCGGTGCCGCGGATCGTGCGGGCCACGTCGATCCCGCTCTGATCCGGCAGCGCCAGGTCCAGCAGCACGACGTCGGGCCGCAGCAGCAGCGCCAGCCGCACCGCCTCGTCACCGCGCCCGGCCTCGCCGACCACGTTCAGGCTCTGGTCCTGCGCCAGCAGCTGGCGAGTCCCCTCGCGTACCACCGCGTGGTCGTCGACGATCAGGACGCTGACGTTCGCCACCGCCCCTTCCTCGCGACGTCTGAACGCGTCGGTGACAGCGACCACGGGGCTCACCGCTTGCGCGGGCGCCACTCGCCGCGGGAGCGGGCGATCTCGTCGAACACCACCACGATCACGGTGGCGGCGATCACGAGCAGGATGATAGCGATCAATGCGGTTGCCACGGCCGTCCTCCTACTGTTCAGGAGGTCCGCCCCTCTACCAGCCAGTTCCGCGGCCGGCGGATCAGGGAGGCAGGCCACCCTATCACCGAGCGTTGTGTCAATCCTATGACAGGAGCATTGCGGAATCGCGACGATTGCTCCCGGGCCGCTACAGAATCGCTACAGTCTGCTGCCGGCGGCGTCCTCGCGCCGCTGCCGGGCTGATAGGCCGCGCGGGAGCCTGGCGGCCTGGGCCGATCGCGCCGCCGCGGTCGGCGCTCGAATCTGACGCGGCGCCCCGGGGTCGCGCGCCCCGGCCGCCGCACACGGGTCCGTTACGATGCACCCTACACCGGCCACCCTGCCTGCCGCATCCGTGTTTCCACGCAGCCGGCGTCATGATCTCGTGACAATCGTCGCCCGTGGCGTCACAAACGCGTCACGACGCCGGGCACCCTGCGGACGTGCAAACGGGAGGGCCGCTTGCCGCGGCCCTCCCGTGCCCAATCACCCCTCGTCGCGTGCGGTGCGCCGGTTTCTCCGCCGGCTCAGCGCGGCCGCCGCGCGCGTCTCATACCGCGTGATGGTGGCGCAGGTGCAGGCGATCCAGGGGACGGTGGTGTCGCTGCGGCACGGCCCGCCCCAGCTCACGCTGCTCCCGGATGTCGTGGACCGCCTCGGCGAAGCCCGCCATCGACACGACGAGTGCGACGAACCACACCAGCACGATCAGCCCCAGGATTCCCATGCCGACCACCTCCTGCCCAACTCACCGGTCCCCCGCGATCGGGTCGCGTACCCGGAAGAACCCGGCGGACTCCCCTGGCGGAGA
>DATKRJ010000024.1:0-2816 GCA_035532355.1 Thermomicrobiaceae bacterium | reverse complement strand
GACCCCAGACCGGGCGACGGGGGCGTCTGCTTCACCGGGCGGGTGGGCCCACCGAGGGCGCGGCGTGACCGGATACCCGCCGGATTCGAGCGCTGCCGGCCGGGTCGACATCGTCGGGCTATCGGCCGACTTCAGCATCGTTCCGGGACAACGCCCGACGCAACCAGGCCCCGCCCGCCGCGCCCAGCAGCGCCGGGACGAGCAGGACGGCGGTGCTCAGCGCGCCCGCCAGCGTCGGCGCGTCGCAGGTCCGGCCCGGCGGGCAGGGGTGCGCGTAGCCGGTCCCCAGGGCGAGCAACTCCGCGACCGGCACGGCCAGGCCCAGGATCGCGCCCCAGAGCAGGGCGCCGCGCGGCCGCGCCAGGCCGAGCGCGAACTCGGCGAGCAGCAGCCCGAGCAGGACCGGCTGCACGTCGTCGGCGGCGTGGAGGTCGCCCCAGGCCAGCAGCGCGGCGCCGAGCAGAGCCACGCCCAGCGCGATCAGGCTGCCGGGGAAGTGCCGTCGCTCAGCGTGCTCTGCGGGTATCACGTTGACCTGCCCTCCGCGGCCGTGGCCGCCCGCTCACTCGCTCAGCGGTCGAGCATGACGACGGCCCGCCCGGCACCGATGCCCAGCCGCGTGCCGTAGGGCTTGGAGAGCGCGGCGAAACGCTCGAGGATGGCCGTCCCCGCCGCACCCTCGGCCAGTCGCGGCCGGCCGCGCCGGTGTGGCGGCTCGCCGTGCCCGAGCGAGACCGGGACGAGCTCGATCTCCTGGACCGCGCCGTCGACGAAGCGTACCAGAGGCACCAGCGTCTCCCAGTAGCGGTGATCCGCCGGGAAGCCTTTCTGGCCGTCCTCGCTGCGGATGCGGTAGACGTCGCCCGGCGTCTTCGACTGGTCGACCCGGAAGTGGTCGTAGGAGTCGGCCGGCAGCTTGTAGACCAGCTCGTTCTGGCCGAAGAAGTTGCCCAGACTGTAGAAGGCGGGCTTGCCGTGGTAGAGCTCCATGCCGCGCAGCAGGTGTGGGCCGTGCCCGACGACCAGGTCCGCACCCTCGTCGATCATGCGGTGCGCGAAGGTGCGGATGAAGGCGGCCGGCTCCTCGTTGCTATCGCCCTGCTCGTGCGCGTGGAGGCTGACGAGCACGGTGTCCGCCCGGCCGCGCGCCTCCCGCACCCAGGCGGCGATCGCCTCCAGGTCCTTCTTCTTCGGCGCGGTCTTGACGGCTGGCCGTGCGGCCGCGCGGAAGTTGCTCTCCAGGAAGGGGAACAGGTCCGGTGAGTCGGGCGGGAAGCCAAAGCCGAGCTGGACATTCTCCAGGCGCTGCCGCTCGAGGCCGAGCTCCTCGGCGATCGCGCGCAGGACGCCGAGCTGTTCAGGGGTGACCTCGTAGACACGGTCGACGCGCAGCGGATTGAGTCCCGGGCGGCCCGGCAGGTCCGGCCGCTGCTCGGCGGCTTCCTGGCCCTTACCGAAGCTGGAGGCGCAGGAGATCATCGCAAGCGTGCCGCCGGGGTGGTCCAGGTAGGCCGGCATGCGCGCCTCGGCCAGGTTGTGCCCGATTCCGGCGTAGGTCGCCCCGCGCGCGTCGAGAACCTCCATGGTGGCCAGCAGCCCGGCGATGCTGTAGTTCAGTGAGTGGTTGGTGGCGGCGGCGAACAGGTCGAACCCCATCGCCAGCAGGTCGTCGAGCACCCAGGCGTGGGCACCAAGGTGTGAGCCGCCGCTGTCGAAGGCCGGGTAGCCGCGGAAGTCGTTCGGCAGCACCTCGAGGTTGGTGAAAGCCAGGTCGGCGTCGCGGATGACCCGCAGGATCTTGCCGAACGGGCCGTCCTGGTAGACGCTGGCGCGCCGAACCAGGATGCTGTCGCCGGTCAGCGCCAGGCTGAAGCTCGCTCCCTCGCTCATCGGCGTCCTCCTCTCGTGCTTGCGCGCCCGCGACGGCTCCGCCGCGGCGAAACCGGGGTTAATCGGGCGACCAGGCGGTGTCCGGGTCGAGCGGGTAGATAGGGCGCGTCAGCCGGTGGAACGCCAGCGTCTCCAGCTTCGGGCTGGTCAGGCCCGGGGTGTCGACCTCGAGGATCTCGCGGGCCACCGGCGTGAAGGCGGCCCGAAAGTGGACCGACGACTTGACGGCGATGATCCGCTTCGTCGTCGGCTCGATGCCCTGGCTGCGCAGCATCTCGAGATCGGTCGGCTGCTGGCGGTAGGTGCTGACCACGACCTCGACGTGGCCGCCGCGCGCGCCCTGCAGCTCCAGCACGGCGGTCGGGCCCATGTTCATCTCGACGCCGGTGCTCATCGGCCCGGTGTGGACGAAGCGCCCATCGCTCAGGCGCACGACCCGGCCGCGCACCGAGAGCGGCTCCCCGTGGAAGGTGTCGACCTTGCCGCCCAGCCGCAACGAGACCTGACCGCCCACGCCCGCCGCGAACGCCTCGCGCGCCGCCTCCGGGTCGTTGAGCGGCACCACGACGGCGTCGGTCGCGCCGAGGCGCAGCAGCGCCTCGAGCAGCACGGTGCCGTCGGCCGGGGAGCCGCCCCCGGGGTTGTCACCGATGTCGGCCAATACGATCGGGCCGGCCGGCGCCTCGATGGCGTGCCGCACGGCCTCATCGACCGGCACCGGCCGCACCACGAACTCGTCGCGGCGGTCCCAGACGTACGCGGCGAGGCAACGGGCGGCGTCGCGCGCCTGCGCCGGGTCGTCGTCGCTGGTGACGATGACGCTGAAGCCGGCCGGCGCGATGTCGGCCCAGGGGAAGCCCGGCAGGTAGCTCACGTTGAGGATGCCGCGCTCATGCTCAATCTCGCGGGCCAGCCGCTTGACCCCT
>DATKRJ010000023.1:0-37032 GCA_035532355.1 Thermomicrobiaceae bacterium | reverse complement strand
AGCCAGCGCCACCCCAACCTCTCCCGCCAGCGGCAGCCGCAGCAGCGACAGCGGCGAGACGCCGTGCCAGCCGCCGTAGCGCAGGCTGGTGTTCGTCAGGATGAGCGCCGTCGCGGCCCCCGGGTCGCGGGCGATCAGTTCGGCGGCGACCAGGGCGCCGAGGTCGTGGCCCACCAGCGCGTACGTCGAGACGCCAAGCAGCCCGAGAAGGTCCGCGACGATATCGGCCCAGGCGGCGACGGTGTAGGGCCAGGCGCGCGGGCGGTCCGAGCGACCGAAGCCCGGCAGGTCCGGCGCGATCACCCGGTGCGACCCCGCCAGGTGCGGCAGGACATCGCGCCAGAGGTATGACGAGGTGGGGATGCCGTGGAGCAACAGGACCGGGGAGCCCGTGCCACCCTCGCGGACGAAGATACGGAGGGTCCTGACGCTCTCACGGCGTCCAATGATTGCCGGGGTTCCGCCGTCCGCAAGCCCGTTGCCCGCGTCCATCCGTCGCCTCCTCGCCTCGACCGCGCCTGCCCGCCTGTCGGTCACCGCTGACAGCCCGACCTCCAGCCCTCCCGGGGAAACACTCCACCAACTCGCGCGTTATAGTCAACGGGTCCGGTGCCATCCACCCAGCCTCGACCGGGCTTGCCCGTCCGGAGGGTCTGCTGCCCCCTTTGGCACACGCCCTGCCAACAGGGTCCGCCACTACCGCCGGCCGGCGGGCCGGTGGGTCTGCCGGGCGGTCAGCGCCCGTAGCCCCGGGAGCGTTCGCGTGGCCGTGGATCAGGGTCTCCTGCGCGACGTCCTGGCCCGATTCGTCAGCGGCGTCGTGGTCGTGACCACGGGCGGTCCCGGCGGCTACCACGGTGTCACCGTGTCGTCGTTCTGCTCGGTCTCGCTCGACCCGCCACTGGTGCTGGTCTGCATCGACCGGGAGATTCAGAGCCACGATCTGGTTGCGAGCGCGCCGGTGTGGGGCGTGAACATCCTGGCACGTACCCAGTCCTTCCTGGCCGAGCAGTTCTCGGGGCGGACGCCGCTGGCGGATCCGACCTTCAGCCGCGTGCCACATCGCCGTGGCACGCTCGGGGTCCCGCTTATCGACGGCTGCGTGGCCTGGATCGAGTGCCACCACTGGTCCAGCTACCCGGGCGGGGACCACTCGATCTTCGTCGGCGCGGTGGCGGCAGTCTTGTCGGGTGAGGCGGACGACCCGCTGGTCTACTTCGCACGCGGATTCACCGAGCTGGCCTGGGGCTGACGACCGGCGGGGACACGGCAGCGCTCGTAGTGTCGAGGAGATGGGATGACCGCGATCGAACCGGCCGACGGTGACGCCGCCGCGCCACCGCGACCCGGCTGGAATTCCGGGCGCCTGCTGACCCTCGTCGTCGCAATCCTGTTCGTGGCCGGGGTCGGCTTCGTCATCGCCCGTGCCACGTTCGGCGTCGGCTCCGGCGCGTCGGGCGTGGTCGCGGTCGGGCACACCGCCCCCACCATCGTCCTCCCCGGGCTCAACGGCCAGACCGTGAAGCTCTCCGACCTGCGCGGCAAGGTCGTGCTGGTCAACTTCTGGGCCACCTGGTGCCCACCGTGCCAGGCCGAGATGCCGGAGCTCCAGAGCGTCTACCAGGCGCGCCAGGGCGGCGTCTTCGTCATCCTTGGCGTTGACCAGGCCGAGAGCGCCGACATCGTGCGCCCGTACGTCGATCAGCGCCACTTCTCGTGGACGTTCGCCCTCGACCAGAATACCGACGTCTCGCGCGCCTACGGCGTGTACGGCATCCCGCAGAGCTTCCTCGTCGATCAGCAGGGCCGGATCGCCTACATCTGGAAAGGACCGCTTTCTCGCTCCGAGCTCGAGCAGCAGCTGACGCTGCTCGGCGTCAAGACCCAGACCCGCTAGCGTCAGCCACCGGGAATCGCCTCTGACTGGAACGGATCAGCTCGACGTGTCACAGGAACACCCCCGTCCGAACCGCCGCCCCCTCCGCTGTCTGCTGCTGATCGCGCTCGTCATCGCACTGGTCGGAGCGGCTTGCCAGACTACCGGCCAGCAGCCTTCGCCGTCGTCCAGCGGCGCCGCCGGCCCGCGGCCCGCGCTGAGTGACGTGACGACGCCGTCACCCGCGGCGACGAGCACGTCCCCGACGCCGACGCCGCTACCCATCGCCACCCCAAGCCCGACCCCTCAGCCCACGCCGACTCCGGTGCCGACCAGCACGCCCACCCCAACACCGCGGCCCACGCCCACGCCGGCTCAGGTCGTCGCGAGCACGCCCGCCGCCGGACCCGGAAGCGTGGATCCACGCTGGACTCGGGCCATCCACACCCAGGATGGCGGAATCATCGGTGTGGTCACCACCGCCAGCCTGAACATTCGCGCGACCCCGAGTCTGCGCGCCTCGATCGTCGCCACGACCTACGCCCGCCATACACTCACGGTCTACGACCACGTGACCGGTGATGCCGTGCGGGGCAACACCACCTGGTATCGCATCGGCCAGGGGCAGTATGTGGCGTCCGCCTACGTCTCACCGTTCGTTGCGCCGACGCCGCCCAGGACGTACGCAGGGCACTGGGTCGACGTGAGCCTCTCCCAATTCTATGCGGTCGCCTACGACGACAGTCGCCCCATCTACGCCGCCATTATCACGGCCGGCGGAAACGGCGGAGTCACGCCGACCGGGGTCTTTCACGTCCAGCGCCGGGTGCGCAACGAGACGATGGACTCGGCCACCGTTGGCATCCCCAAGGGCGCCCCCGGCTACTATTACCTGACCAATGTCCAGTTCACGCAGTACTTCAAGGACGGCGGTTACGCGCTGCATCAGAACTGGTGGACGCCACCCGACCAGTTCGGCAACTACTCGACCCACGGCTGCGTGGGTCTGCTCCTGCCGGACGCCCAGTGGTTCTGGAACTACCTGTCGATCGGCTCGACCGTCAGCATCCATCAGTGACGGACGGGCGCGCGGCGCATGCCGTCGGGCCGGCAGAGCCCGGCGGCCGGCCGCACGTGGTAGGCTAGGCATCCGTGAGCGCCGGACCGGCTCCTACCGATCGACTGTGCCCGGGATGCGGGCGCCGCCGCGCCGCGCACCTCGGCGGACTCGTGCTCGCGTTCGTCGCGCTCACGGTACTGATGACGTGGCCGCTCCCGCGCCATGCCGGGTCGGCGGTGCAGGATCTCGGCGACCCACTGCACCAGATCTGGGCTATCCGCTGGGTCCAGCACCAGATTCTGCGCGACCCGCTGCACCTCTGGGATGCCAACGTCGCCTACCCGTTCCGGCTCTCGCTCCTCTTCAGCGAGCCGGCTCTGAGCACCGCACTGCTGGCCTGGCCGGTCCAGCTGGTGACCGGGAACGATCTGCTTGCCTACAACGTACTGTTCCTCGCCAGCTTCGTCGTGCTCGGCGTCGGCATGGCACTGCTGGTCGAGGAGATCACGGGCTCGCTCGGGGCGGGGTTTCTGGCCGGCGTCGTGGCAGCCTATACGCCGTACCGCTTCGGCCATCTCAGCCACCTGAATCTGCTGGGCTACGGCTGGTTCCCCCTCTTCCTCTGGGCGCTCCTGCGTTTTGCGCGCACGCGGCGATGGCCGTACGCCGTCGCCGCCAGCGTCTGTCTCTCCGTCCAGTTGCTGACCTCCGACACCCTGGCGGTCATGACGCTCGGCATGCTCGTTCTTGCCCTACCGTTCGCTCTCTGGCCAGTGCGCCGTCGGCTGTCCCGGGGCTTCGTCGTCCAGCTGATCGTGGTGCTGGCGGTCCCCCTCGGCGCGTTCGCGCCGGACGCGGCCGCGCGGCTCGAAGTCGGTCGGGTCTATGGATTCGCCCGTGACCTCGCGACCATTCGAGGCATGTCCGCCGACCCGCGCAGCTACGTCTCGGTGTCGGTCTTCAACCACCTGTGGCGGAGTGTGCTGCCGCACGCTTACCCGAACCCGCTCTTCCCGGGTGCCGTGGCCGCCGTCGGGGCGCTGCTCGGACTGGCGTTCGGTGTCCGGCGCTGGCCGCGCTGGACCGCCTACGCGATCCTGCTGGCCGCCGGTGGCTTCGTCCTCTCGCTCGGTCCGGGCACCACCGTCGCCGGACACAGTATCACGCTCCCCTATCGCCTGCTCTACGATCACGTGCCCGGCTGGACGGCGGCGCGCGACGTCGCCCGCTTCGGAATGGTGGCTCTGCTCGGCCTCCAACTCATGGCGGGGCTGGGGTTCGCCTGGACCTGGTTCGCCGTCAGACGTCGACTCCCTTCCCCAGGGCAGACCTTCGCCGGCGCGGGCGCGCTGCTGCTGCTCGCCACGCTGGCGGTCGTCGAGTTGCGCAGCGACGTCGGTGCCGTCACCGTTCCGCGCGACCCCGCCACCGTGGCGGTCTATCACTGGCTCGGGGCACAGCCGCGCGGCGCCGTCTTCGAGCTGCCCGCGAACGGTCTCCTGACAGGCTCGCTCGACGCGATCGCGCAGGTCTACTACTCGACGCTCGACTGGCAGCCGGTGTTCGCCGAACAGACGAGCTTCCTGCCGGAGCGCTACCTCGAGTTCCTGCAGGCAGTCGACGACACCCCGTCGCACCGCTCTGAGGTCGACGCCGACAACGTCGGCCTGCTGCAAGACATCGGCGTGCGCTACGTCGTCGTCCACCACGAGTCGGCACCCGCCTACGACTGGCAGCAGGCCCTGGCCGACGCCGACCAGGTGCCTGCCCTCCATCGCGTCGGCGACTTCGGTAACGCGACCGTCTTCACGCTCGACACGGCGGGTCGCGTGCCGGTCACCTACGCCCTGCAGGCGCCCGACGCGGCGGCCCCCGGCGCGGCCTTCCCTGCCCTGCTGCTCGTGACCAACGACAACCCCAACATGGCGGTGACCACGCTCGGCACCCCGCCCAAGGCGATCGCGCGCTGGACCGACGCCGCCGGACACGTGGTCGCCACCCAGACGATCTCGGTGCCGCTCCCGGTCGCGGTCGCGAGCGGCCTCACCGGCGAGCTGGTCTCCGCGACGGCGCCGCGCGAGCCGGGGCACTACCGGCTGAGCCTGAGCTTTGGCGCGCTCGCCCCCACGATTGCCGCCGCGGTGGCCGTCCAGGCCCCGGCGGCCGCGCCGGATGGGCCCGCCCTGGTGCTGCGAGGCGTCAGTTGGGATTCCCGAACGTACCATCCGGGCGACAACGTCGACGTGCGGCTGGTGTGGGACGTCCGCCGGCCGCTGTCGGCGAGCTACGCACTCACCGCGCAGCTCCTGAGCACCGCGGATCGGCTGTTCGCGCAGCAGGACGGGTATCCGTTCGACGGGCAACTGCCCACGACCAGGTGGGAATCCGGCATGACGATCGTCCAGGTCGTCGCTATCCGGGTTCCGGCCACGGCCCCGCCCGGCCCGGCCCGCCTGCTGGTGGCGCTCTACGATCCAGCGGGGCCCGACCTGCCCCGGCTCACCATCGGCCTGCCGGGCGACACGACTGCCCCCCAGGGCGTGTTCGGACCGGTGAGCCTGGCCTCCCCCTGACGCGCCGCGCCGTCCCCGGCACGCTGCCGATCGTCACGCGCGCGTCACATCCCCGGCGCGCGGCGGGCGCGCGACCGGTGAACCGAGACGCTTTTGTAACGTTCCTACGCGTACTGTGACGCCGCCGCCATAACAATTCCCCTACGCTTCGCGAAGCAAAGTGCCGTCCGCCCGCCGTGGCCGGCCGCGACCGACCACCCCGGACGCTCGGCTGCGGCGTGGATCTGACTCACGCGGCTGGCCGGTCACCACCGCGCGTCGGGAAAGGCAGGGCGCGATGCTTCCGACCGACACCGATCTCCGCGCGGCACTGCGGCGCCGGGGGATCTCGCGACGCGATTTCCTCGGCTTCTGCGCATCGATGGCGGGGATCCTGGCGCTGCCACCGCAGTACACCGGGCAGATCAGCAGGGCCCTGCAGCAGGCCACCAAGCCGGTGATGGTCTGGCTTGAGTTTCAGGACTGCGCCGGCAACACCGAGTCGATGCTGCGCTCCAGCCATCCCGACATCGTCGACCTCGTCCTCGACACTCTCTCCCTGGAGTACCACGAGACGATCATGGCCGGTGCCGGCGCCCAGGCCGAGGCGGCGCTCCAACGCGTCGTCAGTCAGGAGAAAGGCAAGTACCTGGTGGTCGTCGAGGGGTCGATCCCGACCGCCGACGGCGGCGTCTATTGCACCATTGGCGGGCGCACCGCCCTCGACATTGCCAGGGAGGTCTGCGGCGGTGCCGCCGCCGTCCTTGCTGTCGGCGCCTGCGCCTGGGACGGCGGCATCCCGTCGGCCGGGCCCAATCCTACCGGTGCGGTCGGCATCCAGACGGCTGTTCCCGGCATCAACGTGGTCAACCTCGGCGGCTGCCCCCACAACGCCGTCAACACGGCCGCCGTGCTCGTCCACTACCTCACCTTCAACGAGCTCCCGGCACTCGACAGCTACAACCGTCCACTGTTCGCCTATGGGAACCTGATCCACGACCAGTGCGAGCGACGGGCCCACTTCGACGCCGGTCGCTTCGTCGAGGTCTGGGGCGACGAGGGACACCGCAAGGGCTGGTGCCTGTACAAGATGGGCTGCAAGGGACCCGCGACCGACTACAACTGCCCGCGCGTGCAGTGGAACGACGGCACCAGCTGGCCGGTCAAAGCCGGTCACGGCTGCATCGGCTGCGCCGGGCCGCGCTTCTGGGACGCGATGGACCCTTTCTATGGACGACTCCCCAACGTGCCGGGTTTCGGCGCCGACATCACCGCCGGGCAGATCGGTCTGGGCGTGACCGCCGCCACGGCGGTGGCCTTCGGCCTCCACGGCGTCGGGAGCGCCATCCGCGCCCGCATCAGACCCGAGGAAGTCACGGCACCAGAGACCACCGGGCCCGCCGTGAGCGACGCGCAGGCTCCGCTGGAGGAGGAATAGCATGGCCCGGATCGCGATTGACCCGGTCACCCGCATCGAGGGACACCTGCGGATCGAGGCCGAGGTCGACGCCGGCAAGGTCAGCGACGCCTGGAGCTCCGGGACCATGTTCCGGGGGATCGAGCTGATCCTCAAGGGCCGAGATCCGCGCGAGGCCTGGATCTGGGCCCAGCGCATCTGCGGCGTCTGCACCACCGTCCATGCCCTCGCCTCGGTGCGCGCCGTCGAGGACGCGCTCGGCATCGAGATTCCCGACAATGCCCGCATCATCCGCAACTTGATGGCCGGCATCCAGCTGGTGCAGGACCACGTCATCCACTTCTACCACCTGCACGCGCTCGACTGGGTCGACGTCGTCGCCTCGCTCAAGGCCGATCCCGCCAAGACCGCGCAGCTCGCCCAGTCGATCTCTCCCTGGCCCAAGTCCACCGCCGACTACTTCAAGGGGATCCAGGGCCGCGTCCAGGCGCTCGCCGACAGCGGCCAGCTGAGCCTGTTCAGCAGCGGCTACTGGGGCCACCCCGCCTACACCTTGCCGCCCGAAGCCGACCTGATGGCCGTGGCCCACTACATCGAGGCGCTGGAGTGGCAACGGGACGTCATCCGCATGCACGCCGTGATGGGCGGCAAGAACCCGCACCCACAGACGTACCTGGTCGGCGGCATGGCATCCTCGATGGACCCCAACGAGCCCGACGCCACCATCACCGATGAGCGCATCAATTTCATGCACCAGCTCGTGCTGACCGCCAGGACCTTCGTCGAGCAGGTCTACGTCCCCGACGTGCTGGCGGTTGCCTCCCTCTATCCGGACTGGTTCAAAGTCGGCGAGGGGCTGGGGAATTTCATGGCCTACGGTTGCTACCCGCAGGGCAGCATCCACGACCCGTCCACGTTCTTCCTGCCTCGGGGGATCATCCTCAACCACGACCTGTCGCAGGTCTATCCCGTGGCGCCAGAGAACGTCAGCGAGTACGTCACCCACTCCTGGTACACCTACTCCGACGGCGACAGCGCCGGCCACAACCCCTACGTCGGACAGACCAACCCTCGGTACAGCGGCCCCAAGCCGCCGTTCGACTTCCTGAACACGGACGCCAAATACTCCTGGCTCAAGGCGCCGCGCTATCAGGACAGGCCCATGGAGGTCGGCCCGCTGGCCCGCATGCTCGTCGCCTACGCCTCCGGCCATCCCCAGGTCAAGCCGGTGGTCGACAGCGTGCTCACCAAGCTGAACGCCCAACCGGCTGTGCTCTTCTCGACCCTCGGACGTGTCGCGGCCCGCGCCATCGAGACCCAGGTCATGGTCAACCAGCTCGACGGCTGGCTGACCCAGTTGCAGGACAACCTTGGCCACGGCAATGTCAAGACGTTCGAAGACTCGCGCTGGGACCCCAATTCCTGGCCCAGCAGCGCCCAGGGCTTCGGCTTCCACGAGGCACCGCGCGGCGCGCTCGGCCACTGGGTCCAGATCGAGAACAAGCTGATCAAAAACTACCAGGCGGTCGTGCCGAGCACCTGGAACGCCGGTCCACGCGATGCCAAAGGCCAGCGCGGCGCCTACGAGGCGGCCCTGCTCAACACTCCCATCGCCGATCCCCAGCGCCCGGTGGAGATCCTGCGCACGGTCCACTCGTTCGACCCCTGTCTGGCCTGCGCCGTTCACGTGGTCGATCCGCGCGGCGCGCAGTTCGTCCAGGTAAAGGTGCGGTAGGGGAGGCGGTCGATGCAGCGTACGAGACCCTGGTCGAAAGTCGCCAACCCCGCGCCGAGAGCCGAGCGCCAGCGCTACGTCCGCGTCTACGTCTGGCAGGTGCCGGTCCGCCTCGTCCACTGGACGATCTTCCTCTCGACCGTCGTGCTCGCGGTGACCGGCTACTACCTCTACAACCCGTTGATCATCTCCCGAGCACCGAACGCCTTCCTGCTGGGGTGGATGCGCTTCATCCACGAGGTAACGGCGTTCGTCTTCACCGCCGCGTTCCTGGTCCGCATCTACTGGTTCTTCGCCGGCAACCGCTTCGCCCACTGGCGCGCCTTCATTCCTCTCAAGCGGTCGCAGTGGATCGGCATGCGTGACATGCTCAAGTACTACCTGTTCCTGGCCTGGCGCTCACCCGAGTCCACCGGGCACAACTCGCTGGCCGCCCTCGTCTACCTGGCCATCTACGGCATCATGCTGGTGCAGATCGTGACGGGTTTCGCGATGTATCAGGCCGTCGCGCACACCCAGCCCTGGCAGGCGCTCTTCGGCTGGCTGCCGAACTGGATCAACATCCAGTACCTCCGCGAGGTCCACTTCCTGATCATGTTCGTCTTCCTTGCGTTCACCATCCATCACGTGTACAGCGCGCTGCTGGTGTCGGCGGAGGAGAAGAACGGGCTGATGGGCAGCATCTTCAGCGGGCACAAGTTCCTGCCGGTGCGGCTGGCCGAGCCGGTTCCCGAGGACCAGGCCGACGCCGCACTGCCCGAGCCGGAGCCCGCTCCCGACGCGCCGAGGCAGCTCCCGGTGCCGGCCGATGACTGAGCACTGCGGCAACATCGTCGTCCTGGGCCTGGGCAACCTCATCCTGTCGGACGAGGGGCTCGGTGTGCGCGCCGCCCACCGCCTGCTGGCCGACCCACGGCTGCCGGCCGGGGTGGAGGTCATCGACGGCGGGACGCTCGGGCTCGAGCTGTTGAGCATGGCCGCCGGTGCGCGCCGCATGCTGGTCCTCGATGCCGTCGACGTCGAGGGCGAGCCCGGCGCCTTCTTCCGCTTCGACCACGACAAGCTCCGCGACCTGGCGCGGGGCAGCACCGCCCACCAGCTCGGCGTGGCCGACCTGCTCGCCGCGCTGCGCATGATGGGTCAGGAGCCCGACGAGGTCGTGCTGCTCGGTCTGCAGCCGGAGAGCCTGCACCTGGGAACGGAGCTGACGCCGGCCGTGGCTGCGTCGCTGGATGGCCTGGTCGACGCCGCGGTGAGCGAGTTGAGACGCTGGGACCCACCCAGCGAGGAGAGGCACCGGCAATGCACGAAGTCGGGCTGATGTCCGAGGCGCTCAAGCACGCTTGCCGCGTGGCGGACGGTGCAGGGTCGCGCCATATCGAGCGCGTCACCTTCGCCATCGCCGACGGCGGGCACGTCACGGAGGAGATCGTCGAGACACTGTTCACCGTGCTCAGTGTGGGGACGGTCGCCGAGGGCGCCGATCTGGCGATCGAGCATTGGCCGGCGCGCCGCCTATGCCTCTCTTGCAGCCGCTCGTACCAGAGCGACGACGGCGCCTGCCCCGGCTGCGGCGCGGTCGGCATGGTCGAGAGCGAGGTCGAGGATCTGGTGCTCGTCAGCATCGACGTCGACGGGTGAGAGGAGCGGGGGATGTGTCGGGCAGTTCCGGCCCGCGTGCTGCGCATCGAGCAGAACATCGCCTGGATCGAGGCCGAAGGGCGCGAGTCGCCGGTGTCGCTCCTCGGGATCGACGGCGTTTCCATGGGCGACTATGTCTTTCACCACGCGGGGCTGGCCCTGGCACGGGTAGAGCCGGAAGAGGCCGCGGCCATCCTGGCGGCATACGACGAGCTCGAGAGCCTCTACTCGCTCGACGAGCTGGATGGGGAGGCCGACGCGTGATCGACATCGCGACCCCGAACTCGGCGCTCACCGGCACGCTGCGCTTCATCCACTACGGCTTCATGCCCAACAGGCTCCGCTACTGCGGCGGTGACGACAACCGCACGCTGTTCGAGTACGGCGTCGAGCAGGTCGACGACGGCGGCCTGCGCTCGCTGCTGGCGCGCTTCACCGGAGCCCTTCCCTACCTCAAGCTCATCGCCCGCGCGAACGGCATCGCGGACCCCTTCGACGAGCGAGTGGTCGAGGCGTACTGGATCGGCAACGATCTGCTCAACGGGGTCGAGGTCCGCCAGCTCTACGACGCCCTCGTCGAACGCTTCGGCAAGCAACTCCAGGGGCGGACGCGAGACCTGGTGCTCGGTAAGGCCCCGGCCGGCGCCCACCCGCACCACAACTTCCACGTCTTCGACGTCCACAGCCGCGTGGGTGAGCTGGAGCATTCGCTCGAGACCATGGACAACTGCCGGATCAGCTGGGGCAGCGTGCTGCGGATCGACGGCGGCGAGCTCATCGTCGAGCGCCAGCCGCTCGTGCTGAACGGCGGCAAGCTCGCGCTCGGGCCGGCCGAGCCGGTGCGCGCCTTGCGCCAGGTCGACGGCCGTGGCTTCGTCGAGCAATCGGGCTCCGGCGACTGGGTGTCGCTCCACTGGGGCTGGGTCTGCGAGGTGCTCACGCCGCGTCAGCAGGCAAATCTCGCACGCTACACCGATCACCACCTGCGATTGGCGAACCAGACGATCTGAGCGTCGCCGGGAGAGGGGAACCCGGATGTCCGAGATTCGCCGGGCCGTGGTCACGGCCGGGGATGATTTCCGCTAGGCTCTTCTGCGACTGGTGGAGTTGCTTAGTTGCGTGGCGGTTTCCGACCGCACGGCGGAAGGGGCGCCGACCAAGCCCGATACACAGACAGTGACGGTGGGTGTGACGTGAGCCGGTTCGGCACATGGACTGCCGTCGCGGGTCCGAACGGCCCGCGGGAGGTTTGATCTGAATGCAGCCGATCACCAGGAGGCAGTTCCTGCGCGGCGCGGTCGGCGGCGACGGCACGCTGGCTGCCGCGTCCGCTGCTTCGCCGGCCGCGGACCTGGTGCGCTTCGCCTGGTGGAACGACGTCGGCGGGCCGACGCCGTTCCAGATCTCGGTGACCGGGCCGGGAGACGCCGCGCTGTTGCCGCTGCTGTACGACACGCGGACGTGGAAGGACGAGCACGGCATCATCCCGTGGCTGGTTTCCGCCTGGGAGGCCGCGCCCGGCGGCACCCCCTACACCTTCCGCCTCGTCGACGGCGCCACCTGGCACGACGGCCGGCCGTTGACCGTCGACAAGGAGGTCCGCGGCGCCGTCGCCTACGTGCTCGACCGTGCCCTGATCGCCGGGACGATCACCAAGGGGCCGGCGATCGTCGGCAGCGCGGGCGTGGTCCCGCCCGAGGCGCCCTGGTTCGACCCGAATCCCAAGCAGCCCAAGTACGATTCCGCCGTGGCGCGGCGACTGCTCGGCGGGCAGCACCTGAGCATTGACTTGCTGGCCGACTCGGCCGCCCGCGAGCCCGCCCTGATGGCACCAATGCTGGCGGCGGTCGGGATAACGCTGCACGTCACGCAGGTCGATGCCGCGACGTGGACGCAACTCCTCCAGGACGGCAACTTCCAGCTGGCGCTCACCAGCCACATCGCCGTCGGCTGCGACCCGGACTACCTCCGCCGCTGGTACGTGGGTGAGGAGGCGAACAGCATCGCTCAGGGCTCGATCTTCCACGACTCTGCGTGCACCGCCCTCTGAAATCAGGAGTCCGCGACACTCGACCCGGCCGTACGCCGCCAGATCGTGTACCAGATGCAGCAGGTCCTGGCCGAGGAACTGCCGACCATCGTCCTCCACTACCGGCGATTCTACTGGGTCTACGATCCCACCCGGGTCTGGCCGATGGAGACTTGGGGGCCTGATGAACGGGATCCCGTTCCCGGACAACAAGCTCACGCTCCTGGGGAACTGACGATGGTGACGACTCGCGGCGTGCCGGCGCTCATGCCGCGCTACCTCCTGCTCGCCGTCGCCGTCGTGCTGCTGAACTTCCGCCTGCCGCGGCTGATGCCGGGTGACCCGCTCGACTTCAGCGCCGCGGACGGGATGAGCGGCGGGACCGTCCTCTCCGAACCGGCCCGCGCCGAGCTCCGGGCCTACTACCACCTCGGCCAGCCGCTCGCCGCTCAGCTCCGGAGCTACCTGACCGGTCTGGCGCACGGCGACCTCGGCTGGCCGATCTCGCAGGCGTGCCCAGTGAGGACACTCATTGCCGCGCGTGCCGGCTGGACCCTTGCCCTCAAGCTGAGCACGCTGGCCGTCTCCGCGCTCCTCGGTACCGCGCTCGGGCTCAGCGCCGGCTGGCTGCCCGGCGGCCGGCGCGATCGCGCGCTGGTCTCCCTGGCCGCCGTGGGCGCGTTGCCCGAGTTCGTGCTCGCGATCGGGCTGCTGGCCACCCTGGCCCTGGTGCACGGCAGGTTCCCGCTGGCAGGCGTCCAGACGACCTTCCTCGACTTCGGAGCCGGCGCGCTCGGCCTGACGCACCGGCTCGGCGACGCGGCCTGGCATCTGGCGCTACCCGCCACGGCACTGGCGCTCGCCGGCACGTCGGGCTTCCTTCTCATCGCCCGCGACACGGCGGCGAGCCTGCGCGCCGAGCCGTGGCTGGACGTCGCGCGCGCCAAGGGGCTGAGCGAGCGCCAGGTGGCGCTGAGCCACGCCCTGCCGAATCTGGGGATGCCGCTCCTGACCTTCTTCGGACTGTGCCTCGGCGCGGTGCTCGGGGGTGCGCTGGTCGTCAAGCGGGTCTTCGGCGTTCCCGGCCTCGGGATGCTCGCCTTTCAGGCCGTCCAGGCGCGCGACTATCCGGTGCTGCAGGCTGAGTTCCTGCTCGCCAGCCTCGCCGTGCTGGCGGCCAATCTGGCCATCGAGCTCGCCTATCGCGGCCTCGAGCGCCGCCGGTTGCCGGCCCATGGCTAGCCGCCGGTCCGCGCTGTTCTGGCTCGGCTGTGGTCTGCTGGGGCTCACCATGGTTGCCGCGCTACTGGCATCCCGGGTCGCCCCTTACGATCCGCGCCTATCCGTGGCGGGGCCGCTGCAACCCGGCTCGGTCGGCCACCCGCTGGGGACGAACGACGTCGGTCAGGACAGCCTGAGCCTGCTGCTCTACGGCGCGCGCAGTACGCTGATCGTCGCCGCTTCGGTCGCGCTCGTCTCCACTGCCCTGAGCTGGCTGGTCGGCCTGTGCGCCGGGTTCTCCGGGCGGCTCGAAGGGCCGCTGATGGCCCTGACCGACCTGCTGCTGGCTTTGCCGGCCATCCCCTCTACCTGCTGGTGGTCACGCTGGCGGGTCCCAGCCGCACCCACCTGGCCCTGGCGCTGGCGCTCCTCTCCTGGCCGTCCTTCGCCCGGATCGTGCGCAGCCTCGTCATCCAGAACCGGTCCGCGTCCTATGTCGAAGCCGCCCGCGCCATCGGCGCCAGCGGCCCGCACATCGTGCTGCGGCACCTGCTCCCGAGCACCCTTGCCGTGCTGCCGACCAAGCTCATCCTCACGGTCCGCTTCGCCATGTTCACCGAGACGACGCTTGCGTTCCTGGGCCTGGCCGACTCGACTCAGCCGAGCTGGGGCTCGATGCTCAGCTGGGCCTTCAACGACCCGCTACTGTTTGCCCGCTCAGTCTGGCCGTGGCTCGTGCTACCGCCGGTGCTGGCGATCGCCACGCTGGTCCTGGCGACCACCTGGATCGTTGGAGGGCTACCGCTGGGGCCGCTCACGGTGCATGCGGCGCGCCAGACGGAGGTCACATCGTCGGACGCGCCGGTTGCCCGAACCGCGCCCGGTACCGGCACCTCTGGCGCGCCGCGGCTCAGTTCGAGCCGATCGTGAGCACGGCGCTCAGCTCAGGATATGGTCGATCTGCTCGCGGTTGACCAGCACGGCATCCTCGGCGAACGCCGGCAGCACCGAGGACGCGATCCGCACGTCCGTCAGCGCGATGTACGGCAGGAAGACGCTCACCAGGCGGGTCTCGATCGTGCCGCCCGGGGGCACGTGGGCGTCGCCCTCGATGAAGAACGGGCCGCAGGCCACCGTCACTCGCTGGCGATCGCGGGCCACCGCGAAGCGCCCGTGCGCCGGCTGGTAGCCGGCCGCCGGTCGGTCGCAGATGAACAGAATACGCGCCTTGACGACCACCGCCTGAGTGCGCGCGTAGCGCAGACGGGGGTTGGAGTAGTCGACGGCCACCACGTCGCGCAGCCGCAGGTGGGGGTTGCCGTCGTTCATGGTTTCGCTGAGCCGCCCGTGTCCGGTCACGAGCTTGCCCGACAGGAAGTTGCGAATCAGGTAGACGTGGACCGGCACGATCAGCGTCTCGGTACCCGCTTCAGCCACCGCCTCGCAACCCCTTTCTCTGGGCGAGGCTGCTACCGCTTCAAGCTCAGCTCGATGCCGCGCTCGAACGGCAGCGTCTGGGTCAGAATGTCACGCCGCGCGCGCGCCACCTGCTGAAACGCCGCGCAGTCGTGCGAGACGACATTGTCGGTCAGGATGAGGCCGCCGGGACGCACCCGATCGACGACGGCGAGAAACAACCGCGCGTAGTCGTCCTTCTCGGCGTCGATGAAGACCAGGTCGAGATCGCTCATGCCGGCGGCGGCGGCGGCCGCGTCGCCCTGGCACACCCGCGCCACGTCCGCCAGCCCGGCCTCCGCCAGGTGGCGGCTCGCCGCTGCGGCGCGCTCCGGCAGGATCTCCACGCCGTCGACCCGCCCCCCGTTCTCACGAGCCGCCAGTGCCAGCCAGATCGTCGAGTAGCCGTTGGACGAGCCCATCTCGAAGATCCGCCGGGCGCCGGCGACGCGGGCGATGGTGTAGAGGAAGGCGCCGGTCGGCGCCGTCGCGTTACGGGTGCGCTCCGCGACCGACAGCCCGGCGTCTCGCTGGGCCTGGTCTTCCTCACGCAGCCGGTCGAGCACCGTCCGAGCGCGAGCGTCGACAACCCCCGAATGCTCACCTGAGGTCACGACGCATCGCCCCTTTCCGAACTAATCCGCGCAGTGCCGGCCAGCCCCCGTCTCACAGCTCACCGATCCGCCCCGCGAGGTGCTCCGCCAGCATCGCCGCCGGCAGGTTCGTGTTTGCCCGCATCAACGTCGGGAAGATCGACGCGTCGCAGACGTAGAGCCCGTCGAGGCCATGCACCTTGCCGTCCGTGTCCACCACGGCTTCCGGGTCGGGCGCCGGACCCATTCGGCAGCTGCAGCCCGGGTGGTAGTAGATCCCGACGCGGCGCTGCACCCAGCCCGCGATCTCGTCGCGCGTGCCCACCTCCGGCCCGGGCTGGAGCTCCCCGGCGAGCCGCCGCCGGTTCCCGGCCCAGCCCATGATCCGGCGCGCGATCTCGACGCCGTCGATCAGGACGTTCAGGTCTCGCTGCTCGGGATCGGACAGGTAGCCGTGGTCGATCGCCGGGGCGGCCTCCGGATCCGCGGAGGTCAGCGTGACCGACCCGAACGACACCGGCGCCATGGAGGAGACATCCACCACGTAGCGCCAGATGCCGGTGTCACGATCGTGATTGCTGACGGCATACAGGTGGAGGTCGAATGCCTCGCGGCAGCGCCGGCTCTGGGTCTTGACCAACGTCTGCTCGTCCGGCAGCCAGTGCGCGCCGCCGAACTCCTCCATCGTCTGGTCGAGCTCCGGCGCACCCCGGTATTCCAGCACGACTGTCGGGTGGTCGGCGAGCCGCCGGCCTACCCCCGGGAGGTCGTGGACCGGCGCGATCCCCAGCGCGCCGAGCTCTTCGACCGCGCCGATCCCCGAGCGCTGCAGCACGGCCGGCGACCCGTACGCCCCCGCGGCCAGCACTACGCGTCGGGCCGGGAAACGGCGCCGCTCTCCCGCCACGATTGCCTGCACCGCGACCGCTCTCCCGGCACGTACCTCAACCCGGTCGACCAGCGCCCTACCGACGACTGTGAGGTTGGGCCGTTCCCGCACCGGATCCAGATACCCCAGCGCCGCGTTCCAGCGCCGGCCGTCGTGGATATTCACCGGTGACGGCGCCACCGCGGACACGTCGTCTGGGTCGTTGAGGTCGAGCACGCGCGGGATCCCGGCGGCGACGGCACCCTCGACGAAGGCGCGCTGGTACGGGGTGACCTCGGCGTCGTCGACCAGACGCACCCGCAGTCCCCGTTTGGCTCGCTCGAAGGCCGGCGCGACCGACTCCCAGTCCCAGCCGGTGTTGCCGAGTTCGGCCCAGTGGTCGTAATCCCGTCGATGGCCGAGCAGGGCCACGCAGCCGTTGTGGGCCGAGCAGCCGCCGATCACCCGGGCGCGGTCGAAAGAGGTAGGCGTGTCATGACTTGGGTGAGCCAGCCCAGAGTACCCCCAGCCGTGGCTGCCCGGAAGGCAGCGCGCTTCGAGCAGGTCGGCCGGCCAGCGGCCGGCACTCAGTGGCCCGTAGTCGGGGCCGGCCTCGAGCAGCAGCACCCGCAGGTCGGTGTCCCGCGCTAGGATGCCCGCCACTGTCGCCCCGGCAGTGCCCCCGCCCACGACGAGCACGTCGATCGTCGCGTCGGAGATCGGCGTGCTGCCCTCAGCCATGCGACGCGCCTCCCGACCGCCCATATCCGTTCCGTCAGGTAGCGCGATTCTGTGCGCTCACCGGACGTCTGTCAACGCCGCGCCGGCACCGTCTGTGCACCGGCGGACCTCGAGCCCGTCCGCCGTGAAGTCCACCACGCCGGCCGCGGCCAGCATCCGGAGTGCGGCGCCCAGCTCCCGTCTGGTCATCCCGGCACCTTTCGTCCTGTCGTCGACGGCCGCCACGTCCGCCTCGAGCAGGTCGCTCGCCAGTGAGAAGATCGACCGCGGCTCCGGCCCGAGCGCGTCCACTGGCGGCTGCCCGTCGAGCGTGTCGACGACGAGGCGCGTGAGCAGCCTTCGATCGGCGGCGGCTGCCCGACCGGCGTCGGTGACGCGGAACTTGCGCCCCGAGCGCCGGGCTCCCTTCCCGGCGAAGTCCGCTTCCCAGGCACAGCGCCCGAGCAGCGGGCAGCCGTGCTCGACGCAGGCAGGCACGGTGCGGTCAATCGATCGCAGCAGTCCCAGTCGGGCCAGCAGGTCGAAGCTGAGCTCGCTTCCCGGCTCGAAGCGGTGCCGGCAACCGACGTCGGGGCCGATCTCGTGCAGCAGTCCCTGAACGGCGTCGAGGGTGTCCATTACCGGGCTCCCAGCGCCAGCGTCTGGCTGTCGATGACCACGGCATCCCCGCGCGCCTCCAGCGCGTCGATGCGGTTGAACAGGCGTCGATAGCGCCGCCGCGCCTCGTCCTCCTCGGCCCGATCCACCTCCCGCGTGAAGTTGGACCGGTCGCCGACGATTACGAGCAGCCGGCGCGCGCGCGACAGCGCCACGTTCATGCGGCGCCAGTCCGCGTGCAGCGTGCCCATCGCGGCCGAGGGGTTGCTGTTGACCAGACTCACCAGCACGATCTCCCGCTCTCCCCCCTGGAAGCGGTCGACCGTGTCGACGCGCACGGCCGACAGTCCCGGATCCGCCCTCACCAGCTCCTGGGCGATCCGGTTGTTCTGCTTGCGATACGGCGAGATGACGCCCAACTCAGCGATCAGCGCGGCCCGTCGTCCTCCCGGCATCGCCGCCATCAGGTCTGCCACCAGCGCGGCGACAATCGCGGCCTCCCGGGGATTGTCACGGGCCTCGTCGGTGATGCCGGGGCCGTGGAAGCGCGCCCCACCGTCCCGGGCGGCCGGATCACGTGACGTGTCGACGAACAGCACCGGCGCCGACCGGGCGAGCAGCGCTTCGAAATCCACGACGCCGGCCTCGAACAGCCAGCCGTTCAGGCGGCATTCCGCCACCTGGGGTGTGGCAGGGCGGAGCGTCTCGTCGTAGAACCCGTCACTTACCAGCTCGCAGATGGGTCCGCACATGCGGTACTGGTCGGTCAGGGTGAGGAGGGCGTGCGGGTGCAGGTGCGCGAGACGCTCGAAGCCGGACGTCCGCAGGCTGTCGCCCGGACCGAGGCCCAGTGCCGCGTGCGACGCCGGCAGCTCGGGCGCGGCGAGCTCGCTCGAGACGACCGGCGGCAGCTGCCGGTGGTCCCCGACCAGCACCAGTCGCCCTTCCAACCGGGGCGGGAGATGCCGCAGTGCCTGGAGCATGGCCGGCTCGGTGGCCTGGCCCGCCTCGTCGACGACGACCATCTCGAAGGCGAGGCCGCGCAGCTCGGCCGCATCGGCGGCGCCGAGCGTGCCGACGAAGATGCCGGCGTGGTCGTGCAGCCGGTTGCCGCGCCGGACGAGTCGGGCCAGCGTCTCCGGACCGTCCGCCGCGAGGTCGATGGCGTTGAGAGCCTGCTCGGCGCCCACTCGTGCCGCCAGCGTCTGCGCCGCCACCTCGGGCTCCATTCCCGTGCGCGGCACGCCAACCCGCACGACGAACGGGCGCAGCTCCGGGTAGCGCTCGACGACCTTGCGCACGACCTCGTTGGCGGCCCGGTGCGTATTGGCCAGGATCAGCAGCGGACGGCGCTCGGCGCCGCCGTCGTAGTCGAACAGGTGCCGTCCCAGCACGGCGTGGGCCAGGTGGGCGATCAGGGCCGTCTTGCCCGTCCCGGGCGGACCCTGGATCAGCAGCAGTTCGCCGGGCGAGAGCGCCAGGGCCGCCGCGAGCGCCCGGCACTGGGGTGGGTTCAGGTCATCGGCGCGGTGCAGCGGCACGCTGCCGGGAGGCGCGGCCGAGGCGGCTCCCAGAATGACCTGCGCCAAATGCGGCAGCTCCTCGATCGCCAGCTGGCGCCCGCGCACCGTCGCGCCGCCGACCGCATTGAGCAGGAAGTCGGTCAGCCCTTCCAGCTGCCAGGGGCGCATCTCGAACGCGCCCAGCAGGTCCAGCCGGTAGCAGCCGCGCGGGTCGTCGAGCCCATCGTTGAGCCGCACCCGCACCTCGCGCTCACCCACTCCCGTCACGGTCCCCTCGATCGAGACGACCTGGCCGGGCAGCCGGTCGACCGGGGTTAGCAGCACCCGGTCGTCCTCGCGAATGCGCGTCTCGATCCGCCGGTCCCGTCCCAGCCGCACCTCGTAGCCCGTCGTCTCGCGGACCGCGAGCTCGCCGACGCTGACGCCCTCCTGGCCCTCCAGCAAACCCGACGGCGTCGACACCAGGTGGTGCAACCAGCGGCGCTCCGCGCTCTCTTCGGCCTTCAGCTGCCGGTGGAACCACGCCCAGTAGGCGTAGAGCCGCGACGGCGCATAGCGGAACAGGTTGTCCAGCGGCGTGACACCCGATCGAGCCCCGCGTGAGCACACGCCGCGGTGACCGGCCGGGCAGATCTGACACGGCGGAAGCCGCGCGTAGAGGTCGTAGTCGCCGCCGGTCCCGCGCAGGTATCGAGAAATGTCGCCGGCCGTGTCCAGCAGATAGCGGTCATAGCCGCTGTACAGGCCGCTGACGGCGCAATAGCCCACGTTCCGCGCCTGCGCGATCAGGTCGATGGCACGCTCGTCCCCGGCCTCCAGGCTCAGGCCCAGCCGGGCCACGATCGGATGGCGCTCCAGCGGCACCGCCTGGATCTCTCGGTCCCCTACCTGCTCGACCGCCGCTCGCAGCCCCTCCAGACCGAAGGAGCGCAGGATCTCGCGGTAGGAGAGCGACTGCAGCCCGCCGGGACGCCGGACCCCGGTCAGCGGGTCGCGCTCGGCGCCGAAGGACCCGCCGGACTTGACCTCGACCAGGCGCCAGGGCGCGTGCTCCCCGGGCGGGACCTCGATGCGGTCGGCACGGCCCGAGATGCCGCGGGTGGGCGCGTAGAACAGGCGCTCTTGAAGCACGCGAGTCCCGTCCGGTTCGGGCCAGGTACGGCGGCAGTGGTCGACGACCGGGCCCGCCGCCTCTACCGGTCGGGTGTGCTCTACCGTCGGTCCGGCCGGGCGATCGAGGAAGTAGTTGGGCAGGCGGTTGATCCAGACCGCGCGCACGCCGTCGAGGTAGGCCGCTCTAACCTGCTCCGGGCTCCCGCCCCCGACCTGCTCCGCCGCCGCGCGCCGGTAGCCGCCGTGGATCGCCTCGCCACGCACACCAGCACTCGCGCTGCGCCGCCGCTGCGGGTCCCACGGCACACCGACGAACCGGGTGTAGAACACCGACAGCGGGCAGCCGTAGACCTGCTCAATCTCGGTGCCAGTCAACGTGTGCTCCGGGGCCATGATGAACTTCAGCAGCACGGTCGCCCGGCCGCCGGCCGGAGTCATAGCACCGACCGCCTTGAGGAGTTGCAGCCGCAGCGGCTGAGTCTCGCCGCGACGTTCGTGGGCGGTCAGGACCCGCGCCAGCGTCGGGGCGTAGTGGGAGAACGGGACCGTGGACGGGCACCCGGGGTACCACTCGTCGTTGAAGACGTAGCAGCGGCCGAGCTCGCCGCCGTCCTCGGCGCTCGCCTGCAGGGCGATCCGTCCCCGGCGCGACCCTTCAGGCGACGGCCTGACCAGGATCGGCACGTCGATGAGCTCGGGCCGACCGTCACTGTTGGTCAGGCCTTCCCAGACGACGCGGGCACGCTCAGACGCGCTCGTGCGTGCCGCGCCGCTCACGCCGAGCCGCCCTCGGCCGGCGCGGTCGTGCGGAAGATCCGGATCGCGAAGCGCGACGCGATGGCGACGAGGTCGGCCCCGAGGGTCGTGCTGAGCATGGCGACGAGCGCGGGACGGAAGTCTGCCGGCCAGGCGTCGGCGGCCAGCTTTTCCAGTTCGGCTCGCTGTGCCTCGTCGACTCCCGGGAGCAGCAACCGGAACAGGGCCTCCACTCGCCGAACCTCGGCGTCCAGGTAGTCGTCCCCGTTCAGCCGCGCGGCGTGGCGGCGGTAGAGGCGGAGGAGCCAGGCCAGTTCGGTTTCACGCCCGCCGTCACGAGCGGCGGCGCGCGCCCGGGCGAGCGTCCAGCCGGCACGCACCGCCTCGTCGTCCGCGGTCTCCGCCCAGGCCCCGGCGAGGCGCCACGTCTCGTCGCGGCAAAAGTCAAGCTCGTCCGGCCGGATCCGGTCGAGTGTCGGCAGCAGCGCCAGCACGCCGAGCTCGGCCCCACCCCACCGTCCGCCCGGCTCGGTGTACAGCACGTCGCGGCACAGACGCTCGAGCGCCCGTGCCAGGCTGACCTGCTGCTGGAGGCCAGGAAGCCGGGCCAGGTCCGCGGCCGCCGTCAGGTGGCGGCTCGCCACGGTGAAGCTCCAGCTAGATAGCCCGCGCAGCCCCTCAGACAGCTCGTCGGCCGCCCGGTCCTCGGTCGGGCTGACCGCATCCCCGTCGAGCTCCACCAGGCCGTGCAACCGCTCAGCCGCGATCACGGCCACCGCCGCCTCGAACGCCCGTCGTCCGGCACGGGATGGGCGCACCACCGGGCTCTCGCCGGCAAACCGCCGCCGCTCCACGTCGCGCCGGTAGACGTCCACGCGGTCGAGGAACCGCCGGGTGGGCACGTCACCCACCACGTCTCCCTCCGGGGCCGGACTCGCGGGCGACGCGCTGCTGCCGATCGACGGGCTCCCCTCAACAGCCGGATGCCGGCAAGACCGTCCGGACACCCTCGCGTCGGCAGTATAATCCGGCCCATCGACGGGAGCCACCGCGCCCGGCCCCGCCGCCGAACCGCCGGGAGGAGACCGCCATGGGTCGTTGGACGTCGCGAGCCGCGGCCGGAGCTGTCGTCGCACTGGGTGCCGCCGCGGTCACGGTATTCGGCAGGCGGCAGGTCTTCCCGACGGCCGAGACGTTCCTGGCTCGCACCGGTGAGCTGCTGCCGGCACCTCTCCGCAAACCTAACGCGTACGTCGATGATGCGGGGCGCGGCCTGGTCGCGGCCACCTGGAGCCGTGACCCTGGCCGCGGTGTCCGCCGCGCCGTCGAGCTCCTCGGCGGGCTCGCAACGATCGACGTCGCGGATCGGCGCGTCGTCATCAAGCTCAACTCGAACTCCGGCGCCCCCGCGCCGGCCTCGACCAGCCCCGAGGCGCTCGAAGCCGTCATCCAGCTGCTCCAGGACCACGGTGCCCGCGAGGTGATCGTCGGCGAGATGTCAGGTCCGCCCTGGCACAACACGGCCCAGCAGATGGCCCGCAACGGGTTGCTCGACGTGATCGAGAACAACGGCGCACGCTTCGTCGACTTCCGCCACGACCGCTGGGTTACCGTCCCGCTCCACGACCGCTCGCGGATCTTCGAGACGCTGTCCATCCCGCGCACACTCTACGAGGCCGAGCGCCTGATCGCGGTGCCGGCCCTCAAGACGCACCGGCTGGCCGGGTTCTCTCTCAGCATCAAGCTCTGGTTCGGCGCCGTTCACCCGCGCCAGCGCATCGCCGCGCACGTCACCCGTGACCTCACCCGCGCGGTCGCCGAGTTCGCCAGCCCGTTCTGGCCCGACCTGGTGATCCTCGATGGTGGACAGGCCATGGTCGACGGCGGTCCGGTAGCCGGGGAGGTCGAGCCGGCGCACCTCTACCTGGCGAGCGGCGACCGCGTCGCCCTCGACGTGTGCGGAGTCGCCGTGCTGGCGTCGTTCGGCCGCGCCGAGCGGCTCGGAGTCTCACCCGTCTGGGAGCAGCCGCAGATTCGCGCCGCGATCGAGCTGGGGCTGGGCGCCGTCGGGCCGCACCGCGTGACACTGGTGGCCGACCCGGATGCCCCCGACCTGGCGGGCTACCTCGGCTCGATCGGCGAGCGCGCCGGGATCGTCGCGGGAGCGCCACATGGCGGGGGCTGAGCCGCCGTCCCCGATGCTGGGGCGGGAGCAGCCGGCCCGCGCCGACGTGGCGGGGCACCCGCGCCTTCACGTGATGACGCACCCGCTCGCCGCCATTCTGACCACCACGCTGCGCGACGCGCGCACGCCGGTGCCCGCGTTCGGGCACTGCGTCCAGGAGCTTGCGCGCGGCCTCCTCTGGGAGACGCTGGCTGACGTCGCGACGGCGCCCGTCGACGTTCCCGGCCACTCGGGAGTCCCGGTGGCGGGGCGGATCATCGCGGGCGATGTCGCGCTCGTCGTCATCCTGCGTGCCGGGCTCGGCATGCTGCCTCCGGCACGGGAGCTCTTGCCGCTCGCGCCCGTCTACCAGGTCGGCGCGCGGCGTGACGAGGCGACGCTCGCGGCTCGGATCTACTACACGAACCTGCCGTGCGCCTACGACGACGTAGCACGGCTCCTGGTGCTCGACCCGATGCTGGCCACCGGCGGCTCCGCCAGTGCCGTCGTCAGGCTGCTGCGACCGGCCTACCGGGGTCCGATCGCCTTCCTCGGGATTCTCGGCGCCCCGCTCGGCGCGCGCGAGCTGCTGGCAAGCGACCCGGACGTCGACGTGTACCTGGCCGCACTGGACGACCACCTGGACCAGCGCGGCTTCATCGTCCCCGGCCTGGGCGACGCTGGGGATCGGCTCTTCGGCACGGAGTGACCGGCGTCGCGCCGGGAGGCGCGGTGCGCGGCGAGGGGGAGTGACAGCATGGACCTCGGACTCCACGGGAAGACCGCGCTCATCACCGGCGGTAGCCGCGGCATCGGACGCATGACGGCCCTCCGACTCGCCGAGGAGGGCGCCGCGGTGGCCATCTGCGGCCGCACCTCCGATACCCTCGAGCGCACGCTGGCAGAGATACGCGACCGTGGCGCATCCGCCCACGCGGTCGTCGCCGACGTGACCGCGCCGGGCGAGGCGGAGCGCTTCGTCGCGGAGAGCGCGGCCGCGCTGGGCGGCGTCGATCTGCTCGTCGCCAACGTTGGCGGATCCGTCGGCGGCGACCTGGTCGACTCGAGCGACGAGGAGTGGGTCCGGACCTTCGACATCACTCTGTTTCACGCCGTGCGCTCGATCCGTGCCGCGGTCCCCCGCATGAGCGAGCGCGGTGGCGGCAGCGCGGTCATCATCTCGTCGATCTCCGGCTGGAAGCCGGCTCCTCGGGCCCAGTACGGGGCGGCCAAGGCCGCGGAGATCTTCCTGGCCGGCGCTCTGGCCTGGGAACTGGCGCCGCAACGCATCCGCGTGAACACGGTCAGCCCGGGCTCGACCATCTTCCCCGGCGGCGGCTGGGAGCGCTTCCAGGGGCGCGATCCTGAGCGCTTCGCCGAGTTCGAGCGCCGCGAGTTCCCCTGGGGACGGCTGGGCTCGGCCGAGGAGATCGCGGACGTCGTGACCTTTGTGCTCTCCCAGCGCGCCAACTGGATCAACGGCGCCAACATCCCCGTCGACGGCGCCCAGGGACGCCCCAACGCCTTCTAGCCTGTGCGTTCGCCTCGGCCCGCCGGCTGACCTCGTGTGCCGGCGGGCCGCGCCGTTCTGACGCTACCGCGCACCACCCCTCCTGCTCCAGCCGATCGGAAGCCGCTCAACCCGTTGGCCAGCGGTAGGCACACCGATTGCGTTGCAGGGTGGCTCAGGGCACGTCGCCGCGGCGGCGATGCGCCCACAGGGAAGGACCAGAACGAGGAGGCAGCCTATGTCCGAGTACATGCGCGAGCGTCGCATCATCGAGGAGCGGGACCCCGAGGGGACCGTACCGGTCGAGCCGGTGGTCCGCGGACGGGTGGACCCGGCGGTCACGCCGGTCGCATACACGCCGGCCGATCCGCCGGGTAGCTACCGGCGCGTCGAGCGCGAGGTGGTGCGCGAGGAGACTCCCGAAGACCTCTACTACCGGCGCCGGATCATCTACGCGCGGATCGTCAACGTCGTCTGGACGGTGATCGGCCTGCTCGAGGCCCTCATCGGGCTGCGCGTGCTGCTCCACCTGATCGCGGCCAATCCCGACAATCCGTTCGTCCGCTTCATTTACGACTTCAGCGGTGTATTCGTCAGCCCATTCCTCGGGATCGTCCACGACCCGTCGAGCGGAGGGGCAGTGCTGGAGATCAACTCACTCATCGCGATGCTGGTCTACCTGCTGATCGGCTGGGTGGCGATGCGTCTGATCTGGCTGATGTTCGATACCACGTCACCCACGACCCCGTAAGGCCCGGCTACAGGCGGGATAGGCCGCAGACGAACGGAGGCCGGCGCGATTGCCAGCCTCCGTTGCTGCCGGCCGACGATGTCATGCCAAGGTGCTATCAACGGGATACTGCTTGATCCAGTCGAAGCCGGCTCCAGGTGGGCGGCGCTATCCCGTGAATGCCGACTGGCATCGAAGGCTCGCCGGTTAGTGCGGTCCCACGGCGAAGGCGCTCGGATCGTCCGGCGACGGCGTCGACGGCGGCTGCGTCCCGTAGCGCCACAGGTAGTAGTGCCGGCCCACGTTGCCCATCTCGACCTGCCAGCCGGCCGGGTTTGAGGGCGTGTAGGTCAGGCAGCGCCGCTCGAAGCACTGCACGAGCACGTCCTGAACGGTGCCCTTCACCTTCACCCGGGCCCAATAGGGCTCCGTGATCGGGAAGCCGGTGGCGTAGAAGGCCGGGTTGAAGAGGGGCCCGTTCTGGTAGCTGCCGTTCTGCAGGACCTCTCCCGCGCTCTGGAGGTAGGCCGCGAAGACGCTCGCGATGCTGTGGTTCGTCTGCTGGACGTAGTTGCCGGCGGTCACGCCGTAGCTCGCCAGCCGTTGATCGGACGAGACGGTGCCGGCGCGGTTGATGGTATGCGTGACCGTGCTGCCGTTCGCCAGTGGCGCGGCCCCCATCAGCCCCGTGAAGCTGGCGTACAGCGGCCCGGTCTGGTCGTCCTGGTCGCCGGCCACCGGGATCTGGGCCGGCCCTTTCGCCTGAAACTCACCGTCCGTGTTGCCGAGCTGGATGCGGCCGCGAATCATCTCGCTCGCCAGCAGGCCGTTTGTGACATACCACGGGCTGCTCGCGTCGCCGTACGGGCTGGTGATCTCCATGCGGGCCTTGTCGAAATAGGCCACCAGGCGCGAGCCGTGCTGCGTCTCGACGTACGGTTCGGCGACCACGCTGAACGCGTGCGGACCCCACTCCCAGCTCCGGGATGCCGCCAGCACCGCCACCGGCTGGTCTGGCGTCTGCCAGGTGCCGGTCATGCTCGGCACCATCGCGCGGCGCAAAGCCGCGCCGGCGTCGAGCAGGCCCGCCCCACCGCCCAGTGTTCCGGACGGGAAATCCTGCCGCGCGGTGCCGGTCAGGTCGGCCCGGACCGCCTCGACCGGCAGACCCGGATTCGCCGCCCGCATCAGCGCGACCGCCGCCGACACGATCGCCGTCGAGAAGGACGTGCCGTCGAGCGACTGGTACGTGTCTCCCCCGGTCGACGAATAGAACGTCGAGAAGACCCCCTCGCCCGGCGCGGCCAGGTCGACGCGACTCAGCCGAGAAGAGAAGCTGGCGACGTTGGTGCCGTCGCTGGTCGTGGCGGCCACCGAGATCGTCTGAGGGAAGCTCGCCGGGAACGAGACTTGATCCGGACTGTTGCCGGCAGCGGCCACCACGACGACGTTCTTGCTGTACGCGTAGTTGATCGCGTCCTGGAGAGTGGCGCTCGGTGAGTCGGAACCCAGGCTCAGGTTGATGACCGCCGCGCCGTGGTCGACCGCGTAGTAGATCCCCTGCGAGATGGCGCTGACCGGGGCACCGTCGGCGTTGCCGACCTTCACCGGCAGGATCTGGACGTCCATCGCACCACCGGCGATGCCAACCCCGTCGTTGCCGCGCGCGGCGATGATGCCGGCGATGGCCGTGCCGTGGCCCACGCTGTCACTGGTGTTCGTGTCGTTGGACAGGAAGTCGTAGCCGTTGAGGAGCTTACCCGACAGGTCGGGGTTGGCCGCGTGAATCCCGGAGTCGAGCACGGCCACGATGGTCGAGGCGCGTCCCGTCCCCAGCGACCAGGCGTCCGGAAAGCGCGCCGTTCGCTCCCAGGTCTCCTGCGGGTAGTACGGGTCGTTCGGCTGCCACAGCCACGAGTAGGTGACGTCGGGCTCGACGTATTGAACGTCCGGGTTTGCCAGTAGCCGGGCGACCCCGTCGACCGCGCCTAACGCCTGGAAGCGGGCGACAAAGGCACCGGCATCGGACGAGATCGGCGCCATGCGCGCGCCGACTGCGGCGGCCATGGCTGCCTCGGCGTCCCCGCTGGCCCCACCCCGCAGCCCGACGATCCAGCCGGTCGCGAGCGTCGTCGCCGACGCGGATGAGGTCGTCGACCCGGTGCCGCCGGCCGCCGCGACACCCGGTGTTGCTAGACCCAGCAGCGTGAGTGCCAGCGCCAGCCAGGTGATCATTCGTCCCCACGTCGGTGCCTTGCTCACGGCGGATCCTTCCCTCCCCGTCGTCTCCGACCCGTCCCGACACTCCGGCGGGACGGGTGGATCGACCCGACGGGCGAGCAGTGCTCGCCCGGCTACTCCCGGGACGGATCGCGGTTCACCCTGGGGGAACTGCGCTGAGGTTCCAGGAGTCGGGGCGCGCGCCGCCGAGCGGACGACCCGACGACGGACGCCTGGTTTGCCGGTCGCCTCCCTGAGTCCAACGATTGCCCGCGTCCCCGGTTGTCCCCGCTGGAGACCTCGGCGCCGGCTCGAGAGCGCTCCCTGACGAGATCCTAGCCTACCAGAAGTAGGAGGTGTAGGAGACCAGCGTGACGACCAGCACCCCCCAGAAGACGCGGCGGCGCGCCGGACCCGCCGCCAGCGACAGGCCGAGGGGCACGAGGAAATACCAGGTGTGGATCCGCGGCCAGAGCAGGAGAAACACTGCCAGTGTCAGACTCCAGGCGCCCAGCTCGTCGTCGATACCCCACGTCTCAGTGCGCCGGCTCGCGCTCCAGAGCTCCCAGAGCTGCCAGGCGCCGAAGAGGGTGGCCGAGATCCCCACGGTGCCGCCCGCACCGAGCTGGACGTGCCCGGCGGTCACCACACCGATCAACACTCGGATGGCGACCAGAATCGGGTTGTTGATCCCACGGCCCGGCTCGTCGAGCGTGCTCATCAGCCCGTGGAGGCCGGTCCAGTAGGGCGCGAACGTCACCACCGGCAGGACCACCGCGATCAGGCCCAGACGGAGCAGGAGACCCACGCGCTTGGACAGCGGCGTGCGCAGGAGCAGGCGCAGGGCGGCGATGCCCATCACCGGCAGGGTCGAGTACTTGACCAGCCCCGACGCGGTCAGCCCGACGAACGCCAGCTGCGAGCGGGTTCGCGCCAGCAGGTAGGCGCTGGCCAGCACCACCGCCAGGATCAGGGAGTCGTTGTGCCCAACCACAACCCCTTCGACGAGCACCATCGGGTTCCAGGCGAAGGCCATATAGGCCCAGCTCGCGTACCGCGGCCAGCGTCGCCGTACCAGTACGTAGACTAGCCAGCCGTCGACTAACACGGCCGCCAGTGACACGAGCTTGAAGCGCAGGGTCAGCACGAACGGTGTCGCGGCCCGGCCCGACGCGATCAGCTCCGACACCAGCGTCCACAGTGGGCCATAGGGCGATGGGATATCTCGCCAGTACAGGTACGGCATCAGCAGGTCGCCGGGAGCGCCCGTGTGAGCCGTCGCCACGTACGGGTTCAGGTGATAGACGGCGGCCAGGCGGCCGAACATGGCATAGGAGAAGATGTCGGTCGAGAAGACCGGCGGAATAGTCACCGCGACGATGCCCAGGGTGAGCGCGCCGGTCAGGATCAGCCGGTGGTCGATCTCGCTGCCCCGCAGGTGCCAGATCAGCTTCAGATAGACCAGCCACAGCGCGATGACGCAGGACCAGGCGAAGATGGCGTAGTAGCCGACCGAGACCGCCAGCAGGTGCGGCAGCACGCCGTAGAACAGGGTGGCGTTTTCGGCCATCTGGTGCAGCGACGGCAGGATGACATCCCCGACGCGCACATGCACGGTGGTGATGGTCAGGATCGTTAGGATCGCGACGAGGACGGTCCCACCGACCGCGACCGTCCGCTGGTCCGCCGTCCAGTAGCATGGGATTTCGAAGTCGTCCGCGGCGACAATCGCCCCGTCCGCGACCTGCACGTCGTGAAGGCCGCCGGACCTGGGGTCAAGCGGGGCGGTCACCAGGACCGTACCCCTCGTGGACCGGCCGCATCCCCACTCCGATCTCGACGCCGCTTCCCCCGACGCGGCGTCACCCGCTCCTAGCAGGGCAATCAGGCGCATGATGGGGCGGTACCCGGGCTACACCGGGACCATTCTACCACCTCGACGGCGTCGGCCGACCCGAACCCACGTACGTACTCGCCGTACCGCGGGCTATCGACGCCGGCCCGGCGACAGCGCGCCGGGCCAGAGCGGTTATCGGACCGATTGACGGGCGCCTCTGCCGGCAGCCCGAATCAGAGCGCCATCGCGACTGGCACCGGCATTCCCCATTGCGTTCCCCGCTCAACAACACGCGGAGTGAGGCATCTCTCCCGCCGTACACCGCCCCCGAGCCGACCCCCGCGACCCGACCGTCGTCTTCCCTGCGGTATGATGCCCCCGCCCGACGTTCGCCCCAGCACGCCGGGTCGAACGCCGCGACGGTCGGCGGTGCGGCAGGCTTGACCGGCGCGGCGCGGCGGTCGGGACAGGCGGAGGGCATGCGATGAAGATCACGGTCATCGGCGCGGGCGCCATCGGCGGCACGGTCGGGGCCTTCCTGACCACGGCGGGCTACGACGTGACGCTGGTCGACGTGGTGCCGGAGCATGTACGGCTGATGAACGAGCGCGGTCTGCACATCACCGGGGTGCGGGGCGATCACTTCTACCCTGTGCGCGCCGTGCTGCCGGACCAACTCTCCGGGCCGCTCGAGACCGTTCTGCTCTGCGTCAAGGGGCACTTCACCGCGCCGGCGATCACCCAGTACGGGCCGATGCTCGCCCCGAACGGCTACGTGGTGTCCTTACAGAACGGCCTGAACGAGGAGATCATCGCCCGCGAGATCGGCCCAGAGCGAACCGTGGGAGCTTTCATCCATTTCGGCGCCGACTACCTGGAGCCGGGGCTGATCCAGCTCAGCCAGGAGCAGGCGATCCACCTGGGCGAGCTCGACGGTCGGATCTCGCCCCGCCTGAGCGAACTCCAGTCGATCCTGAGCCACGTCATGCCCGTCGATCTCACCGACAACATCTGGGGCTACCTCTGGGGGAAGCTCGTCTACGGCGCCATGGCGTTCGCCGTCTCGACGGTGGATGCTCCGGTACACGAGGTCCTGGCCGATCCGCGCGGACGGCGCGTCGGACGCGCCGCGTCGGTCGAGGCGGCGCGCGTCGGTCAGGCCCAGGGCTACCGTCTCGAGTCCATCGGCTCGTTCAATCCAAACGCGTTCCTGCCGGGCCCGGGCCTCGAGGCGCGCGCGGACGTCGAGCTCGACGAGCTGGCGGGCGAGATGGGAAGCTCGCTCAAGCAGTACATGGGCATCTGGCGCGACCTCAAGGTCAAGCGGCGCCAGACCGAGGTCGACATGCAGAGCGGCGTCGTGGTCGAGCGCGGCCGAGAGCTCGGCATCCCGACCCCGGTCAACGCCGCCGTCGTGCGCCTGGTCAAGCAGATCGAGCAGGGCGAGCGCGGCATGGGTTTGGACAACCTCGACGTTCTCGCGACCAGCCTGCCGGCATAACGGCGTCCATCGGCTCGGTTGACGCGCGAACCGGGGGTATGATCAGATAGCGGCGAGAAACGGGCGTACGGACGCGCCTTCATCCTGATCGCGGATCGAGTCGGTGGCTCGATACCCGGCTTCGGAAGGAGCAGCCCGTTGGCCGTGGATTTCAACGACGTCGCCACGCTCGCTGCGCGCATCGGCCCGCGACCGGCCGGCAGCCCGCCGGAGCAGCGCGCCGCCGGCTACGTGACCGAGCGACTCCAGCGGCTCGGTATACCGGCCGCGGCGCTGCCGGTCGTCATCCCACGCGGCTTCTCGCTGGTCTACGTGGCCCTGTTTGTGATGGCCGCGCTCAGCGTCGCGCTGGCGCGGTTCTCGGTCGTGCTCGGGCTCATCCTCTGCCTGGTCGCGCTCGTGCTGCTGGCCGCGGAAGGCACGGCACACCCCGCGGTCTCCCGGCTGCTGGCCCGCCGCCCCAGCCAGAACGTGGTCGGCCTGATCCCCACGCTCACCGAGGATGGGGAGCAGATCGCCGATCCCACCCGACGCGTGATCCTCACCGCGCACCTGGACAGCGGCCGGGCAGGTCTCCTCTGGCGACCCGCTCTCGTCCGGCGCTTCCGGGCACTGACGCTCGCCATGCTCGGCAGCGTCGTGCTCATCGCGCTGCTCCAGGTCGTGCAGCTGGCGACGCGCTCGCGCGGCGTCTGGTGGATCTCGCTCGCGCCGTTCCTGCTCCTGCTCGTGGGCATCGCCCTGCTCGTCGAGCGCGAGGCGCGCGGCGGCGCCGTGGCCGGCGCGAACGACGATGCCTCCGGGGTGGCGGCCATCCTCGGCGTCGCCGCGACGCTACAGCGCGATCGACCGGTCCACGTCGAGACCTGGACCCTCTTCACCTCGGGTGAGGAATCCGGGATGGCCGGCCTGCGTCAGTTCCTGGGCGACAACCAGTTCGACCCCGACCGGACCTTCTTCGTCAACGTCGACAGCGTCGGGTCGGGCGGCGTGCGCTACACGCGCTCCGAGGGGCTGATCGTGCCGCTCCGGTCGTCTCCGGTGCTGACCCGCATGGCAAACGAGATCGCGCGCAACCACCCGGAATGGGCTGTCCGCCCGCAGGCCCACCAGCTTCTGCCGACGGACCAGTACGTCGCGCTGTCGCACGGCTACCAGGCGATCGGCGTCTTCGCCGTGGACGCCACCGGTCACGTCCCACACTGGCACCAGCCGACCGACACCGTCGAGCATATCGACGTGCGGACGGTCACCACCGCCGCCGACTTCGTGCTGGCACTGGTGCGCCGGCTCGACTCCGAGGCCGGGGAGGCCATGGCACGCGTGCCCCTCCCGGAAACGGCGGCCGACCTCAACACCTGACGGCGGACTCGGACGGCCCCAACCGGGCGGTAGCGGACCGTCGACTGAACTGAACTGGATAACTCGTTGTCCACCAGGTCGCACCCCCATACCCTGTCAAGTCGACACGACAGCTTTTGCCCACGCGATGTGGTACGATGCACCGGCGTTCCCTACAACACGATTACGATCTTGCTACAATAGCTGGAGTGGACTTCATGACGATCTGCTACACGCACGGCTCGCCCCAGTTGGCCTACGAGGTGCATGGTGCCGGCGTGGAGACGCTCTTCGTCGTGCCGGGCTGGGCCAGCCACCTGGTCTTCGACTGGGACACGCCCGAGATCCGCGCCTTCCACCAGCGGCTGGCCGTCGGCCGGCGCGTCGTCCGCTACGACAAGCGTGGCACCGGTATGTCCGAGCGCTCGCTGGCCCCGGAGACCTACGCGATCGAGACGCGCGTGGAGGATCTGGCCCGCGTCATGGACGCGGTCGGCGTCGCCCGGGCTCCGCTGTTCGGCTGGTCCGAGGGCGGACAGATCGCGCTGGCCTTCGCGGCTCGCTACCCCCAGCGTGTCAGCCGTCTGGTCGTCTTCGAGGCCGTCGCGCGGATGCTCCGGGCGCCGGATTACGACTGCGGCAGCGATCCCGACCGCGCCGCGGCGCTCCAGACGCTGATCGGGGCCGAGTGGGGCAGCGGATCGCGCATCCTGACGACCATCTTCCTGCCCGAGGCCGACGAGGCCCGCGCGTCCTGGTTTACCCAGTGGCAGCGCGTCAGCCTGACCCGCGAGGCCGCCGTCGCCTCCCGCGTGGCCAACATGGCCACCGACATCCGGGGGCTGCTGGCTGCGGTCCGGACGCCCACGCGGATCCTGTACCGCGAGGGCGGCCAGCACGGTGGGCACTCGACCTACCTCGCCGCACATCTGGCCGATGCCGACTGCGAGGCGCTGCCGGGCGAGCACCACATCCCGTTCCTCGGCGACGCCGAGGCCATCACCCGCGCCGTCGACCGCTTCCTGACGGTCCCGGCCCTGGCCGCGACGACCACCCCCTTGAGCCCGCGCGAGATCGAGGTGCTGCGGCTGGTCGCCGAGGGGCTCGCCAACCGCACCGTCGCCGACCGGCTCTTCCTCAGCGAGAAGACCGTGAACCGGCACCTGGCCAACATCTACGCCAAGCTCGGGGTCACCACGCGCGGGGCGGCCATCGCCCACGCCTTCCGCCGGGGGTACGTCCAACTGTAGCCCTACAGCGTTTGCTGTAGTTCGCGCGCCGCCGGACGTCGCGTTGGCTCCGAGATCTGCACACTTCGCCCGATGCGTCGGGGTTCCCCGAAACCTACACTGGACGCAGGTCGGCAAATTACCGGAACGGGAGGCCCGCGGGGGAGCGCGGCGACGCCGCATCCGACCGCACGGCGACCGCCGCCTGACGGCGCGGGAGCCGATGGTGTCGTACAGCGTCGACCGGAGCCGCCCGTGGCTGAGCCGCCCGTCCCACGACATGAACGGAAGGTAGCCATGGCGTTGTATCAGTGCAGCTGGCGCTGGCCAGATCAGACGGCCCGGCACGATTCCCAGACCCGTGCCGAGGCGTTCGCCCGTATCTTCCGCGCGGCGGAGGCACTGGATCCGCTGGGCGAGCGCCTCCGTGGCTGGTTCAGCTATCCCGGTGAAGTGGCCGGCTTCCTCCTCGTCGAGGCCGCCAACCACGAGGAACTGGGGCAGTGCCTTGCACCGTACTGCGAGCTCATGCAGTTCGACGTGCATCCCGTCGTGCAGGTCGATTATCGGCAGTTCAGCCGGGACCACGGCGTCTAGGCGCGGCGGGGGTGGGTCGGCGCTCGGGCTCCGGGGTGGGCGTTGGCGTGGTGGCATCGAATGCGAAAGGACGACTCCATGACCGCAGCGGGGAGCAGCGCGTTGGTCTGCCGGCACGTGGCAGAGGTCGTGAACGCGCAGGACCTCGACGTCGTCGACGCGATCTACCACGCCGACCTCGTCTTCAACGACCCGTTTGCCGCCGGTGGCGCCGTGCACGGCTATGCCGGGCTGAAGGCCTTCCTGCTCGGGATCTACACCGCCATGCCCGACTTCCACTTCACGCTCCAGGACGTGCTCGAGGATGGCAACCGGGCCGCCTGGCGGGGGACGGTCAGCGGCACGCTGCGGGGCGACTTCGCCGGGATCCCCGCCACCGGGCAGCGCTTCGCGGCGCCGATCTGCGAGGTCTTCCAGATCCGGCACGGCAAGATCGCGGAGGTCTGGGCCTACACCGACCCCTTGAGCATCCTCCAGCAGGTCGGCGCCTTGCCGGCACCCGCGCCGGAAGCCTCCTGAGGTTCGCAGCGCGCCGCCCTGAGGACGGTGTTCGCCGCGACGTGGCGTGCCGGGCTGCTGGCTGGGCAACCCATCGCGGCGCACGCCGTTCGGCTGAAATTGCGCTCGAGTGGCTATCGGGGACGCCATGAGCCAACCGCCGTAATGATGCTGGGGAGCAACCATGAACGATGAGCAAAGCTCCGAGGTCGACCGCTACGCGTCGACGACCGGGCAGGTGATGACCGAAGCCGGCTGGCTCGACGTGCATTTCGAGACCTGTCGACCGGAATACGCGGCCATGCTCCGCTCCGTCGGGTTCCAGCGCGGCTGGCATGTGCTCGACGCGGGCTGCGGCAGCGGCAGCTTCCTGCCGCTCATGGCCGAACTGGTTGGTCCCGGCGGGCGCATCGCCGCCCTGGATCTGGCGCCGGACAACGTCGCCACGGTGGAGCGGCGCGTCGCCGGCTGGGGCCTGGCGGCGCCGGTGGAGGCGCGGGTCGGCTCGGTGTTCGCGCTCCCCTACGCGGACGATACCTTCGATGGAGTCTGGTGCGCCGCCACGACGCAGTACCTCACCGACGCCGAATTGGGCACGGCGCTGTCAGAATTCCGACGCGTGGTGCGCCCACGTGGATTGGTGGCGATCAAGGATCTCGACGGTACCTCGCCCGGCCTCGTTCCCGGGCCACCCCTCATGATCCCGCATCTCTTCGAGGCGATGGCCGCGAGCGGCAACGACCAGTTCGCCGGCTGCCTGCGGGTGCCGTCCCTTGCTCAGTGGCTGAGGGAGGCTCGATTGGGTGACGTATGGCAGCGCTCGACCGTCGTCGAGCGGGCAGCCCCGCTGCGTGACGTGGAGCGCGAATACATCGGCGGCGGCCTCGCCTACTTCGCCACCATCGCGCTGCAGCGCGCGCTCCCCGCCGCGGACCGCGCGGCATGGCTGCGGCTGGCCGACGGTGCCGGACGCGACTGCCTGTTTGACGACGCGAACTTCGTTTGGCGCGAGGGACACGTCGTGGCCGTGGGCATCGTGCCATAGCGGGTGCGGGAGGCTCGCAACTAATGAATCGCCCACGTACAGTCACGCGAACCATCGATAGTCATCGGCCATTCGGACGATCAAACGCTACAGGAGGCAAGACATGGCCTACGCACGCATCGCGCTCTACACGGTGCGCCCCGGTACCCTCGACGGCATCCTGACCAAGGCGGAGGCGGAGCTCGTCCCACAGATGCGCCAGCAGCCCGGGTTCCGTCGCAACTTCACCGTCCGCACCGGCGCGGATACGCTCGTCGCGGTGACCGTGTGGGATGACGAGGCTCGGGCCAAACAGGCCGACGAACACCTCTCCGCCTGGGCACGCACCGAGATGGGACCATCGCTGGTCACGTTCGACAACCACATGGGTGAGTTGGTCATCTCCAGTGTCCCTACCGGGGAGATCAGCGGCTACGCCCGGGTGGCCCTCTGGCGATTTCAGCCCGGCACGGCCGACTCGGTGGCCGAACGGGTCCGGAACGAGATGCTGCCCCAAATGGAACGCGAGCCGGGCTTCGTCGGCTACGGCGCGGCACGGACCGGATCCGACAGCGCGATTTCGGTGAGCGTGTCAGCGTCGCGAGAGCAGTCGCGGGCGGCCGCGGAGCGGATCGCGCCGTGGCTGAGCGATCAACTCGGGGCGTCGATCGCATCCGTCGAGCGGCACGAAGGAGAGATCGTGTGGGGGGTGCGAGCGAGCTAGCGTCGCCGTCGGCTCCGGGCCGCGGCGCGTGCGGGCGTGAGCCTCGCGGCGGCGTTTTCCTGGGAGACACCGATGCGATTGGCTGGTCGTTCGTAGCGGCAATGGCTTGATGTGGTGTCTTCCTAGCTCGGGCTTCTGTTGACTATGTCTCGGAAGCCGGTGAATACTGCTCCTCGCAATCACCCGGTCGGTCACCGGCCAGACGATGACGGACGCGCCCGCGGTAGCCGCGGGTTACGCTGGTACGCGCATGAGGGGGATCGATGCGCTTAAGTCGACTGACGCTCGCCGGAGTGTCGCTCCTGGCGGCCCTGCTGGTCGGGCTGGCCTCGGCCGGCATCGCGCTGGCCGACACCGATCTGTCGCTGCCGGTCACGGCGGTCGCGCCGGAGGCCGGCCAGCTCGCCGCTCCCACCTCGACCATCCAGATCCAACTGAACGTGAACGCGCCGCGCTGGAGGGCGATCCGTGCCCAGTTCG
>DATKRJ010000022.1:0-12767 GCA_035532355.1 Thermomicrobiaceae bacterium | reverse complement strand
CCTTCCCGGACTCCCGCGTCGACGGTCCCGCCGTGTCCACGGTACGCTACGCGCCGTGTCAAGCGCATGCGCGCCCGGCGGATGGGTGTCGCACGTTCGTGGCAGTTCGGGCGGGGCGCGAGCCGGCCGGCGCTACATCGCTCCGAAGAGGTCGAGCGCCGGCGGCCGGGGATGCTGCAGGAGTGCGTACAGCTCCGGCCGCCGCCGCCGGAGCGACTCTTTGGCGCGGACGACCGAGGTCGGGAACGGCGTGGCGAGGTTGGTCGTGTCCACCTCCCGCAGACTCACGCCCGTCGCGTCTGGTGGAATCAACCCCTCCTCCGCGCGCGGCCCTCGCTCGGGTGCGAAGACGCCGCTCCAGCCAACGCCACCCGACGACGGGGCACTGGCGCAGGCCACGTAGCAGGCGTTCTCGACGGCGCGGAGCCGCGCGAGGTGCAAGGCCGCCGCATCGACGACCGGCATCCCGGGCCCGGCCGCACCGACGACCGGCGGCAGCCCCGATCCGGCGGGGACCGCCAGCAGGTCGCAGCCATCGAGCGCGAGGGCACGGGCGGCCTCCGGGAAGCAGAGGTCGGTCCCCACGAGGACCCCGACGCGCATGTGTTCGAGGTCGATCACCGGCGGCCGATCGGGGCCGGGACGGCACCACTCCGCCTCCCCGGCGATCGGGTGGGCCTTGCGCGCGCGGCCCAGCTCGCCGTCGCCGCCAACTGCCAGAGCGGTCGAGTAGCACGCCTCACCCGCACGCTCCAGGTAGCCGACTACCAGCGCCGTCTGGTAGCGCCGGGCAAAATCCACCAGTTCATCCAACCACGGTGGGGAGGTGGGCTGGGCGCGGTCGACAACCTCGGCGGCGCACGACGGCCGGCCGGTCAGCGCGTACTCCGGGAACACGACCAGATCCACCGGGCCCGCCAGCCCGGCGAGCGCGCCCTCGATAGTCCTCAGATTGGTCCGCACGTCGCCGGGGGTCGGCGCCATCTGGGCAACGGCCACGCGAGAGCGCCCACCCCGCGGCAGCGGCCGGTGGCCGTACAGTCCGTGGAACTCGAGCGGGTTGTACAGGTACGTGTTCAGGGTCACCGCGTCGTACAGGTCGGGACGGCGCGCGGACACCTTCTCCGGCGGGAGCCCGGGCGCGAACGCTCTGGTCCGGGCGCGGGCCACGTCGATCTGGGCCAGCACGATGCCGTCGCCCTCCCCCTGCCGTGCCATCACCGCCCCGTCCGGGTCGATGACGCACGAGCCGCCGCCGAACTGGATGCCGCGCTCGACCCCGTGCCGGTTGGCGGCGGCGAGGTAGCAGCCGTTCTCCCAGGCTCGGGCGATCCACGAGTCGGGCGGGCAGGGCGCGCCCTGCCAGTTGGCGGGCAAGCACAGGACGTCGGCGCCCTGGAGCGCCAGCACGCGGGCCGGCTCCACGTAGTGGGCATCGGCGCAGATCAGGATGCCGAGCCGGCCCAGTGGGGTCTCCCAGACCGGCAGCCCCAGGTCGCCGTCCCCGGCCCATTTCCCCTCACTGTCGGCGCTGTGGGACTTGCGGTAGACGCCGGCCACGCCCCCCGGTCCGATCAACGCCGCGGCGTTGTAGAAGACGTCCGTGGCCGGGTCGACCTCCGGCATGCCGACCACGATCCAGCAGCGGTGCTCGCGGGCGAGCGCGGCGACGGCGTCGGTCGTCGGCCCAGGGATCGGCTCGACGTAGGGGCGCACCTCGGCCCGGTCGTACCAGCAGTAGCCGGTGGTCGCCATCTCCGGCAGGACGATGAGCGCCGCCCCCCGAGCGCAGGCGTCGCGCGTCAGCTCCAGCAAGCTCTCGACGTTGGCGGTCTTCGCGCCGAGGGTCGGCTCGAACTGGATCGCGGCCACGCCGAATCGCTCGACCTGCTCTGGCACGGGCTCCTCCATCCAGCGAGGACACGGAGACGTCGCGGCCCGCTCACCCGGACCGTGTTCATCGCTCGCTCCCGGACGCGCCGGGAACCTCCATCTCCATTATGGAGAAAAAAGCGCTACCATCGCGACGTCGCGGCACCCCTCGCGATCGAGCTTGAGGTCGCTGGAGTCCGGCGATGAGCGGGATACGTAGCTCGGGAGGGAGGCGCGATCGCAGGTGATGTGGGCGAACTGCGCGCGGAAAGGGCGCGCGGGGTGCGACAGCGATCGGCCCCGAGGAATCTCGGGCGTCTCGTCCGGATCGTTCGTCGGACGGGGTCGCGGTATGCGGGCAAGCGGTATCATCCGAATCTCACCGAGTAGCGCTTCAGCAACCACGGGGCTGGTAGACGCAACGCGCTTCGCCTACAGCCAGCACACCGTCGTCTACGTCCTGGTGAGCCATCCCCTACCCACCGGAGTGCGCCGGCGCATCCCGTAGTGACGTGCCCGCTGAGTGCAGTATCATGCACTCATGGATCAGAGCACTCACACCCTCGCGTTGACGATCGGCGTCCGGGTCAAGCAGGCGCGGCAATCGCGGCGCTGGACGCTGGATCAACTGGCGCAGGCTGCCGGGGTGAGCCGCCGGATGGTGGTCAACGTCGAGCAGGGCGCCGTGAACCCCAGCGTGGGGACCTTACTGCGGATCAGCGACGCGCTCGGCGTCGGACTGCCAGCGTTGGTCGAGCCACCGCACCCCAAACCGGTGAAGGTCACCCGCCATGGTGACGGCGCTGCCCTGTGGAGGAGTGCGTCCGGCGGGCGCGGGGTGTTGGTGGCCGGCACCGAGCCACCGGATGTGGTCGAGCTGTGGGACTGGACGCTGGGTCCGGGAGACCAGTACCGGAGCGAGGCCCACACGCCGGGCACCAAGGAGCTCGTGCAGGTCCAGCAGGGCACGATCACGGTCGAGGTCGCCGGCCAGTCGGTCGCCCTCGATGCCGGCGACGCGGCCGCGTTCCCCGGCGACGTGGCGCATTCCTACGTCAATCCGGGCACACAGCCGGCGCGGTTCTCCCTGGCCGTCTTCGAGCCGGGCGTGGGGTCGCGATCCCGGTCGGAGGGTACGGATGCCTGAGCTCGGTATGCTCCGGGCGTTTCTCGCCGGCGGCCAGGTCGATGCCGCCGTGTTCGCGCTGCGGCCCGACTACCGCGCCCTGCTGCTGGCCGTCGACGGGCTCGTCCCGGGCCCGAGCGACCAGGCGAGCGACGCGCTGCTCGCAGCGGCGGAGGCCGCAGCCGGCGCGGCGCTCCGCGACCGGCCGGTGGAGCAGTTCCCGCACGTGGCGGCGTGGCGGGAGGCGTACCGGGCGTTCGGCGCCAAGCCGCAACGCACCCGCAACAGCCTGGAGGCGCTCCTGCGCCGGGCGGCGTCCGGGCTGCCCCGCGTGAATCGGCTCACCGACCTCTACAACGCGGTCTCGGTGCTGCACCAGGTCCCGCTCGGTGGGGAGGACCTGACCCGCTACACCGGTGCGCCGCGGCTGGTCCGCGCCACCGGCACGGAGCCCTTCGACACCGTGGCCGACGGCAGTGTCGTGGTCGAGTACCCCGACCCCGGCGAGGTAGTGTGGTGCGACGACGCCGGCGTGACCTGCCGACGCTGGAACTGGCGCCAGGCACGCCGCACCCAGCTCCGCGACGACACCACCGCGGCGCTGTTCATCCTCGACGCGCTCGATCCGGTGGCCGACGCGGCCCTCCACGCCACCGCCGACGACCTGGTCGCCCACTTGATCCGGCTCGGCCCCGACGTCCGCGCCGTCCGCCGCCTGTTCACCGCCAGCGCGATGCCGGACCACGGAGCCTGACATGCGCATCCACCCCTGGGACGTCGCGCTCGACCTCGTCGCGTGGCAGGACTGACTGGCGTTCACCGACCGATTCGGGTCTGACTGCAATGGGGGGTGATCCATGGCTGCCGTGCGCCGTGTTAGCGACGTCGTCACGGCATTTGTTGCTGGGCTCACCGGCCGTACGCTCGACGAGCTGCCATTCCCTGCCGAGTCCGGGGACGAGTGGCTCGCCGTGCTGCGCCTGTGGCTTGCGCCTCGATTGCGGACTAGTGTCGATCGCCCATCCCGAGCAGTTCAGCTGGCCCGGGCACTGGATCGGGACCGTTGGCGCGCCGGATGGGTCCGACCAACCGGTGGCCGTCCTGCTCTGTGGGACTCCGTCGGCCGTCATCGCGAGTCCCGCAGCACCCGACCTGGTTGGCAAGGCGGTCGATGACCTGCGCTTTCGCCAGGCGCTGCTGCTCGTCCCGTACCAACCGTTCCAGAAGCCCGTCGCGGATGCCGCTCGTACCGTTGATGGGGTTGTTGGCCTCTACATCAGCCCGGTCAAGACCGGGCCGATGCAGTCGCTCGTCACCGCGACCGCCATTGCCGGACGCGGGCTGTTGGGCGATCGGTGTGCGGCCAAGGCGGGGACCTTCACGCCACGGTCGGACCGCCTGCGCGGCTACGACCTGACCCTCATCGAGTCCGAGGTGCTCGATCGCGTGACACTCTCCGACGGCTCGCACCTCACGGCGGCCGAGTCCCGACGCAATGTGGTCACCAGGGGCATCGACCTCAACGCGCTGGTTGGGCGGGAGTTCACGACTGGGTCGGTGCGCGCGATCGGCCAGCGCCTGTGCGAGCCGTGCGTGCACCTGCAAACCACCGGCCACAACACCGGGGGACACAGAGTGGCCGGGATCGTGGCCGACTGCCGATCCCGGTTGGACCGACGTAGAGAGTTCTCAAACTCTGCTCCGTCGGCAAAATCCCTGGTACGGCGGCTACTTCGTCGGATCGGGAAGGGCGGCAAGGTCGCCCAAGAGTCTCCGGTGACGGTGTTTGAGGATGCGCGGGGTCCGAACGTGCGTGAGCTGCGGCAGGCTCAGCGGCGACTCCCCCCGGCTGAGCTGGAGGCGTTGATCGCCGACTACGAGGCGGGTGGTCGTGTCGGTGAGCTGGCGAAGGTCTACCGGCTTCATCGCACGACGGTCGCCAGGCACGTTGCTCGTGCTGGCAAGACCCGGCCGGTCATGACCGAGGCGCAGATCGACGAGGCCGTTCGTCTCTATCAGGATGGGTGGACGCTCCACAACCTGGGTCAGCGCTTGGGCGTGGCGGATCATACGATCCGGCGGGTGCTGGTCGAGCGAGCGGTGACGATCCGGCCGGGTGGCCGCAGGAAGACCGCAGCGGCGGCGTAGAGAACGGGTCGGTGGGTCAGTGGGACGCGGGGTCGGTGTGGTCGGTGGCGATCGAGACCACAGTCCGTACCTGCCTGCGCCACCAGCAGGCGAGAGTATGGCTGGGCGGCGTACAGCGCAGGATCGTCCATCGGGATGGCCCGGTGCGTGTGGGTTGTTCGGCGCCGCGTTCGGTGGTGCTCCGCGGCTTGCTGGGCTCGGCGGCGTCTTTCAGCGAATCGCGATCGCGAGCGGAGTTGGCTGGCTGAGCGCTGGTGGTCGACAAGGAGCGGGTAGCCGTGTCGGAGGCTAGCTCCGGGGTACTGACCCATGTTTCCTCGACGCGGCGGCTTGACCTTGACCTTGGGGGAAGGCGCAGACTTGTCCGGTAACGGGCATATCGATGAGGAGCGAGCACGTGGATCGGATGAGCATCGGAGAGTTCGCCAGACGCTCGCGGTTATCCGCCAAGGCGCTGCGGCTCTATGACGAGCTGGGTCTGCTGCCGCCGGCACGGGTGGATGAGGACTCTGGCTACCGCTTCTACGAGCCCGGCCAGCTCAAGCAGGCACGCCTGATCGCGGCGCTGCGCCAGCTCCAGGTCCCGCTGGCGGAGATCAAGGCGATCCTGCCGCTTGAGCAGGTCCAGGCGGCGCAGCGCGTCCGCGAGCTCTGGGCCGCAACCGAGGCCGAGCACTCGTCCCTCCGTGCGCTCGCTACCTACCTGATCGACGAGCTGAGCGGAACGAGGTCCGTTGTGTATGAAGTCAAGACGAGAGAGATTCCCGAGCGGAGCCTGCTGTGCGTGAAGCGCAACGTCACCGGCGAGAAGGCGGCATGGGCGTTCGGCAAGGAGTTCATCGCCCTGCTTCGCCACTACAAGCTGCCGGAGATCGAGGGACGCGCCGGCGCGTTCTTCTGCATCTTCTGGGGTGAGGTCAGCGAGGACAGTGACGGTCCGATGGAGTGGTGCCGTCCCGTCCCTGAAGACCAGGCGGAGGCCCTCGCGGCGCGCTGCCCGGAGCTGACCCTGCGGACCGAGCCCGCCCACGGGGAGGCGTTCGTGAAGATCGGCGACGGGCAGATCGACGGCGCCGACTGGCATGTGGGCTCACGATCGCTGGAGACTTGGAGCGACCAGCAGCAGCACAACGTCGACGTACGCTTGGCCAGCCTGGGTTTGCGGATCACCTATCTCCCCAGTGAATTTGGCCAGGACACCTACCAAGACTTCGCGATCCCGTTTACCGGTCAGACACGCGGATGACGACGGTCGTCGAAGCCGAGTCGGTGTCCAAGCGCTTCGGTGTGGTCCCCGCGGTCACGGATCTGTCATTTGCGTTGGAGGCTGGCACGATCACGGGCTTTCTCGGACCGAATGGCGCCGGCAAGACGACGACGCTGCGCATGATCCTGGGCCTGGTAGCGCCCACGAGTGGACGAGCACTGGTGTTCGGTCATCCGTACGCGGAGTTGCCGTGTGCGGCGCTGCGGATCGGTGCCGTGCTCGAGGCGACCGATTTCCATCCCGGCCGGTCGGGCCGCGATCACCTGCGGATGCTCGGACAGGCCGTCGATGTCCCTGACTCACGTGCGGACGAGGTGTTGCGCCTGGTGGAGCTCGGGGACGCCGCCCGTCGGCGGGTGAAGGGATATTCGCTGGGGATGCGTCAGCGGCTCGGGCTCGCGGTAGCGCTGCTGGGCGACCCGGAGCTGCTGATTCTCGACGAGCCGGCCAACGGCCTTGACCCGGAGGGCGTTCGCTGGCTGCGTGACTTCCTGCGCGGGCTGGCCGCGGAGGGCCGTACGGTGCTCATCTCCAGCCATGTGCTCGCCGAGGTCGCGCAGACCGTCGACCGGGTGCTGATCATCAGTCGCGGGCGGCTCGCGCTCTCGTCGCCGCTGGCCGAGCTGACCGCCCGTGCCGGCGGCGCGGTTCGCGTCCGCTGTGGCGATCCGCGGCGGCTCACGACGGCGCTGCGTGATCAGGCGCTGCGGGTGACGACGGGCACCGACCACGCGCTGCTCGTCCAGGGAGCATCGAGCGAGCGGGTCGGTGAGATCGCCTTCGCCGCCGGCGTCCCGGTCCATGAGCTGGTCAACGACCAGGGCGTGCTGGAGGACATCTTCCTCGAACTGACCTCGGAGGCACCGGCATGATCGCGCAGATCAGGGCGGAGCTGCTGAAGATTCGCACGACCCGGACCACGAGCGGGTTGCTCCTCGGAATGGTCGCGCTGATCCTGCTCTTCACGCTGCTCACCGGGCTGCTCACCCACCCGAGCGGGCTGGCGAGCACGGAGGACCAGCGTCAGCTGCTGAGCCTGGGCAGCCTCGGGGCGGTCTTTGCTGCCCTGGCTGGGGTGTTGCTGGTGACCAGCGAGTACCGCTACGGCACGATCCGTCCGACGTTCCTGTTCAACCCCGAGCGCGCACACGTCCTGACCGCCAAGGTCGTCGCCGGCGCGCTGACCGGCATCGCCTTCGGCGTCCTCGGCGAGGCCATCGGCTGGGCGGTCGGACTCGCGATCCTCGGCGGGCGCGGCATCACCGTCGTGCTCGGCGGCGGCGACGTGCTGCTGCTCACGCTTGGCGGGCTCGCCGGCGCGGCCCTGTGGGGCGCGATCGGCGCCGGCCTCGGCGCGATCGTCCACAGCCAGGTTGGCGGCCTCATCACCCTCCTCGCCTGGGGTTTCGTCGTCGACACCCTCCTGTTCAGCCTCGTCCCGTCGGTCGGGCGGTTCATGCCGCCCCGTGCTCAGGACGCGCTCATGGGCCTCCGGGTCCCTCACCTGCTCTCGCCGGGCGCCGGCGCGATTACCTTGGTCGCCTGGGCCGGCGCTCTGGCGGTGTTCGGTATCGCCCTGTCCGTCCGGCAGGACATCAACTGACTCCCTGGATGACCGACAACCAGGATCACGATTGCGCCGAACTGGTCGCGCTCGCCTTCGCTCCCCAGAGCGTCACCGACCAACACGCCCTTGGAGGACACGGCATCGTCCGAGGTCACGTCGTCGTCGCGGTCAAGCTGTTGCGCGAGCGGATAGCCGGGCCGTGGACGCTCAACTCGCTGGCCGATGACGTCCACTTGTCGCGCTCCCGGCTCGTGCGGGCGTTCACCATGACGGTCGGGATGAGCCCGCTGGCCCACCGACGCCAGATGCGGGTCGAGCGGATGGCGCGGCTTCTGGTCTCCACCGACCTGTCGGTGGCGCGGGCCGCCCGCTCGGTCGGCTGGAGAAACCCGTTTCACGCTGGCCAGTGTTTCCACGCCGCCTACGGTGTCTCGCCCACCGAGTTTCGCCGCCGGCACACCACGCCACCACGCATCGCCTCACCACTTGGCGCTGCGCACGTATCGCGTGTCGAGCGACGCTTGCCGAGAGCCCCCGACGAGAGCCCTGCCAGGTCGGCCGTGAGCAGGCGGATGGTCAGAACGTATGGGCATTTCTGGGACCAAACCTCGTCACATCATGGTGGCTCTCCCGACCTTTTGGTGAAGGCCTTCCAGGAGCGCCGAGCATCGCCCAAAGGATCTCGAAGGACCGTGCGCCCGCCCGGGAGTCAGGCTCGAAACGCCGGGTTAGGTGGCGCGCACGACCCGCTGCCGCAGGATCGGAAAGCTCGCTCGTCCGTACATCTGCCGCTTGAGTAGCTAAATGTAGGATGGTGCCGTGGTCTACCCCGTTGGGGTCCCCTGGTGTGCTTCTCTACTCGCATTGATCTCTCCGGGCTTTGCAGCGTTCGAGGAGACCTTGAACGAAGCCAAGGCGGCGTCGTAGTGCGCGGACGGCGGCGTTGCGGCCATCCTTCCCCGGCGTCTCCGCGAGGGTGGCGGCGAGGTCGTCGGCGACGAGTGCTAACTGAGCGCAGGCATCGGCTGTGGCGAGCTCCGCCAGCTCCTCCAAGCGAGCGTCGCTCAGGCCGGCCGGGTTGGTCAGGTAGGCGACGCTGGGCGGAACGGGCGGTGGGACGTCCTGGAGTTGTGCGAGCGCCCGCTCCGCCGCCGCGCGCTGGTCGGCGTTCAGGAGGCGCTGGGCCTCGGCCATGGGGATCTCCGCGGTCACCGTGAGCAGGTTCGGGTCGTCGTGGACCAGCCGCGCCCGCTCGCCGCCGAGGTACAGGCCGCAGCGGACGCAATCCAGCCGGTGGGGACAGGTCTGATGGGCCGGCAGGCCGCAGAACTGGGGCGTGCCATCGGCGTCATAGCCCAGGAACCAGCGGACCGCCAGGGCACCCTGGAGGGCGGCGTCCGGGTCGTAGAGCCCCTCGATCACCGTCGAGAGGGTGTCGGCTTGGGCCACCTTGCGGTGCAGGTGAATCGGGTGGCGCCGGGCGTACCGCTTGATCGTGTTCGTGTCCTTGTGGATGGCGTAGGCGGCGAGGTCGTCGAGCTCGAGGCCACAGGCGTGGAGCATCGAGATGCGGGCGCTGCGGCCCCGATGCGCCGTGTAGGCCCCTTCGGCATCGCGCGGCTCGACGCCCGCCCGCGCGCAGAGCAGGGGGATGAGGCGACGGTTCAGGAACGTCACCCCCATCCGCTTGCCTCGATGGACGAAGAGCAGGTCCGCGAACTCCCGATCCTTGGGATCGAACTGGGCGGCGCGCTCGTGGCCGCGCACATCCTGCCAGCGGGCGATGGCATCGGCGGTGTACTTGGGGATCCAGATCCAGCCGGGGCCGCCGTACTTCGAGGAGGGGATGTGCAAGTAGTGCACCTTCGTGCCGTGCTCGGCGCCGATCACCGCCGCGCCCGGCGGCAGGGCGTCTCCCGCGTCGTCCGCCATGCCCTCCTCCCACTCGGCGCGCACGCAGTCGCGGCGCAAGCGGAGCAGCTCATTGGGGCGGCGGGCGGTGCTGACCCAGAGTAACGCCATGGCCTGGACCGCGGCGAACGGCCAGTAGGAGGTCGGCCCCAGGTCGTCGGGGGTCAGCCGCGCCGCCTGGATCGCCAGGCGTTGCCAGACGGCGAGGGCGATGTCGCGCGGCTCGGCGCCGGCCAGTGCCTTCCGGACGTGCTGAGGCGTCGCCAGCGCGTCGCGCGGCTCGAAGTGGCGGGGGAGCCGGCGCGCGGGCGCCCCATCGACGGCGTGGGCCCGGGTCTGGAGATCGCGGAAGAAGCGGCGCATGGCGGCGAGGAATTGGCTGATCGCCTCGTGGCCGAGGGGCCTGCCGAGGAGCCCCCGGCGCGCCAGGTCACGGGCCCCGGCCGCGCTGACGAAGACCGTGTTGGTCTCTACCAGCACCGCTGCCCGGAAGGCCAGGGCGAGCTCTTCGGTCCACTGCTCCGGCGAGACGACACCGGGGTGGCGCGCGGCGAGCCAGCGGCCGGCGTAGAGGACGTAACCCCCGTAGTGGCGCGCGACGCGCGGGGAGAGCCCCAAGGCGCCGGTGGCCCGCCAAGCGAGATACCAGGCGTACCACTCGGCCGAGACGCCGTCCGACGGGCCCGCCGGGAAGGGATCCGGCGCCGGGGCAGCCCGCGCCGGGAGGACGCCGAGCGTGACCAGCGCCGTGCTCACCTTCCCGAGCAGAACGCTCATCGGGTGGGCCGGCATGGCCCGCGCCGCGCGATCGATGGCGTCCCAGGAGAGATCGTCGAGCCAGGGGCTGCGGTTGAGCAGCAGCGCGAACGCGATCGCCTGGTGGCGCTGCTTGATCGAGACGTGGCCGGTCGCGTAGCCCTCGTTCGCGAGGACGCGGTCGAGGCGCGCGATCTGGTCGTCGAGGCGGTCGGCTCCGAACACGGCCCGGGCCATTGGGGAGAACGCCGTCGCGGTCCAGTGCGGGCCGAAGTCCGCGAAGTCGCAGAGGAGGTACGCCACGTCGAGGAGGAAGGGGCGCAGCCCGCTCCCACCGCACGGCAACCCGTTCTCCGCCGCGAAGTCCTGGCTGGTAGCTCCGACCGCCTCATGCCAATCGGCGGGAGTCCACTGCCAGAAGGCGCGCCCGCGCCGGCGTATCTGGCCGAAGACGACGCGCGTCATGCGCGTCTGGCGACTGCCGACCTGGTGACGGAGCGCATAGACGTCGTGGAGCGGGCGGGACAGGCGCGCCAGGGCCGCCTCCGCCGCGCGGCGCGGTGCGCTGTTGGTCGGGACCCGGTCGTCGCCGACGATGGCGAGGGCCTGGCGCTCGGCCACGGAGAGCGGGCGACGGTCGTACGTCTCGGGGCGCACGGGCATCCGCCAGCTCGGCCCCGCCATGGCCGGCTGGCGCGCGGGACTAACGCCCATCGCCGCCACCCGGGTTGAGGTGGTCATCGAGGAGGCGCTGGAGGGCGGCGTCCATTGCGCGGGTCGCCGCCCGGATGCGCGCGCCCAGCTCGAGGGGCGCCAGGTGGAGGTAGAGGCGGGTCGTCTCGGTCGAGGCGTGGCCGGCGAAGAGTGCGATGTCCTCCAGAGGCACCCCCGCCGCCTTGAGCGCCGTCAACCGCTGGTGGCGGAAGGTGTGCGGGTGGAGCTGGGGTAGGCCCAGCGTGGTGCGCAACGCGGCGATCACGTCGTTGAACGCCCCCGGCACCAGCGGCTGGCCGGGGTTGCGAGTCGATTCGGAGAGGAAGAGGGGGCCGCCCTCGTCCTGGCCCAAGGCCGCGACGAGGGCACGCCGCGGGCGCTCGAGGTAGGAGTCCAGCGCGCGCTGGCCGATGGGCGAGAGGGGGACCCAGCGGTCGCGTCCGGACTTGGAGGTCGCGGCGCGCACGTGGAGCAGGGCACGCGAGCGGTCGTAGTCGACGTCGCGCAGGCCGACCAGTTCCTCGCGGCGCAGGGCCCCATCGTAGGCGACGAGGATCATCGCCCGATTGCGCGCGGTTTCCTGCGTCACGACGTGGAGGACGATCCGCTCCCAGATGTCGGCCGGCGCAATCCAGGGCAGGCGCCGCGGTGGCGGGAGCGCCCCCCGTTCCGGTTTGTTGCCATAGCCACGGCGACCCCGCGGCACTGGGTTGACCTGATCCCGGCGGAGGCGGGTCCGGATCAGGAAGTCGTAAAACTGACGGAGCGCAACCACATACTGGGCGATCGTCGCGTCGGCGAGACGACTGCCCGAGAAGGGGACCACCTTGTCGGGGAGCTCGCGCGAGGACCGAAGACCGTGGCGGCGCAGGTCAGCGACATAGGCCAGGATGTCGCCTTCGTCTGCCTCCAGCCAGCGCTCGGAGGGTTTGTCGCGGAAGCAGGCGAGGAAGCGGTCGAGGTTGCGGGCGTAGGCGTCCACGGTCTTCGGGCGCCGGGACAACTGGTGCAGGCGGAGAATGAACGCCCGCGCCGGTTCGGTGACGCCTACCACCGGGTACAGTTCCCACCGGACCTCGGTGTCCGACACGCCGCGATCGTCGTTCATCGCTGTCACCGTCTCCAGCCTCAAGGCCACGCCATACGCGCTCACCACCACGCGCCGACGAGCGTAGGCCAATGCCCCTCGCGACGGAAGGGAACGACCCGCCAGAACCATCCGAGCTAACATTATTCAGCCGGGTGATCTGGCCTTCCGTCTGGCCGTTGCTCCACGCCGAACTCAAGGCGGCGGCCACGGCGGCGTAGTCCCGCCGCATCACCCGCGCGAACTCCCGGAACTCCGGCACGCCGCTCGCTTCCGCCGCGGTCAACCACGGCTCCAGCTGGTCCCGTCGTCGTTCCCG
>DATKRJ010000021.1:0-7165 GCA_035532355.1 Thermomicrobiaceae bacterium | reverse complement strand
GTGATGGATCGGGAGGCGACCTTTGCGCTCGCCACCGCGGAGGCGCGGGAGATCCGCTACGAGCCGGTCTCCGAGCTACCCACCGGGTGGATCTTCCCGACGGGCACGATTCTGGCGGCGGTCATGCTGCTCGACGTGTATCACCGCCCCGGCGCGCTGGCTGGAATCCTGGCAGGGCTGTTCCTGGTGCTCACCGCGGGGCACGTGGCGCGCCACTACCTGTTCGTCCCGGACGAGATGCTCAGGCAGCGCGCGCGCGGGGTCTACACGATCTTGATCCACGTGGTCGCGTTTGTCGCGCTCTCGATGGTCTACATCAACAAGGTCCGAAGCCTGTTCTCGGCCACCACCGTGCTGCTGCTCGGCGTGGGGCTGCTCCTGCAGCTGACCGAGGGCGAGGACGTCCTGTTCGGGCGTCGCCTGGTCTACGCGCTGGCGGGTGGCTTGCTGCTCGGCGAGGTCACCTGGGTGCTCAACTACTGGCGTGCCACCGGCTGGACGGGCGGCGCCACCCTGTTGATCTTCTTCTACCTCGCCGCCGGTCTCATTGCCGCCCAGGTGCGGCGCGGCGTCGAGGCGCGGGACGTGGCCGAGTACGCCGGGGTCGGGGCGCTGGCGTTCGCCATCGTCGTCTACTCGATGCTGCGTTGAGGGGGCTGGCGTGACGACGGCTGAGCCGAACGGACTGGACATACACCAGTTACTGCTGGAGCTCGACCGACTCGAGGAGGTGCGTGAAGACCTCGAAGAGTTCGGACTGCGCACGCTGGAGGAGGTGGAGGCGCGAATCGCGGAGCTCCACCACCTCCTCGACGATCACGACACCGCGGAGCGGCCCTGAGAAGCGTCACTCAGGCCGGAATCTCGACCCGCTCACGCCAGGCGCCGAGCGAGCCGCGCAGGAGCTCAATGGCCGAGCTCATCGTCGTCTGGCCCTCCGGACCCTGCGCGAAGACGGCCACCAGACCGAGCGCGCCGACCTTGCCACTGTCCAGCACCGCCCGCACGGCCCGGAGCGTCTCCGCCACGTCCGGTCCGTTGGGCTCCTTGGTGGGGTGCGTGGGCGTGAGGCTCCGGTCCAGGATGTCCAGGTCCATGTGCAGATAGATGAAGTCCGTGTCCGCTGCCAGGCGCGCGACAGCGTCGGCGAGCGACTCGCCACGCCGGACCACCGTCACCTCGGTCGCGGCGATCAAGCGCTCCTCCTCCGGGTCGAGGTTGCGCACATCGACCATGACGATGCGGTTCGTGGGCAGCGCAAATGGCTGGTGCGCGAGCTCACGCCAGTGACCGTGGCACAGTCCAGCGCTGACGGCCACCGGCATGCCGCCGAGCATGCCCGACAGCGTCGTCTTCGGGGTGTTGAAGTCGCCGTGCGCGTCGAACCAGACCAGACCGATGCGGGTCGTCGGCCCCAGCGCCTGCTCCAGGCCGCCGACGATCCCCGGTAGGTGGGCGCAGTTGCCGCCGGTGACGACCACGCGTCTGCCCGACGTCAGACCGTGGGCCACGGCGTCCGCGATGTGGCCACCCACGAGGCCGAGGTTGATGACCGGATCGTCGGTGCGCTCCGTGTCGGGAAGGTTGGGCGCCTCGAAGCTGACCTGGCCCCCAGCGACGTCGTAGACGCCGGCCACGCGAAACGCCTCGGTCTCCTGGATGCGTCCGGGTGCCTCGTCGGCGTTGCGGTAGTGGATCTCGACCACGTGCAGGTCCACCTCGGCTCCTCCCATCCGCGATCATCGGTCGACAGGCGCAGTGTAGCCCGCGGTCCCGCGTCCGCCAACGGGAGCGACTGGCGGTCATCCCGTACAATTCCTCAGGCCGGCACGATGAGACGAAAGGCGGCGCGATGGACCTCTTCGAGGCCGCAAGGCGGGATCTGCTGCGCAAACGGGCGCCGCTGGCGGACCGCATGCGCCCCCGCGGGTTCGACGAGTTCGTCGGCCAGGTCCGCGTCATCGGGCCCGGGACGCTGCTCCGGCGCGCGATCGAGCAGGATCAGCTCAGCTCACTGATCCTCTGGGGGCCGCCCGGCACGGGGAAGACCACGCTGGCGCGCATCGTCGCGACCATCACTCGCGCCCACTTCGTGCAGCTGTCGGCGGTCTCCGCCGGGGTGGCCGATCTGCGCCGCGAGGTCAAACAGGCGGCCGATCGGCTGGGCATGCACGGGCAGCGGACGATCCTGTTCATCGACGAGATTCACCGCTTCAACCGGGCGCAGCAGGACGCGATCCTGCCGTACGTCGAGGACGGAACCGTCATTCTGATCGGCGCGACGACGGAGAATCCGTCGTTCGAGGTTAACTCTCCGCTGCTATCGCGGTCGCGGGTGATCGTGCTCGAAGCGCTGCGCGACGACGACGTGCGCGCGGTCTTGCTGCACGCACTGGCCGACACAGAGCGCGGACTGGGCGAGCGTCACCTCGGCATCGACGACGACGCGCTGGAACTGATCGTCAACCTGGCCAACGGGGACGCCCGCTTCGCGTTGAACACGCTCGAGATGGCAGCGGTCGGCGCGGAGGGTGGCACTATTCGTCCCGCCCAGGTCGTCGAGGCCACGTCCCAGCGGGCAGGGACCTACGACCGCGCGGGGGACGCCCACTACGACACCATCTCCGCACTCCACAAGTCGATCCGCGGGTCCGACCCGGACGCGGCGCTGTACTGGCTGGCCCGCATGATCGAGCGTGGCGACGACCCCCTCTACGTGGCCCGGCGGCTGGTTCGCGCGGCGTCCGAGGACATCGGCATGGCCGATCCGCAGGCGCTCATGGTCACGATGGCGGCGCAGCAGGCGGTCCACTTCCTCGGCCTTCCCGAAGGAGCGTTGGCCCTGGCGGAGGCGGCCGTATACCTGGCGACCGCTCCCAAGAGCAACGCGGTCTACCGCGCCTTCGATGCGGTGGTCGGGGACGTGGCCACGACGCGCAACGACCCGATCCCGCTGCACCTGCGCAACGCGCCGACGGGGTTGATGAAGGAGCTCGGCTACGGCGCGGGCTACCGCTACGCCCACGACTTCGAGGAGGGGGTTGTCGAGCAGCAGAACCTGCCCGACAACCTGGCCGGCCGCGTGTACTACCTGCCGACCACACGCGGCTACGAGCGCGAGGTGGCAGCACGACTCGAGCGCTGGCGGGCACTGCTGGCCCGCCGACGGAGTGACGCGGGAGGCGACCCCGGCGATGGTAGCGACGTACAACCGTAAGCGGCCGGGAGGCCGAGCAAACGACACGCTACGGCCGGTGTCGATTCTGCCCGGCTACGCGCCCTACGCGGAGGGGTCCGCGCTGATCATGATGGGCAACACTCACGTGCTCTGCACGGCAACCGTCGAGAGCCGCGTTCCTTCGTTCCTCCTCGGGACGGGAAAGGGCTGGGTGACGGCCGAGTACGGCATGCTGCCACGCAGCTCCCCGCAGCGCATCCCGCGTGACCGCTCGCTCACGGGCGGGCGAACGCACGAGATCCAGCGGCTGATCGGCCGCTCGCTGCGCGCGGTTACCGACCTCAAGGCACTCGGCGAGCGCGCGGTCGTCATCGACTGCGACGTGCTCCGCGCCGACGGAGGCACCCGCACGGCCGCGATCACGGGCGCGTACGTCGCGCTCCGAATGGCGCTCGAGCGCCTGGTGCGAACCGGTCAGCTCAAAGCGGTTCCGCTGGGTACGGCGGTGGCGGCGGTGAGCGTGGGCGTGGTGTTCGGGGAGACGCGGCTGGACCTCGAGTACGAGGAAGACAGGCAGGCCGAGGTCGACTGCAACATCGTCATGACCGATCGCGGCGCCTACGTCGAGGTGCAGGGAACGGCCGAGGAGCGACCGTTCGACCGCTCGCGCCTCGACGAGATGCTCGCGCTGGCCGAGCGCGGCATCCGGGAGCTATTCGAATATCAGGAAGGGGCATTGCGCGGCGCGACTCCGTCCTCTTGAGCGGGACGGCCGAGCCTGACTGGCGCCGGGCCACACGATCGGCGTGGCTTGGCCGTCCTCAGCCTCGGCCAGGGGCGGAGGTTGGCGACGGCCCGATCATTCCCACGGCCGCCTCGTGGGCACGTCTCCCGTGGTGCCAGGGGCGATCGACGGCGCGGCCACGTTGGTTCTCGTCACCGTGAAGCTCGCTCCGTCGGCTCCGAGCCCAGATGGTTGCGCCAGCGGCTGGCCGGTCGGGCTGGCCATGGTGATGGCCTGCGCGTTCGTCTGGGCGATGGTGCGCTGCTGCCCGTCCTTCACGGTGCCGGCACCGGTGAAGGTCACGGAGCCGAAATTGTCCAGCGGGAGCAGCAGGCGCCGACCTGCCGAGGGCGACTCCTCCACCCACTCTGCCGAGGACCGCGACGAAGCGTAGGTCACCCTGGTCTGGTAGGTCTGCCCCCTTGTCGTGTCCTTCATCACGATCTGCCAGCTCCCGTCGGCCTGCTGGGTGATCGTCACGTTGACGGTGTCTCCGCCGGCGATGTCCATCGGCAGAGTCTGCTGAGCCTGAGGCAGCGTCTCGAGCCAGGCCGCGTAGGTGATCTGGCCGCCCTCGACGGTCCCCTCCGTCCCTGCCTGGATCAGGTCCTTGGTGTCCACGCCACCAATACCGACCCAGGTCGCGTCCGCCGCGGGGGTCGTGGACGGTGCGACGGTCGGCACGGTCCAGGTGGCGGAGACCGCGGTGAACGTGCCGCCGGTCGCAGCGTAGCCGGCCCAATTGCGCGACTGGCTCGGGCCGACTGGCGGCACCGGCGCGACCGGTGTCGGAGTCCCGCTCGGCGTTCCAGACGGCGGCTGCAGCCGGCGTGAGTTGGGATGCTGGTCGTCTCCGACCAACCAGGTGCCATTCTGGAGGACCAGCGTGTACACGTTGGTGTCGGTCTCCTGGAGGGTGCTGCCGTCGATGAACGTGGTCTGCCAGGTCTCGTGGGTGGTGGCCTGGGCGCTGGACGCGCCCTGGAGCAAGATTGGTCCCCAGGTGAGATCGGCAAGCTTGATCGCGGCTACGCCCGAGTTCGTCAGATCGGCCAGCGTCTGCACGAGCTGGTTGTAGTAGTCCGGGGTGGCCGTATCCTTCATGAGGGTGGGGTCGTGCGCGGCGAGGGCCTGCTGCTGTTCCTGGTTGCCGCGCTGGATGACGGCCTGAATCGCGGCCGCCACGCTAGCGCTGGGGGTCGCACCGGCGGGCGTCGCGGGTAGAGGAGTGGCCACCGAGGGCGTCGCCGTGGGTGTGCTGGTGGACTGAGCCGTCGCCGCGGGGGTGTCGGTCGCCGTCGGCGTGGTGGCGATCACTGTCGGAGTCCGCGCCGACCCGGCCGACGCCGCGCCCGTGGCCGCGACAGTCGGGGTTGGCGCGCTCGCGACGTTCGTGGTCCGGGTGACGCTGCAGGCCGCCAGTGGCAGGATCAGCGCCAGCATGGCCAAGACGCGCGCGATGCCGGGTCGGCCCGGGCGGGCGACGCGTGACACGAGGAACCCCACGACGTGATTCATGCGGTGAGTCTCCTGCGTCGAGAGCGTCCGCTCCACCGGGGCCGTCTCCTGCCGCGCAGAGCGCCGGACCGTGTGGCGGCAGGTCGCGCGCGGGGTGCTGAGGGGCCGCCCCCGAGCGTCGCATCACGTCGCGCCCCGATTGCGAGCGCCGCGGGTTCTGGTTCTCCAGTGACCAGCTTCGGGACGGACATCTGCGAATACCTGTCCACGACGAGACTCGAGCAGCGGGGGAGACGGCACGTCACGCGGTCTCGATATGCTCCTTCGTGGAGGGTAGCCGGTCGCCGAGGCGCGGATCGACCGCGGTGGCCGCGTCGAGCGCGCGGGCGAACGCCTTGAAGACGGCCTCGACCTGGTGGTGCGTGTTGACACCGTACAGGGTGACCAGGTGCAGATTGATGCGCGCCTCGTGGGCCAGCGTGTCGAGGAAGTGCCTGACCAGATCGACCTCCAGCGTGCCGACACCGCTGCCGACGAAGGGGTCGCGCTGGACGTAATATCCGCGACCGCCGCAATCCACCGCGACGTGCGCGAGCGCCTCGTCCATGGGCACTGCAGCGTCCGCGGTCCGGCGGATGCCGCGCCGCTCACCCAGTGCCTGGCGCAGCGCCTGCCCGAGGCAGAGCCCGACGTCCTCGGTCGTGTGGTGCGCGTCCACTCCGAGGTCGCCGCGGGCCGTGACCGTGAGGTCGAACTGGCCGTGCCGCGCGAAGAGGGTCAAGAAGTGATCCAGCGGGGGGATGCCCGTGTCGACGGTGGAGTCGCCGGTGCCGTCCAGGGAGAGCTGGATCGCGACGTCCGTCTCAGCGGTATGCCGCGCGACGCTGCCGATTCGCGGCCCCACGGCGTCAGAGCTCCTCGGCCATGGAGAGCAGTGCCGCGATGAGGACGTCGGTGTCCTCGGGTCGTCCGACGCTGACGCGCAGGTAGTGGCGCAGAAACGGATCGCTGTACCGGCGGATCAGGATGCCCTGGTCTTGCAGACGGCGGTGGATGTCGTGGGCGTCGCCGCGGGTGACCCGGCAGAGGATGTAGTTGCCGTGAGACGGGAACGGCTGCAGGAAGTTCAGCTTACGGAGCCGGCGATACAGCCGGCCACGCTCCACCTTGATGCGGCCGACCGTCTGGCGCAGGTACTCCGCGTCGTCGAGGACGGCGTCGACCGCCTTGAGCGCTGCCACGCTCACATTGAACGGCTGCTTGACCTTCCACAGCTCCTGGGCGAGCGCGTCCGGGAAGATACCGTAGCCGAGGCGCATCCCGGCCAGCCCCGCCCACTTGCTGAACGTGCGCAGGATCACCATGTTGTCGAACTCGCGGCTGAGCGGGAGGAAGGTCTTCCCCGAGAACTCGAAGTACGCCTCGTCCAGGACGACCAGCGCACCGGTCCGCAGCAGCCGGACGACCTGCTGACTGGTCGCGAGGTTGCCTGTCGGATTATTCGGGGAGGTGACAAAGATGATCTTGGTCCGATCGGTCACCGCCCGCTCGATGGCATCCACGTCCAGCTCAAAATCCTGGCTCCGCGGCACCTCGCGCACGATGCCGTTGAAGAGTGGTGGCCTGGCCGCGTAGACGCCGAACGTCGGCGGCGGCACGATGACCTCGTCGCCCGGATCGATCGTCGCCATCAGCAGCAGATCGAGCAGCTCGTCCGACCCGTTGCCGATGATGATGCGGTCGGC
>DATKRJ010000020.1:0-5628 GCA_035532355.1 Thermomicrobiaceae bacterium | reverse complement strand
CGCTGATCGATCCCGACCGCTTTGTGGCACTGCTTGCGGAGCGTGACGTCTCCCGCCTGCTGCTGGTGCCGTCCCTGCTCCGCATCCTGCTCGACCGCGGGCGCGACCTCGCCGGGGAGTTGCCGCGGCTGCGGCTCTGGGTGGCGAGCGGCGAGGCGCTGCCCGTCGAGCTTGCCCGCCGCTTCCAGCGCGCCTACCCCGACGCCCGCCTGGTCAACCTCTACGGCCAGTCGGAGGCAGCCTACGACGCGACGGCCTTCGAGGTCGAGGCGCTCGACGACGCCGCGACGACGGTGCCGATCGGCCGTCCGATCGCCAACGTCGAGGTCTACCTGCTCGACCGCCTCCTCCGCCCCGTGCCGGTGGGCGCGGTGGGTGAGATCTGCGTCGGCGGGGTGGGGCTGGCGCGGGGATACTGGAACCGGCCCGAGCTGACGGCAGCGCGGTTCGTGCCGCACCCGTTCCGGTCGGAGGCCGGCACACGCCTGCTGCGCACCGGCGACCTGGGGCGCTACCGGGTCGACGGCGTGGTCGAGTACGTCGGACGGTTGGACGAGCAGGTCAAGGTGCGCGGCGTGCGAGTCGAGCTGGGCGAGATCGAGCACCACCTGAGCGCCCACCCACACCTCGCCGAGGCTGCCGTGACGGCCTGGGAGGAGCGGCCCGGTGAGGCGCGGCTGGTGGCCTACCTGGCCCCCACACCCGGCAGCGCGGTGCCGACGCCGCGCGAGCTGCGCGCCTTCCTGAAGCAGTCGCTGCCGGACGCGATGGTGCCGGCGATCTTCGTCCCGCTGGCAGCGCTGCCGCGCACGCCCAACGGGAAGCTCGACCGCCCGGCGCTTCCGGCGCCGACGACCGAGCGCCCGGGCCTGGACGAGCCATTCGTGGCGCCCACGACCCCGGCCGAGCAGGCCCTGGCCGCCATCTGGCGCGAGGTGCTGCGCGTCGACCAGATCGGGATCCACGACAACTTCTTCGACCTGGGCGGCGCCTCGTTCGAGGTGCTGGAGGTCGCCTCGCGGGCGGCCGAGGCCGGTCTGGTCCTCAGCCCGGAACTGCTGTTCGTCTATCCGACGGTCGCCGAGCTGGCGGACCTGGCCGGCGTGCCGGCGGTCTGACGGCGCGGAACGGCGTCCTGGTGAGCACGGGGGGATCAGTGGGGGACGCCAACACGGCGCGAGGCACGCGCGCGAGCACCGGGAACACCGCGAACACGGTCATCGAGAGCCTGGGCGTCTACCTGCCGCCCAACGTGGTCACGACCGAGGAGGTCGTGCGGGGCGCGCGCCGGCCGATTCAGTTCCCGCTCGAGAAGCTGACCGGCATCCGGTCACGGCGCGTGGTCGGTGAGGCCGAGTATGCCATCGATCTGGCCCGCAACGCCGTCGATGAGTGCCTGCGGCTGTCGAAGTTCCGGCCGGAGGATATCGACCTCGTGATCTGCGCGACGATCTCGCGCTGCGAGGGTCCGGACGGCCGGTTCTCGATCGAGCCGAGCACGGCGGTGCGGCTCGCCGCCCACTTCGGCTTCGTCAACGCGCTGGCCTTCGACATCTCCAACGCCTGCGCCGGGATGTTCACCGCGATCAACATCGTCGACGGCTTCCTCCAGACCGGGGCAATCCGGACGGGGCTGGTCGTCAGCGGTGAGTACATCTCGCACCTCACCCGCACCGCCCAGCTCGAGATCGAGGGGCTGATGGATCTGCGGCTGCCCTGCCTGACCCTGGGCGACGCCGGGGCCGCGGTCATCCTGGAGCGCGTGGCGGACGACACCGTCGGCTTCCACGACCTGGACATGTTCACGCTGAGCCGCTTCAACCAGTACTGCGTGGCGCGGCCGACCGACCAGCCGCACGGCGGCGCCATCATGTTCACCGACATGATCGGCGAGCAGCGCGCGGGATCCCGTCAGAATCTGGCCCACATCGCCGCCGTGATGGAGCGCAACGGCCGCTCCCCCGACGACTTCCAGTACTTCCTGACTCACCAGATCTCACGCACCTCGCTGATGGGCACGGTCCGCCAGGTCAATCAGCTGCTCAACCGGCCATTCCTCCACGACGGCAACCTGATCGACAATCTGGCCGAGCGCGGCAACACCGCCACGACCACCCACTTCGTCGCCCTGTATGACTACATCCTCGACGGGCGCATCAAGTCGGGCGACAACCTGCTCATCTCCACCACCGGCTCGGGGGTCACGCTCGGCGTCGCGCTCTACACCTTCGACGACCTTCCCGACCGGCTGCGCGCCTACCACCTCTCGCGCCGGGCAGCCGCGAAGGTCACCGGCGAACGACCGCCGCGTTCGCTGGACATCCTGCCGGCGATCCGGGTGCGGATCGAGAGCGTCGGGACGATTCCCCCGGCGGCGGATGCTCCGCGCGACTCGGTCGAGCTGATCCGGCTGGCCGCCGAGGACTGCCTGGCACGCTCCGAACACGACCGCTCCGAGATCGGGCTGTTCCTCTACGCGGGCGTGCACCGGACCGGCTTCGTGTTCGAGCCGGCCATCGGCACGCTGGCCGCGGGCGAGCTGCGGGTCAACGACCTGGTCGAGTCGATGACCGAGCCCCGCACGTTCGTCTTCGACGTCTTCAATGGCGCCATCGGCTTCCTCAACGCCTGCGCCGTCGCCGAGCAGCTGATCGAGGCCGGCAAGTACGACGCGGCGATGGTCGTCGCTTCCGAGATCGACAACAACCGCGACGTGCCGGGAAAGCTGCCGCGCGGCGTCGCCGAGGTGGGCTCGGCGCTGCTGCTGGACCGCTCACCGGACGGGCGCGCCGGCTTCGGGCGCTTCCTCTTCCACGCGTTTCCCGAGCACGTCGACGGCTTCCGCAGCTCGACGGCGCAGGAGCAGGCGCGGACGTTCGTCGCCATGCAGGGCGACCCACATCCCGAGGAGGACGAGCTCGACTGTATCGTCGGCCTGACGCGGGAGCTGCTGGCGCTCGAGGAACTGAGCCCGGCCCGGATCGCGGCCGTCTTCCCCCCACAGCACTCGTCGTCCCTCATCGCGGGCCTGAGCCGGCGCCTGGAGATCGCGGCGGAGCGGTTCGTCGACGTGGTCCCGGAGGGGGACGACCTCTACACGTCGTCGCTGCCCTATGCGCTGCGTGCCGCGCTCGACCGGGGCATGGTCGCGCCGGGCGACGTCGGACTGATCATCGGCGTCGCGGCGGGAATCCAGGTCGGCTGCGCCATCTACCACTTCTGACCCACCGTGCCAGGGAGGGTTGTCGTGAGGGAGGCTCCGCCGCGGGACGGGCGGGTCGCGCGGCCACTGCCGCTCGTCAGCCTGCCGCTGCATACGCGGCCAGAGGCGACCTTCCGCGCGCGCCTGGGCGAGCTCGGCGGCACGCCGTCCGAGGTGCTGGGCGAGCCCGACTTGATGGCGATCCTCGGCCCACGGCTTTGCGCCGACGTCGCCGTGGCCGAGACGTGCCGGTACCACGCGTGGGAGCCGCTCGGCTGCCCGGTCACGACCTTCGCCGCCCGGACGGAGGATCACTTCTTCGTCCACAGCCACCGTGACGCGCTGCACGACGCGCTCGCACCACACCCGGACCGCGCGACCGGACGGCCGGCGTGACCGCGCCGGACGAAGCCACCTGGCAACCGGGTCCCGCGCGTCCACTCGCGGGCTGGGACGCGATCGACGTCTGGCGCGCCGACCTGGACGTCGAGCCAGTGCTGATCGACCACCTGCGCGGCAGCCTCTCTCCGGACGAGCGCGCCCGGGCCGACCGCTTCCGCTTCCCGCGCGATGCCGACCGCTTCGTCGCCGGGCGCGGCATCCTGCGCGACATCCTCGGCCGCTATGTCGCCGTCGCGCCGGCCGCCCTCGCCTTCCGCTACGGCCCGCAGGGCAAGCCCGAGCTCGAAACGCCCGCCGGACCCGGCGTCGGCTTCAACGTCTCGCACGCGGGCGGCGTCCTGCTGGTAGCCGTCGGCCTCCGCCGGTCCATCGGCATCGACGTCGAGCGCGACCGTCCCGGGCTCGACCTGGAGCTCGCCGCGCGCTACTTCTCACCGGGAGAGTTGGCCGTGCTACGCGGCCTGCCCGACGCGCGGCGCCGCCGGGCCTTCCTGGACTGCTGGACGCGCAAGGAGGCGTATATCAAGGCCCGCGGCCAGGGGCTGTCGCTGCCACTGGACAGCTTCGACGTCTCGCTGGGCCCGGACGAGCCGGCGCGGCTGCTGGCGGATCGGGTCGACCCCGGAGCGGTGGCCGGCTGGAGCCTGCGCGCGCTCCCGATGCCGGCGGGCTACGCGGCGGCACTGGCTGCCCAGGGCCTGGGCTGGCGCCTGCGCCTCTGGGAATGGCCGGGTCGACCGGACGCGGCGGATCGCGGGGTGGGCGCCGACGCGATAGGATGAGGGCCGGTAGCAAGAAGGAGGGGGAGCGATGAGACCACACGATCGCGCGCGGAGCCGGACCGCGGGGATGCACCCCGCCACCCGCGCGGTCCACATGGGCGAGCGGCCGGAGCGGCCCGAATTCACCCCCGTGGTGACGCCGATCTACCCCGGGTCCACCTTCGCCTACGAGGACATCGAGGTCATGGACGCCGCCCTCGGCGGCGCCGAGGGGAAGTACGTCTACACGCGCTACGGCAACCCGACCTCGACGGCGCTGGAGACCGCGGTCGCGGACCTCGAGGGCACGGCCACGGCGGTGTCGTTCGCCTCGGGCATGGCGGCGATCCACGCCGCGATCATGACCAGCGTGGCGCCCGGCGACGCCATCGTGGCCTCGCAGGATCTCTACGGCGCGACTTTCTCCATGCTCAATGGGTTCCTGCGCGAGTGGGGCTGCACGGTCGAGTTCGTCGACGTGCTCGACCCGGCAGCCGTCGGCGCGGCCATCGAGCGGCTGCAGCCGACGCTGGTCGTCTGCGAGGTGATCTCCAACCCGCTGCTGCGCGTCACCGACGTCCCGGCGATCGTCCGGCTGGCGAAGGCGTCGCGGGCGGCCGTGCTGGTCGACTCGACCTTCAGTCCGCTGATCTACTCACCGGCCGCCGACGGCGCCCAGCTCGTCGTCCACTCGCTGACGAAGTACATCGCCGGGCACGGCGACATGACCGGCGGGATCGTGGCGACCACCTCGATGCGGCGCGAGAAGCTGGTCAACTTCGCCAAGATGGCGGGCGCGGTGCTCGGCCCCTTCGAGGCCTGGCTGGCGCTGCGCGGGCTCAAGACGCTGCCGCTGCGCATGCGCGCCCAGTGCGAGGGCGCGGCGACGGTGGCGCGGGCGCTGGCCGAGCACCCGCGGGTCTCCCGGGTCTACTACCCGGGGCTGCCGGGCCACCCCAGCCACGCCACGGCGTCGCGCCTGTTCGACGACCGCGGCTTCGGCGGCGTGGTCTCGTTCGACATCAAGGACGCGGGGCGCGAGCAGGTGTTCGCCTTCCTCGAGGCGCTCGAGCTGGTGTTCCCCGGGACCTCGCTCGGTGACGTTTACTCACTGGCGCTCTACCCGGCGATGTCGTCCCACCGGGCGCTGACGCCCGAGCAGCGGTCCCAGATCGGGATCGGTGAGGGGCTGGTGCGGGTCTCGGTGGGGATCGAGGACCCACGCGACGTGCTGGCCGACCTCGACCGGGCGCTCGCCGCCGC
>DATKRJ010000019.1:0-17030 GCA_035532355.1 Thermomicrobiaceae bacterium | reverse complement strand
GACTCCACGAGGCGCTTGGCGCGCTCCAGGGCCATCTCGGCCACCTTGGTGTGATCCTCGACCGGCTCGTCGAACGTCGAGCTGATGACCTCACCATCGACCGAGCGCTTCATGTCGGTGACCTCTTCGGGGCGCTCACCGATCAGACAGACCATCAGGTGGATGTTCTCGTAGTTGGTCGTGATGCCGTTGGCGATCGACTTGAGGAGGATCGTCTTGCCCGCCTTGGGTGGGGAGACGATGAGCCCGCGTTGTCCCCGGCCGATCGGAGCTACCAGGTTGAGCAAGCGCGTCGACAGGATGTTGGCCTGCGTCTCGAGGTTGATCAACTCCAGCGGGAAGATCGGCGTCAGCGTATCGAAGTTGGGACGCCGGCGCGCCGTCTCGGGATCCATCCCGTTGACCGCCTCGACTCGCAGCAGGCTGAAGTACTTCTCGTTGTCCTTGGGCGGCCGCACGTGGCCGGAGATCCAGTCTCCGGTGCGCAGGCCAAAGCGGCGAATCTGCGACTGGGATACGTAGATGTCGTTGCCGCCCGGCAGGTAGCGCTCACCGCGCAGGAAGCCGAAGCCGTCCTCGATGATGTCGAGCACGCCCTCGCCGTAGATGTTCCCTTGCTGCTCGGTCTGCGCCTGCAGCACGCGATTAATGAGGTCCTGCTTCTTCATGCGGGAGACGCCGTTGACCTCCAGCTCCTTGGCGAGCTGCTGAAGTTCATCAAGCGTCTTGGATTCCAGTTCAGAGATAGTCACCGTCATTCCGTTCCTCTTCCCAGATCAGCCACGTCGTGAGCAGACCTCTGCGATTTCAATAGCGTTGCTGATTCTCGTGGTGGTGTTCATGGGTCACGGGTCCGCTTGTCGGGAGGTGCTGGAGCATCGCGTGAGCTAATACGAAGCGGACCGCTCGGCGCCCTGGCCGCGGAACCCGCAAACGTGGCGTCGCGCGACCACGTTTCCCCGCGAACCGTCGGGCTCTCAGCGGCCGGAGGCCCGGCCCCGCTCGCGCGGGCACCATCCTCACAGCGTACGAGCACCTGTGGATGACCTCTCAAGCCAAGTCGGCGAACGATCTGAAGTTCTCTCCCCCAGTCGCCGGGGCGAGACGTCGCGCGCCGGCGGGACCGGAGTGGAACGCTTCGGCCGTGGACCACACGGGGACCCGACACGTGAGGGACACCTTCGGGACGTGCCGTGCGGAAAAACCAGCGGCGAAGGTGAGGTCGTGGCGCAGCACAGAGCGCCACGACCCAGTATAACATCACGAGCACCGATCAGTCAAAGGGGACGGCGGCATATTCCTGCAGCTTGCTCAGACGGTGCACCGCGTCGATCGTCCGGATGGTTCCGGAGCGCGAGCGCATCACGAGCGACTGGGTCGTGGCGCCGTCCGAGGTGTAGTGCACGCCACGCAGGAACTCGCCGTCGGTGATCCCGGTTGCGGCGAAGAAGACGTTGTCGGAGCGGACCAGGTCGTCCGCCGTCAGGACCCGATCCAGGTCCAGTCCGGCGTTCACGGCCGCTTCCCGCTCGCCCTCGTTGCGCGGCCAGAGCTTGCACTGGATGGCGCCGCCGATGCACTTGAGCGCCGACGCGGTAATCACCGCTTCCGGTGAGCCGCCGATGCCCATCAGCACGTCGAGCCCGGTCCCAGGCATCGCCGCCATGAGCGCTCCGGCGACGTCTCCGTCGGTGATGAGCTTGATTCGCGCTCCGCACTCGCGAATCTCCTGGATCAACTGCTCGTGCCGCGGGCGATCGAGCACCACCACGGTCAGGTCACGCACCCGCATCCGCTTGGCCTCCGCCACGCGATGCAGGTTCTCATGTACGGAAGCCTCGATGTCGATGGCAAACGCCGCCTCGCGGCCGACCGCGATCTTGTTCATGTACACGATGCCGGGCGGGTAGTACATCGATCCGCGGTCTGCCAGCGCCACGACCGCGACCGAGTTTGGCATCCCGTTGGAAAGGAGGCGGGTGCCGTCGATCGGATCGACCGCGATGTCGGCCGAGGGCGGATCTCCCGTTCCGACCCGCTCGCCGATATACAGCATGGGCGCCTCGTCCTTCTCGCCCTCGCCGATGACGACCACGCCGTCCATGTGGACGGTAGAGAGCATCGTTCGCATCCCGGTGACGGCTGCAAGATCGGAAGCGTTCTTGTCGCCGCGCCCCATCCAGCGGGCGGCGCCGAGCGCCGCCGCCTCGGTCGTGCGCACCAGCTCGAGCGCAAGGTTCCGGTCGATCGCCTCAGTCATTCCAGGCAATCTCCTGTTCTGTCCGCCATACCGAGGCGAACCTCAAACGGGCGCCTCCACGCTGCGTGGTTGCAGCCACTGCGCCGCCCAACCGGGAAGCTCCGCCGCCGATCCGATCTCGACGGTGCAGTCGGGCAGTGAGCGCACGAAGGACGAACCATAGCGGCGGCTGACGATCCGACGGTCCAGCACAACGCACACGCCACGATCGGCGCTGCTGCGGATTAGCCGGCCGAACCCCTGCTTGAATCGCAGCACCGCCTGCGGAATCGCGTAGTCTCGAAACGCGTCGTCGACGAGCTCGCTCCGCGCCGCGAAGACGGGGTCGTTCGGCACCGAAAACGGCAGCTTGCTGATCACGAGCAGGCTCAGGGCATCCCCCACGACGTCGACACCCTGCCAGAAGCTGTTCGTCCCGAGCAACACGGTTTCCTGGTGGGTTTTCAACCGCTCGACCAACTGGCGCGGGTTTCCATCGAGCCGCTGGCCCAGTACCAGGATGCCCTCGGACTCCAGCGGGCGCTTGATCGCCCGATAGGTGGACTGCAGCGCGCTGTGCGAAGTGAACAGGACCATCGCCCGCCCGCGGGTCGCGCGGCACAGATCGACGAGCGTTTCCTGTAGCTCTCGCTGGTAACCGGGCTGCCCCGGCTCCGGCATATCGTCCGCCAGGTAGAGGAGGGTCGATGCACGGTAGTTGAACGGCGACGGTACCCGCACCTCCACCGCAGCCTCGATGCCCAGCCGGTCCCGAATGTAGTCGAACGAGCCATCGATGGTCAGGGTAGCCGACGTCAGCACGGCAGTTCGGCAGCGGCTGAACAGGTGCTCGCGCAGTGCATCACCGACGTGGAGCGGCGCGGCCTGGATCGAAACCTCGCCCGTCGTCGCCTGCTTTGACAGCCAGTAGATGGTGTCTCCGCGAGGCTCGGCGACCGCGGCAAGCATTCGATCGAGCACCTCGTGTCCGGTGCGGACGAGCAGTTCTAACTCCGTGGCGAGCTCGTCGCGTCCCGGGACGGTTTCCTCGGTCAACCCGTCCCACTCGCTCGCCGCCCATGAAAGGGTACCGACCAGCGCACGCAATGACTGGGCAACCCCCTCCCACTCGCGCTCAAGCTCGCTCCAGCCCGGGTCGTGGCGGACGGCGGCGGTGAGGCGTAGCCGGTGGTCGTAGTCGCTGCGGCCCTCCTGGTAGCGAGCCGAGAAGTCCCCCAGCGATCGAAAAAAGCCATCCAACTCGGACTTCAACGCTCTGGTCTCAACGGTCAGCGCGTCCAGGCGCGGGCGAATCTGCTCGGCAAGACCCCTCGCTCGGGGATCACCGGCCGACATCGAGAGCTTCCAGACCGAGCCCAACGTGCCGCCGAGCCCGCCCGTGTCGTCGGCAGCGAGGCAGCGCCCTACCAGATCGACGACGCGGCCACGAGTGATCCCGAAGCCGAGCTGGGTCGTGGCCTCCTCTTCGAGGTTGTGTGCCTCGTCGACGATGAGGTTTCGGTACGGCGGCAGCACTGTGTTGGCGGCGATCATGTCAGAGAGGAGCAGCGCGTGGTTGACGACGATGACGTGCGCGCTCTCCGCCTTGTGGCGCGCGCGGAACAGAAAGCACTGGTTCCGGCGGTGGAACAGGCAGCGACCCGGAACGCAGGATCCCTCCTCCTCCGCCAGGCGCGGCCAGTAGGACTGCTCTTCCGGCGACAGATGCAGCTCCGCTCGGTCGCCCGACTCGGTCTGCTGAACCCAGGTGAGCACCTTGGCGTGGAGCGAAGCCTGCTCTGGCGACTCGGCGGCCTCGCGTTGGGCCATGAACCACCGCCGCAGGCACAGATAGTTTCCGCGGCCCTTCAACAGCGCGGCCTCGAACTCGGCGGCTCGCTGCAAACGCGGGTCCTCTCCGGCCATGGCCGCGACTGTACGCCTCAGGTCGGGAAGGTCCTTGCGGAACAGCTGATCCTGGAGGGCGATGGTAGCCGTCGAGACGACGACTGGTTCACCGTGCTCGACCGCATGGAGGATAGCCGGCAGCAGATACGCCAGCGATTTCCCGGTGCCGGTCCCGGCCTCGACGAGATACCGGCCGCCCTCGTTCAAGGCCTCCATGACTGTGGTCATCATCTCGACCTGCTGCGGACGAGACTCATAGCCTGGGAACGCGCGAGCCAGTGATCCGCCGGTCCCGGTCCATTGGCGCAACCGCGCTGGGTCAACGTTCTCGCCATCGGTAGCCGGCTCGAGGCGCGCTGGCCGGTCACGTGGCAGCAGGAACATGACCTCCGGGCCGTGATCGATCCCGCCGGTCTGCGCCAACAGCTGCGCCGCGATGCTGCCCAACCCCACGCCGGCCTCTGCCACCACTTCGCGGTGAGCATCGTCGATGAGCCGAGCTAACGGCGAACCTGCCGCGCGAGCGTAGGCGGAAAGTCGGGTCAGCGTATCGGTATCGTAGCCATGCAGGATGTCGTACAGACCCAGAAACACGGCCATCGTCGTCTCGACGTCCGCCATGGCTCGATGTTGGTGCGGCACCGACACTCCGAGACGCGCTGCAATCGTGCTGAGGTTGTACGCACGCAGATCGGGGATGAGGATCGTCGCCAGCTGGAAGGTATCGTAAAGCGGGTTTTGGAGCTGCAAACCCGACGCCGCCAGCATCTGCAGGTCGAACTCCGGGGACTGACCCACGATCGGGTGGTTTCGCACGAAGTCCCTGAGCCGAGGCATTACCGCCGCGAACACCGGAGCGCGGCGCACGTCCTTAGCGCCGATCCCAGTCAGGTTTGAAATGTTGAACGGAATCTGCGCCCGCGGCCGGACGAGACTCTCCCAGCGATCGAGCACACGGTCGTCTCGGAACTTGATCGCCGCGATCTCGATGACCTCGTCGCGCTCGGGGTCCATCCCCGTCGCTTCGAGGTCAAGCGCCACATAGATCCCGCTCACCGGATTCGCCTCTCCGGGAACCGGCCTCCGCCGCGTACGGCGAGCCTATCGTCCGGCATCGACCGGGAACGCCTCCACCAGGAGGGCCAGCTGGATCAGCCCGTCTTCGATCGGCGCGAGCTCGATCGTCTCGTCGATCCGGTGCGCACCGGAGCCGTGCGTCAGCCCAACACACACCGCCGGGATACCGCGCGCGATCGGGATATTGGCGTCCGTGCTCGACACATTCAGGTGCGCGTCGATCCCCAGCGCCGCCAGGGCCGAGACCGCCGCCCGCACGACCGGCGCCGTGACGGGAATCTCTCCGGCCGGACGCTCGCCGAGAACGTCAATTCGCGTCGAGACGCTGCCGATGCGCCGGCTCTCCACGATACGCTCGACGTCACGCGCCAGCGTCCCCAGCGCGTCGGCGCTCACCGAACGCATGTCGATGATGGCACTGGCGTTCGGCGCAATCGTGTTAACCGAGACCCCGCCCTCGACCACGCCGACGTTGAAGGTGGTCTTCGGTTCCGCCGGCATTCTCATCCGCGCGATGTCCGCAATGATGAAGCCCAGTTCGTGGATTGCCGACGGCTCACCAAACGCACCCCAGCTGTGCCCGCCCGGTCCCGTGACCGTGACCTTCACGCGACGCGAACCGACTCCTCCATGCGTCACCCGCCCGAGGTCGTGTCCCTCGACCGCCACGACGGCGCCGATCTCCGCCTCGAACCGGTCGACGGCCGCGCGGATGCCTCGCAGGTTGCCGAGACCCTCTTCGCCAACGTTGGCGACCAACAGCAGGTCCCCAGGCGTCTGGAGTCCGCTCGCAGCAACCGCGTCGGCCAGGCCGAGGATCGCCGCCACGCCAAGGCTGTTGTCACCGATGCCCGGGCCGGTCAATCGACCGTCACCGCGCCGCACTCGGATCTCGGTACCGGCAGGGAACACCGTGTCGGTGTGGGCCGCAACCATCAAAGTCGACGCCTCACCGCGCCCACGGCGGCGGGCGTAGACATTTCCGATTTCGTCAACCTCGACCGCGAGACCCCGACGCTCAAACTCCCCGGCGACGAACCGCGCTCGCTCACTCTCGGCGTAGCTCGGGGCAGGGATGAGACAGATGCGCTCCGTCAGGTTGACCACCTGTGGCAGAAGCGACTTGACGACCGGACGCCAGCGGTCGGGCCGCGGGTCACGATGTGGCACTGCGCTTCCCTCCACCAGCGATTGGGCAGGCCGCGGCACGGTAGGACCACTCTCCCCGATCGCGCCCGGGCGACGGCATTATAACAACGGGCCGCGACTCTCGCGCGCGTGCGCGAAGTCGCTTGCACCAGGCAGTGTCGCCGGACCCCATCCCAATAGGATGTGAGGATGCGTTCGGGTTGACACCCTCGGGTGCGGGCCGTAGATTGTCCGCGGCCCTTGGCGGCCATCGTCAATGAGTCAACGGGTGACGCGCGACCGGGCGCGCCGCGCCACATAGCAGCGAGGGGACCAGACGTGATCTCGAGCTATCGCGGGTACCGGGCGCCCGAGGGGATGGTTTCCTGGGCGCTCCATCGCCTTGCCGGCCTGGGAGTTCTGTTCTTCCTCCTCCTCCACATCGTCGACATCTTTGTCATCGGGTACGGGCCGAAAGCTTTCAACGATCTCCTGTTCATTTATAACGCGCCGTTGTTTCGCATCGGCGAGATCATCCTGGTCGCCGGTGTGTACTACCACGCGGCCAACGGTGTACGGATCATCCTGATTGACTTCTGGTCGGCGGCCTACCGCTACGAGCGACAGCTCTTCTACGGGGTGGTGGCGACGTTCTTGATCCTGTTCATTCCGTCGGCATTCTTCATGGTTAAAGGTCTGTAGGTACCCGGACGTCGTCCGCGGCGACAAACAGTTGCCGGAATGGAGAGGTGGGCGCGATGACCGTTGCTCGGATTGGACGCGAGCGGCCGCAAGGCAGCAACTTCGAGCTCTATTCGTGGTACTTCTTACGCATCAGTGGTTTGCTCCTCATCTTCCTGGTAGTAGTCCACGTCATCATCACGCACGTGGTCAACGACGTAAGCACGATCAACTACAACTTCATCGTCCGCCGATGGGCGTCGCCGTTCTGGCGAGCGAATGACTGGCTGATGCTGACGCTGGCCCTCATCCACGGCCTGAACGGCGCGCGGATCGCGGTCGACGACTATGTCCGCTCCCGGGGGTGGCGCGTCTTCGCGTACTCAGTGCTGTGGAGTGCGGCCATCATCTTCCTGATCATGGGCTCGATCGCCATCGTGACGTTCAATCCCGCGGCCGCGGGTGCCGCCGCGCTAGGGAGATAGGCCATGTATCACCGCTTTGACGTGGTCATCGTCGGCGCGGGCGGCGCCGGTCTCATGGCCGCTGCCCAGCTGGCGGGCAAAGCCAACATCGCGGTCGTGAGCAAGCTGTACCCCACCCGCTCCCACACCGGCGCGGCCCAGGGTGGAATCGGCGCCGCACTGGGCAACATCGAGGAGGACCACTGGGTCTGGCACATGTTCGACACCGTCAAAGGCGGCGACTATATCGTCGACCAGGACGCGGCCGAGGTCCTCGCCCGCGAGGCGGTCGACGCCGTCTACGAGCTCGAGCACATGGGCCTGCCTTTTAACCGCACGCCGGACGGCCGCATTGACCAGCGACGCTTCGGTGGCCATACCAGGAACTTCGGTGAGGCCCCCGTCCGACGTGCCTGCTTCGCCGCCGACCGCACGGGGCATATGATCCTGCAGACCCTCTACCAGCAGGGCATCAAGCACCAGGTCAACTTCTTCAACGAAGTGATGATGCTGGACCTGCTGTTGACCGACGACGGGGTCTGCACCGGGATCGTCGGTATGGATATCCTCACCGGTGAGATCCATGTGTTCCACGCCAAGGCGGTCCTGCTGGCAACCGGCGGGTTTGGTCGGGTCTTCAAGGTCACCAGCAATGCGCTGTCGCTAACGGGCGACGGCTGCGCGATCGCCTTCCGGCGCGGATTACCGCTGGAGGACATGGAGTTCTACCAGTTTCATCCGACGGGCATCTACCGGCTCGGCATCTTGCTTTCCGAGGCGGTGCGCGGTGAGGGTGGCATCCTGCGGAACGGCAAGGGCGAGCGCTTCATGGAGAAGTACGCGCCCACGCTGTTGGACCTCGCGCCGCGCGATATGGTGTCGCGCAGCATCTTCCTCGAAGTGCGCGCGGGGCTGGGGGTCGATGGCAAGGACTTCGTCCACCTGGACCTGACACACCTGCCGCGCGAGGTGATCGAGGAGAAACTCCCAGACATCGCCGACTTCGTGCGCACCTACCAGGGACTCGACCCGGTACACGACCTGGTGCCCATCCAGCCCACTGCGCACTATGCGATGGGCGGACTACCGACCGACGTGGACGGCCGGGTGACCGTCGACGAGAACAACACCCCGATCCCTGGGCTTTACGCCGCGGGTGAATGCGCCTGCGTCAGCGTGCACGGGGCCAACCGGCTCGGCACCAACTCGCTGGTCGACCTGATCGTGTTCGGCCGGCGCGCCGGCAAGCACATGGCGCAGTTCATCCAGCACAATGATCTGCACTCGCTACCAAAGGAGCCGGAGTTCCGCGCCGAGGCGGAGATCGCATCGTATCTCGAAAACGACGGCACTGAGTCAGCGGCCGCTATCCGGACCGAGCTGCAGGACGTCATGTGGCAGGACGCGGGCATCTTCCGCACCGGCGCCGCGCTGCGCCAACTGGACGCCGCGCTCGCCGAACTCCGCCATCGCTTCACTAGGGTCGGGCTGCGCGACCACGGCAAGACGTTCAACATGGATCTGGTGGAGACCATCGAGACCGGCTACCTGCTGGACGTCGCGGAGGCCATCGCGGCTGGAGCGTTGGCGCGCGAGGAGAGCCGGGGCGGGCATTTCCGCGAGGACTTCCCGAATCGCGACGACGCCAACTGGCTCAAGCACACCCTTGCCTATCGCACCTCGGGCGGACTCAAGATGCGCTACAAGCCGGTGGTCATCACCCGTTTTGAACCGAAGGAGCGGAAGTACTGATGGATGTCCACCTGCGCATTCTGCGGTTCAACCCGGACACCGATACCCGTCCACACTTTGAGGATTACACGGTCGACGCCGATCCGACAGAGCGCGTGCTCGACGCCCTGAACACGATCAAGTGGTACCAGGATGGCACTCTAACCTACCGGCGGAGCTGTGCTCACGGCGTGTGTGGGTCCGATGCGATGCGCATCAATGGGCGTAACCGCCTCGCCTGCAAGCTCCTGGTCAAAGAGGCCGGTACGAACCTGGTCATCGAACCGCTCCTGGGATTCCGCGTGATCAAAGACCTGGTCGTCGACATGGAGCCGTTCTTCGCTTCGTACCGATCGGTGCTTCCGTTTCTTATCAACGATGACCAGGCGCCCGTCACGGAGCGGTTGCAGTCACCGGTCGATCGCGAACGGTTCGAGGACACGACCAAGTGCATCCTGTGCGCGGCCTGTACCACGGCCTGCCCGATCACCTGGACCAATGACGAGTTTGTGGGCCCGGCCGCGATCGTCAACGCCCACCGCTTCATCTTCGACTCTCGGGATCAGGCGTCGAGCGAACGCATGCAGATCCTGAACCAGAAGTCGGGCGTCTGGCGCTGTCGCACGGTGTTCAACTGCACGGACGCCTGCCCGCGCGGCATCCAGGTGACCCGCGCGATCGAGCAGGTCAAACGCGGCATTCTCTACGGCGACAGCTAGAGCGAACCGGAAGCTCGTCCGTTCGTCTTTATGGCGGGATGGCAGCAACCGTCCCGCCCGTGTGTTTCCGCTGCTGATACCGTGCGGTGGAGCGGCCTGTGTTAGACTCGGGTCGTTCCCGATCGACGCATGAGGAGGGAAGGAGATGCAAAATCCGTTCAGCTGGAGCTACCTGAACGCCCAGCCGTACCAGGGGGCAGTCTGGGGATCGCTCTCGATCGCTTTCCTGGTCGTGAGCAGCGTTGGCTTCGTCGGCTCTCTGCTCATCTACTACGACGTGATCAAGGTCGGCCGCGCCAACCGCCTGCTCCGCGGACCCATTCAGCAGGCCACCGGTATCGCCTCGGTCATCCTCGGCATCGGTTTGATTTTCTTCGCGCTGCGCGTCATGGACGTGAGCGCGTTCGGCCTCGGCAAGCGCCTCTGGCTGTACCTCGTGACCTTGGCGGGCCTGATCGAGGCCGCTTATTACGTCTACTACTTCCGGGTCGTCTACCCACCTAAAGCCCGCGCTCTTGAGGCTCAGCGCACTAAGCAGCGCTATTTGGCGCCGGCTGTCGCCGGGGGCTCGGGGACTGCGCGCAAGCGTAACAAGAAGAAGAAGAAGCGCTGAACTCTGGATCCACCCAGTCTCGAAAAAGCAAACGGGCCGTCCTGATGGACGGCCCGTTCGGCGTTCGAGAATGGCCGTGCACCCTCTTTCGATCGCGGCCCTCCGGCTTGCGCCGGGCCAGTTAGCTCCGGCCAGGCAACCCCACGTCACCCAGGGATAACCACTTACGGCTGCTTCCTTCCGGACCTGACCGGGTTCGCGGGTCCCTGCCGCGTGGGACCAAACCATCCTCGCCACTTGGTCCGAGCAGTCCCACAGAGTCGGACCTCGAGAGGGAATTCAGCCCCGCTGTAGCGGATTGCGGGTGCAGGGCACCGCTAGTTCCCCGCCTAGCACGACCGCCCGAATGATACCCACCCGGCTGCCGCGGTTCAAGCGCGCCCCTCCGGCGGGGGATGTCTCGAAATCCCCGTCGGTGAGCCAAGATGGACGTCGAGCGTGACCTCTCCGATCTCTGAAGGTGATACCGGTGATCCGCCGAAAGCTCCGTGGGCGCGGGTCACCATGAAGCGGCGCGTGCCGAGGCTGCGGCCCCGCTTTGAAGTCGCCTCGCGCCGGCGTTCGCTCACGACGCGGGAGGCGGCATGATGACCGGGAAGCGCACGCGGACTGAGGTACCCTGACCGCCCGTTGGGCCGATCTCGAGCGTTCCGCGCAGGTCGACCTCGACGAGTGTGCGGGCGATTTGCAGTCCGAGCCCAGCCATCACGGCCGGGTCGAAATCAGGTGCGAGACCGACGCCGTCGTCGCGCACCGTTACCAGCGCGTCATTGCCCAGGCGCCGCGCCGAGACGACGACCTCGCCAATCCCGCGCGGGCCCACACCGTGCCGCACTGCGTTGCTCACGAACTCGTTGATGAGCAGGGCCAGGACCGTCGCCTGTCGCGAGCTCACCCGGATGTCGGACGGCTCGACCACGAGCCGAATCGCGGCCCCAGGGGGCAGCGTATTTGCCGCGACCTCGTCCACCAGGTGGCGAGCGACCGAGTCGAGACTGGTCTCCTTCAGGTCACTTCCGGACAGGAGGTCGTGCACGACCGCGATGCTACGAATGCGGCCGACCGCCTCCAACAGCGGGTCGGCCCAGTCGGCCTCGGGGCCGCGCCGCGCCTGCATCGAGAGGAGCGCCGCCACGGTCTGCAGGTTGTTCCGTACGCGATGGTGCATCTCCTGAAGCAGGGTGGAAGCGCGCGTCATGCCGCGCACGGCCTCTTCGTAGAGTTCCGCGTTCTCGATCGCGATCGCCGCGGCATCGGAGAAGGCATGCAGCATACCCTGGACATCCTGAGCCTCCGACGGCCGGTCACGGTCGAACACGCAGATTGCCCCGACGGCGCGCCGCCCCGTCAGCATTGGGACCGCGTAGACGTGCCACGTGACATTCCCCTCGCGCAGTCGGCGACGCAACGACACGCCCGATTCAATGGCCTCGTCCACCACACGCACGACCTCGGCGTGCAGAGCGTCCAGGTCCAGAGGGTCACTGGCAACGTGACGCGCCAGCAACTCCAGTCCCTGCCTGGTCTGTCGCGGCTGGCGATAGATTTCGGCGGCCGACGCCTGCGCGAGTTCCACCGCCTGGCGCGTGATCAGGCGGAGCACCTCCGGAAGGTCCAGTGTGGACGCGACCGCGCGCGACATCTGCTGCAGGCTCCCGAGTTGGCTGATACGCCGTCGAAGCTGGGCATCTGTCTCACTGTAGAGGCGCGCGTTGTCGATCGCGATCGCGATCTCGCCGGCAGCCGTCTCGAGAAAGGTCAACTCGTCGGGTTCGAAGTCGCGCCGCTCGATCGTCAGGATATTGAGCACGCCCACCAGGCGATCGGGAGAGCGCAGCGCCAATGGGACCGACACCTGGGACGTATAGGGCCGATCGCCGATCAGCGGATAGTCGAGATACGCCGGATGGACGCGGGCGTCGGGCACCACCAGCAGATGGCGTTCGGCCGCCGCCTGTCCGGTGATTCCCGTGCCCAACGGCAGTCGGACGCGCCCGACCGCCGCCTGGTTCAGACCCACAGTCGCACGCAGCGTCAGTGTGGCGGATTCGGGCTCGTACAGAAAAATGGAGCACGAGTCCGCGGCGGTCGTGTCGCGTACCACGGCTACCACGGTCCTCAGCATCGTCGCGAGGTCGAGTGTCGTCGTGGCCGCCTGGTTGATGCGGTGCAGCGCCGCCAGGCGGGCAACGGGACTCGACAGCGGTGTTCCGGCGCCCCGGACGTCCTGGGTGACGGGACCAGAGCCGGCGTACCCACGAGCCACCGCGCCCAGCACGACCGGGTCGAGCGCGGCTCCGACCTTCGTGAACGCCCGCAAAGCAATCGTCAGAGCAGCGTCGACGGATTCACCGGCCAGGGCACGCTGCCGGCCGAGTTCCTCGGCGACGTGTAGCGTTGCCGCACTCCCTGGCCCCGCGCCCACGAGCGCATCCGCCAACCGATCGGCCGTCGTATCTTCGGACGAGGCCGCGGCACCTGTTTGAGCCCTGTCTGCTTTCCGCATGGTACAATCGTTCTATACGTACGCCCATGGGCCCGTCCAGGGAGACCGCATGGACACTCGTCTTCCGCCGCTCGGCGTGGTCACCGAAGGAAGCTTCAGTTCGGGCCTGACCGTGAGACTAGCGCCGACCTGCCCGACAGAGCAGTTGCGAGTCGGCAGCTTCGTCGTCCTCGAAGGGGCGAGCAGTCGCTATTTTAGCCTGATCTCGGACATGCGGCTGCGGGCGACCGATCAGGCCTTGACGGCCGATCCGCCGTCCGACCGCTCGGCGTTCGTGCGACGTGCGCTCTCGGGGACACAGACCTACGCCACGGTCGAGGTGCGGCCGCATCTGATGCTCGAGAAGACCGACCTCACGGACGGTCCCAGGCCGGGTCCGGTGCGCAATATCCCGATGCACTTCGCGGCGCTGCGGGAGGCCAACGAGGTCGATTTCAACTTGGTGTTCGGGGAAGAGTCGCCCACCCGCTTTGCCCTCGGCAACCCGCTGACGATGGACATTCCGATCCCGATTGACCTCGAGGAACTGGTCACGCGCAGCAACGGCGTGTTCGGCCAGAGCGGCACCGGCAAGAGCGTCCTGACTCGCCTGCTCCTCTTCGGAATCGTCAAGAGCGGGGTGGCCTCCACTCTCATCTTCGACATGCACAATGAGTACGCGCGGGCGCGCATCGGGGAGCCGACCATCGCGGGTCTGGTCGACCTGTTCGGTGAAAGCCGGGTGCGGGTCTATTCACTCGACCGCGCGACAGGCGCCAGCCGGGACTTTCGTGTCGGGCTCAACCACATCGAGCCCGAGGACATCGAACTGCTGGCCGCCGAGCTCAATCTGACACCAACCTTCGCCGCCACGGCGCACCAGCTCGAGGCGAAGTACCGCAGTCGCTGGATGCTGCGTCTGCTCGAGATGACCGGTGACGACGTAGCCGGCTTCTGCCAGGAGACCGGCTCCCATCCCGCGGCCGTCGACGCGCTGCGGCAGAAGCTCGCCCGCGTTCGCGACCGGGACTACGTCGTGCAGTCCGCCGAGGACTCGACCATCGACGACATCCTGGGACACCTGCAGCGGGGTGACCATGTGGTGCTGCAGTTCGGTCGCCACGACTCGCTGCTCGACTACATGCTGGTCGCCAACATCGTCACGCGTCGTATCCACCGCCGCTACACCGACCAGATCAACGACTACGAGTCGGCCGGCGACCTCGGCGCGCGGCCGCGTCGGCTAATGATCGTGCTCGAGGAGGCGCATAAGTTCCTCGCTCCCGACGCCGCGCACCAGTCGATCTTCGGGAAGATCGCCCGGGAGATGCGTAAGTACGCCGTAACGCTCCTCGTCGTCGATCAGCGGCCGTCCGGGATCGATCCGGAGGTCATGTCGCAGCTGGGAACGCGCATCACGGGCCTGCTGACGGAGCAGCGCGACATCGACGCCGTGTTGACGGGTGCGGGCGACCGCAACCAGCTGCGTGGGATGCTGGCGAGTCTGAAACCAAGGCAGGAGTGCGTGATTCTCGGTCATGCGGTGCCAATGCCGATCATGCTGCGCACGCGGACATACGAGCGGCAGGAACTGCTCGCGGAGCTCCGCGCGTCCGGCATCGTGCGACCCGACGGGCGTGCCGCGCTGGCGCGGCTCCTTGGCGAGGGCGACGGGTGACCGGGCTGCGCCTGCTCCATTTCGCGGACCTCCACCTGGGCATGGAGAACTATGGTTCGCTCGACTCGCGCACCGGCCTGTCGACGCGGATCGCGGATTACTTGGCGGTCTTCGATCAGGTGCTGGAGTTCGCGATCCGGCAGCGAGTCGACGCCGTCCTCTTCGCCGGTGATGCGTTCAAGAACCGCGATCCGAACCCTACGCTGCAGCGCGAATTCGCGCGGCGCGTTCGCCGCCTGGCCGGCGCCGGCATTCCGACCGTGCTGCTGGTCGGCAACCATGACCTACCGAGCATCGATGCGCGCGCCACTGCCATCGACATCTACGAGGCGCTGGGCATCACCGGCGTTCACGTCGCGCGCCGGCCCGGAGTGTTTCAGCTCGAGACGCCCAATGGTCCGCTCCAGGTGGTCGCGCTACCGTGGCTGCCGCGCAACCGAATGCTCACCAGCGACGAGCTGCGGCAGGTGGGATCAAGCGAGGGCACCCGCCGGATGCGTGAGCTCGTGGCGGCGGCGCTCACGGAGCTCGTCACAACGCTCGATCCGTCCATCCCGGCAGTGCTGCTGGCCCATCTGAGCATCGAGGGTGCGAGGTACGGCTCCGAGCAGTCCATCATGCTCGGTGAGGACCTGGTCCTGGGCACCGACGAACTGAACGTGCGGGCCTTCGACTACGTCGCACTCGGCCACATCCACCAGCATCAGGTGGTTACGGCACGACCCCCCGCCGTCTACGCGGGGAGTCTCGAGCGGATCGACTTCGGTGAGGAAGCTGAGGAGAAGGGCTTCGTCACGGTTGAGATCCCTCGAGGCTCCCCCGGCGAGCGATCCGTGACATGGGAGTTCCACCCCGTCTCCGCGCGTCGCTTCGTCACGCTGCGGGTCAAGGCCCGGCACTCGGACCCGCTCGAAGACGTGCGGCGCGAGGTGGAGCGGCGGGCGGCAGATATCTCCGGGGCAGTAGTGCGCACGTTCGTCGAGCTTCCCGGTGAGCGCGAGGACCTGCTGCGCATCGACGATGTCCGGCGGTTGCTCCAGGACGCAGGCGCCGCGCACGTTGCCAGGGTCATGCGCGAGGTCGAGAGCCAGGCGCGGCCACGGGTGGACATCCACGACCACGAGGCGCTCGATCCGGTCGTGGTCCTCGAGAAATGGCTCGGGCTCCGTGATCAGCTTTCGACTGAGCAGCGCGCCAGGGTCCTGGAGTGCGGTCGGGAGTTGATCCGCGACCAGCGCGGCGAGTCGTGACCGCACGGCCCTCGATCGGCCGGGTTTTCGTCTGGGTGTTTCATGCCTCTCGCCACTGTTGCCATCGTTGCCTCGTCCTGCGATCCTGAACCATCACAGCCGTTCCTGATCGCCACCGAGGGGAGGCAGCACGTGGACCTGACTCGTGTCCTCTGGGAGCAGCACGACGGCGTGGGAGTCGCCACGATCAATCGTCCCGAGCGGATGAACGCGCTCGACGTGAGCACGATCGCCGAACTCGACTACCTGGCCGAACGCACCTGGAACAACCCGTCGCTCCGGTGCCTGGTCATCACCGGTACCGGGCGCGCGTTCTCCGCCGGAGCCGACGTCAAGGAGTGGAGCTCCGGCGATGGCGAAGTCGATCTCGATGCCGACGGCTGGGTCGGGAGGATGCACCGGCTGATGTCGCGCCTCTACCGGCTGCCGAAGCCCGTCATCGCCGCCGTCAACGGGGTCGCGGTCGGCGGCGGTTGCGACCTTGCGCTGGTCGCTGACCTACGCGTCGCCTCGACATCCGCCCGGTTCGGCGAGGTTTACGTGCGGGTCGGATTCTGCCCCGACGCCGGCGGTTCGTTCCTCCTGCCGCGGCTCATCGGTCCGACCAAGGCTGCCGAACTGATCTTCACCGGGCGCATCATCGACGCAGCCGAGGCCGACTCCCTCGGGCTCCTGAACGCCCTGGTCGAGCCGGACGCTCTGATGCCGACCGCCATGGAGTGGGCGGAGCGACTGGCGAACGGACCGACCGTAGCCATCGGTCTGGCGAAGGAGAACATCCGGGTGAACGCGGGCGTGGGGTTCGAGGACGCGCTGCGGAACGAGCGGCGTGCCGGCTCGCTCTGCGGCGCGACCGACGATCACCACGAGGGGCTGCGCGCCACCGTCGAGAAGCGCCAGCCGCAGTTTCAGGGTCGCTAGTGCCGCGTTACTCCTGAAGTGATGGATACAGCCGCCTGAGCTTGATGCGGGCGTCATCGGTGGTGAAGCGCCAGTCGATGGCGCCCGCCGCTGCGTTGCGGGTGGCTTCCCAGGCCGCCACCTCGTCCGCCAGTGT
>DATKRJ010000018.1:0-4374 GCA_035532355.1 Thermomicrobiaceae bacterium | reverse complement strand
CAGCAGGCGCACGCTGCCCGCCGAGTCGGACAGCCGGACCTGCCGCATCCCCTGCGTGGGATCAAGCGACTCGAGCAGGAAGTTGGGTGCCGGATCTCCCGGCACGAGCCGGCGCCCCACCACGGTGAGCTGCTCACCCAGCTCGAAGGCCTCGCCGCCGCGCTCCTCCATCATCCGCTCTCCTCTCCGCTCGACTCGATGCGCTCCTCGTCCCGGGGCGCACCGAGCCGGTCGGGAACCGCCGGCAGCCGTGCTACGACCGGCACGGTCGTCGCCGGCTGGGCCTGCTCCCCCGTGCAGCAGGACTCGATCACCTGGCCGCAGCCCGCACACTGATAGTGCGACGAGACGTAGACGATCCCCGCCGGCCGGCCGCAAAAGGGGCAGTGCGGCCCTTCGGACTTCATGGCCCGTCCCCTGCCTACAGCTTGATCAGGCCGAAGGCGGCCGCGTAGGTCGGGTTGTCGCGCCGGAAGGTGTCCGGGTTGAGCCCCTTGAGCACGGCCACGTGGTAGGCCAGCAGTTGCATCGGCACCGTCGTCACGATTGGCGAGATCAGCTCGACCGTCTCCGGCACCGGGAAGACCGTCGCCTCCACCCCGGCGATCGCCTGCCCGACCAGCCACAGCGGCGTGCCGATGGCGGCCAGCACCTTCGCCACCTCGGCGATACGCTCGGCGCCCGGCCCCGGAACGTTGACCAGGATCGTCAGGTCCTCGGCATTCACGGTCACGATCGGCCCGTGCAGGAACTGCTCGACCGGCAGCGCGTCGATCCGACCGTAGGCCGCCTCGCGGACCTTGATGACCGCCTCCAGCGCGGACACCGCGCTCGGCCCGGCACCGGCCGCGTAGACCAGCCGATCGACGGCCTCCCGCGCCACCGGCAGGATGTCGTCCTCGCGCGCCAGCACGTTCTCCAACTGCTCCGGCAGCCGCCCCAGCGCGTCCCGGAAGCCCGCGACGCCCTCGGCGCCGCGCCCCTCGCCGAGCGTGGTCGCGACCTGGGCCAGCACCGTCATCGCCCCGAGGTGCGAGGAGGTGAACGCGGCCGACTTCTCCCGCTCCACGGTGCGCAGCACGAGCTGGGAGCCGGGGTGCTCCGCCGTCAGGCTGCCGACCGAGATCACGCTCGCGCCCGCCCGGCTCGCCCGCTCGAGCGCTTCGCTCGAGTAGCGCTTGACGCCGGAGTGGGCCATGACGATGACCGCGTCGTCCTGCGCGACGTCGGCCGCGGCCGGGTAGCGCGCGAAGTCGAAGGAGTCGACCGCCCGCGCGTCCGAGCCGGCCGCGCGCAGCAGCCAGGCGCCCTCGAGCGCGGCGTGGTAGCTCGTACCGATGCCGACGACGTAGACGCGCCGCGCCCCACCGAGCATCCCAGCGGCCTGCTCGGCCGGTCCCCAGCCCTCGTCCAGCAGGCGGCGCACGTCGTCCGGCTGGCGGTGCATGGTCCGGTACATCCAGGAGTCGGTGGTGGGCACGCTCATCGTCTCCTCCTTCGTCGTGCCGGTCGTCAGGCGGCCCATCCTACCCGAGCGCCGCCCGAAAGGGAAACGACCGATCCGCATCGTCGCCCGCCGTCCAATCATCGACCCGGCACGGGCGCGAGGGTCCGGCTGAAGAAGTCGGCCACCATGCGCGTCAGCTCGGCGGGCGCCGGCTGCTCGCCCGGGACGTCGAAGCCGTGGCCGGCGCCCACGACTGTCACCAGCGTGACCGGCGCGCCCGCCACCGCGAGCTGCCGCGCGAGCTCCTGCGACTGCGCGGGCGCGACCGCCGTGTCCGCGGCGCCGTGCAGGATCAGGAACGGCGGGGCGCTCGAACCGACGTAGTCCACCGGACTGGCGCCGCGCCGCGTCCGACCGGCCCACGACGAGGTCGATCAGCGCACGCGCCCAGGATGCGAAGTCGCCGGGGCGGGTCAGGTCGGCGGGGCCGAACATGTCGACGACCGCCTGCACCCGGCTGGACTGGTCGAGGTACGGCCCGACGTCGAAGCCGGCCGCCGGAGTGGCGAGCCCCATCAGGGAGACGAGTTGCCCGCCCGCGCTGCTGCCCCAGGCGCCGATCCGGCGCGGATCGATCCCCAGCTCGCTCGCGTGCGCGCGAGAGGAAGCGCACCGCGCAGCTCGCGTCGTCGATCGGCGCCGGCCACGGGTGCAGCGGGGCGAGGCGGTAGTCGATCGAGGCCACCACGAAGCCGCGTCGATTGAGCTCGCCCCGCAGGGCGGGGAAGAAGGCGCCGGAGGAATTGGCCAGCGCGGCGCCCGCACCGTCCGGCTGCCGATCCCCCATGACCCAGCCGCCGCCGTGGACGTAGAGCACCGCCGGGGCCGGCCGGGCAGCCGGGCTCGCCGGCTCGTACACGTCCATGGCCAGGGCGGTTCCCCCTAGCCGGCAGTAGGTCAGCGTCGTCCGGGTGCCGGCCGGGGCCACGATCGGCGACGTCGACGCCGGGCCGTAGGTCGCGGTGGCCGCGGCGACGAACACCAGCGGAGACACCAGCAGCAGCGTCGGCACGCTCGCCAGCGCGATCCGCCACGGTGCGCGCGTCCGCGCGGCGCTCCGGCTCCCGGCCAGCCCCAGGAAGAGCAGTGTCGCCACCGCCTCCAGCGCGACGTAGACGAAGTCGGTCAGGCCGGCGTCGACGGGCTGCCACGCCGCCGGACCGAGCGGCAGCCCGCGCGTCCGGGAGAGGACCCACACCGCGATCAGCGTGACGTTCCCAACCGCGGCCAACGCGAACAGCCGGCGCGTCGGGCGGATCAGCGTCGCCACCGCCACGCAGAGCGCGGCGAGGCCGGCGGTGAGGGCGCCGAACGCGAAGGGCGGGTAGACGCCGAGGTACTGGGGCGCGATGCGCAGGTAGATCGCCATTATCCCGAGGCTCACGGTGGCGGCAGCGATGCGCGGCGTCCAGCCGCCAACCGCACGAGTCCCAGCGGCACCGTCCGGACCAGCCAGCCCGATCCGCATCCCTGCCGGCCTTCCTCACCTGGCGCGCTCCGCGGACGAAGCGCCGGACCATCGACGTCCCAACCAGCCGTCCACGCCACGCGTCATCGACCGGCTGCTCCCAGGGTAGGTCCGGGGTGTGACGTAGGTTTGACCAGGATGTGTCGGAACGGTGAACAGGGGCAGGCACGAGGTACCGGGGCCAGGATCCCATCGTGGCTGGGGACAGGCGGCCCGGTCGGTCGGACTCGTGACGATCAGCGGGCCGGCAGCGTCCGTCGGCGCGCGCTCAGCTCGCCAGCGCCTCGTCGAACAGGGCGCGGTAGACGTCCAGGCAGGCGGCGCCGACGCAGGGTGCCGGCTTCACCCCGCTGACGCGCCAGTGCCGGTCGCCGTCGAGGTTGACCTCGGGCAGCCCAGGGTTGCTGACCTGCCTGCCGGAGGGCAGCACGAAGGTCGGGCTGCCGTCGACGCGCAGTTCCTCCCAGCCGCGGCGCGCCTCCGCGATCACCAGCGGCCTGGTGACGCCAGCGTCGAAGTCCTCCCGGAAGCGCGCGACGTCCAGCCGCACCTGCTCGGCCAGTTCCAGCAGGACGTGTCGCATCGAGACGCAGCGGCTCTCGGCGAAGAAGGCGACGCGGATAGCCCACGCGAGGTCATCGGCGAGCTCGGCTCCCTGCCGCTCGGCACTCTTGACGGCCTCGAACGCCGGCCACATCGTCACCGGCCACTCGCTCGGCGGCCGGTGCCAGGGCTGGTAAGGCAGGTCGGGCTCCGCCAGCGCGACCAGGACCGGGAGTTCGTTGTCGAGCACCGGCTTCGGCGTCGGCTCGCGGTTGACGTACTCGAGCGCCAGGCTCCGGTGCTCGATGACCACGCGGCCACGGTACTCATCGCGCAGCTGCCGGAGCCGGTAGGCGGTGATATAGGCGTAGGGGCAGGAGAGGTCGGCGTAGAGGGCAACGCGGGCCGGCTCGAGCATCGCGGGACTCCCTTCAGGGCGAGCGAGCGCCGGGACGGACCGCGCTCCGCCGTCCTGCCCCGGCCGACTCCACCCATGGTAGGGAACGCGTCCCACGACTGCCAGGGACCTGGCCGGCGTCAGTGGCCGTTGCTGCTCACCTGGTAGCAGGCCACGTCGTACTGGGAGACGGCCGCCCCGTTCGCGGGCGTGGTCGCCGAGACGCCGTTGCCGGCGTACACCGTGCCTGCGGTGCCGGGCCCGGTCTCGTTGAACGCCGAGCCGGGTGCGGCCGCGGCGTTCCCCGGCTCCATCATCGCGGTCGAGCTCAGACACGTCTGCGACGGCTGACCCGTGCCGTTGGGGTTCGCCGCGGCCAACGCGACCGAACTGCCGCCGACCGCCAGCGCCCCGGCCAGCACCAAGCCGAGTGCGAGCCGTTTGACTCGAACTGTTGCC
>DATKRJ010000017.1:0-2477 GCA_035532355.1 Thermomicrobiaceae bacterium | reverse complement strand
ACCCGGTGAGCGGTCCGGCGCGGACGGCAGAGGTGCTCGCGCCGGAGGTCGGCTAGCGCCTCACGGCGGGGTTCGTGCCGGCTGACGCCGTCGGTGCTCGTGCGGGCGGCGCCCACCGGCGTCGGCGCCGCCCGCGACGATGAATTCACTTGACAGACAAGCTAGCGCTGTGCCACAAGGAAGCCGCGGAGCGGCACGACGCGAGGGTGTCACCCAGGCGCATGGACACGGAGCGCACCGGCAACGCGTTACTGGCCTACAAGTGGGTCGTGCTGATCAACACGACCGTGGGCGTGCTCATGGCCGCGATCGACAGCTCGATCCTGACCATCGCCCTGCCCGACATCACCCGCTCGATCCACGCTTCGGTCGCCCAGATCATGTGGGTGGTGATGGGCTTCCAGGTCGTCATCACCGGACTGCTGCTGCCCTTCGCGCGGCTGGCCGACATCAAGGGGCGGGTGCGGCCGTACAACCTGGGCTTTGCCATCTTCACGTTCGCCTCGGCGCTCTGCGGGTTCGCCCAGTCCGGCTCCGAGCTGCTGATTTTCCGGCTGCTGCAGGGCGTCGGCGCGGCGCTCCTGTTCGCCAACAGCACCGCCCTGGTCACCGACGCGTTCCCCAGCTCCGAACGCGGCTTCGCCCTGGGGATCAACATGATGGCCGGCGTCAGCGGGTTCATCCTGGGCACGCTGCTGGGCGGGGTCATCACCCAGACCCTCGGCTGGCGCTACATCTTCTTCATCAATATCCCCTTCGGGGTGTTCGCCACGACCTGGGCCTTCCTGCGGCTGCACGAGGTGGGGGAGCCGGAAGGCACGGCGCGCTTCGACGTCCCGGGGATGGTGCTGTTCCCGCTGGCCATCACGACCGCCCTGATCGGTCTGACCGACGTCGTCATGGGGTACGCCGGTGAGCTCGGGACGAACCTGCTGCTGGCTACCGGTGTCATCGCGCTGGTCGCGTTCGTCGTCGTCGAGCGGCACGTGGCCTATCCGCTGATGGATCCGACCCTCTTCCGCATCCGCCTCTTCCTGGCCGGCAACGCCAGCCTGTTGCTCAACGCCGTGGCACGTGGCTCGACCATGTTCATCCTGAGCTGGTACTTCCAGACGGTGCTGAAGAACTCGCCGCTGACGGCCGGGCTCAAGCTGCTGCCGCTGGTCTCCACGATGATGCTGATCGCCCCGCTCTCGGGCCGGCTCTCCGACCGCTTCGGCTCGCGCTGGCTGAGTACGATTGGGCTGCTGATCACCGGCGTGGGCCAGCTCTGGATGGTGAGCCTGCCGGTCAACGCGCCCTACCCCACGCTGGCGATCGCCCTGGCGATCCTGGGGACGGGGAACGGCTTCTTCAACTCGCCGAACACCAGCGCGGTGATGGGCAGCGTGCCGGCCAACCGGCGTGGGGTCGCGGCCGGGATGCGCACGCTGCTGAACAACACCGGGCAGACAACGGCGATCGCGATCGCCATGGTCATCCTGTCGACGGTGATGTCGTACCGGCTGCTCAGCGGGCTGTTCACCGGGACGGCGAGTGGCAGCGGGCTGGACGCGGCGGCGTTCATGCACGGCTTCCACGAGATCTTCCTGTTCGGGGCGGTGACCGCGGTGATCGCCGCGATCTGCTCGAGCCTGCGCGGCAGCGATCGCCAGGCCGGGACGTCGGTATCCAGCGCCGAGCGCGACACCTCGGTCGTCGGTGCTCCGGTGGCGCAGCCGTCGACGACGCGCTAACGCCGCTCTCCTCGCGGTGTCGTCCCACCCTGAGGGCCGCGCCCCGCGGGTGGGGACCGGCCCGATCCAGCTCGGCGCGGCAGCAGCTCCGCCCGGATGCAGCGCCGGGCTCATGGAGGTCGCAGGTAGGCCGCACTGGCGACCGTACCCGGTCGGCAGATCACAGCCGGCTCCCCGACCGCGAGCCGCAGCCCTGACTGCTCGTAAGCCAGCCCATGACCCGGCCCCCGATCGGCACCCCCGTTTCGCGTTTGTCGCGTTGCCGCTCGCCCTGTCACCACGCCGACACGTGCCCGGCGTAGGGTAGGGATGGCAAGAGGCCGCGGGAGGGTGCGCGCCATGAGGTCAACCGAGAAACGCCGCACGGTCTGTCGCACGCTCGTCGTCACCTGCGTCGCGACGATCCTGGTGGCGCTGCCGCTGTCGCTCGCGAGCGCGGGCCCGGCGCCGGCCGCGTCGGCCAACCTGGCTCCGGCCGTCCCGCTGGTCGACGTTGGAACGGTCCAGCCCCCGGCGCTGAGCGAGGTCGCGCCGGAGTACCGGTACTTCCCGGAGACGCGCCACTGGGTAGCGCACGGCTTCCTGAACTACTGGAACCGATTCGGCGGCCTGGCCGCGTTCGGCTACCCCATCTCCGAGGAGTTCGTCGCCAACGGCGTCACCGTCCAGTACTTCGAGCGCGCCCGCTTCGAGTGGCATCCCGGCGCCTGGCCCGCCCGCTTCGACGTCCTGCTCGGTCGC
>DATKRJ010000016.1:0-3284 GCA_035532355.1 Thermomicrobiaceae bacterium | reverse complement strand
GCCCGACACGCTCGGCTGAGGCGAAGAGCGGGCCCTTGCTCAGGTGCGCCGTCATCGGCGTGTCGACCATGCCTGGCTTGACGGTGATCACCCGGACGCCGGTCGCGCTCAGCCGGGCGCGCATGCCGGAGAGGAAAGCACTAACGGCCGCCTTGGCGGCGCCGTAGACGTAGTTCGAGCGCCGTCCGCGATCGCCGGCCACCGAGCTCACCACCGCGATCGTGCCGGAGCCCTGCGCCTCGAAGTGGTTCGCCAGCAGGGTCAGCAGCGCGATCGTACTGGTGGCGTTGGTGTTCCACTCCCGCAGTGCCGTCTCAACCGAGCGCTGACTTGCCTGTTGATCCCCCAGCGTGCCGTAGGCCACCAGTGCCACATCGATCCGCCCCAGCGCCTGCGCGGCGGCCTCGAGCATGACTGTCTGCGCCGGAACCTCGGTCAGGTCGATGGGGAAGATCTCGGCCGCGGCCGCCCCGCGCACCAGCAGGTCGTCCCGCACGGCGGCCAACCGCTCGGGCGAGCGCGCGGCCAGCAGGAACCGCGCCCCCTCGGCGGCGAAGCAGTGGGCCGCGGCGGTGGCGATGGCGGAGGTCGCACCGATCACGAGGACGTTCCGCGGTGGCGCGGCCGCCGCATCGGACCTGACCGAGGTCGGTTGAGCGGACGTCGCGGTCACGCGATACCCCCATTCATGCCCGTGCCCGTGCCGGTGACCCGGCGCCAGAAGCTCGACGAGAAGTGCGGGTCGATGTACGCCGCGAACTCGCGCCATTGCGGGTAGAAGACCTCGAAGCTCGCGGCACTCATGCGCGCGTCCTTGGCCGGGTAGACGCGCCCGCCGGCCGCGCGGACCACGCCGTCGAGACCCTCCAGCAGGTCCAGCGTCGATGCGCCACGGAAGGGGAAGTCGAGCGCCAGCGTGACGCCCGGCCGGGGGAACGAGAGCATCCCGGGCGACTCGAGCGTGCCGAAGATCTTGAGCACGGTCAGGAACGAGCCCTGACCGGCGTGGCTGATCCGGCTGAAGATCTCCTTGATCGCGGCGCTGTCGCCGTCCAGCGGGACGACGCACTGGTACTGGAGGAAGCCGCGCTTGCCGTAGAGGCGGTTCCAGTCCGTAATCGCGTCCAGCGGGTAGAAGAACGGCTCGTACGGCTCGACCGCGCGCTTGCACTTGGCGCGCTGCCGCTCGTAGTACGCCGTGTTGAACGCCTTGATCGTCCACGTGTTGAGCAGCGCACCCGGCGCGTCGAGCGGCACGAAGAGCGGCAGCTTGCGCTCGGGCAGCCGCCGCGGCCGGTCGGGCGATTCGTCGTGGTTGCCGCGCATGAAGTGGCCGCGCACGTAGCCCGCGCCGCCGATCAGGCAGTCGACCCAGGAGACGGTGTACTCGTAGCCGGCGTCGGAGTCGGCGGAGATGGCCAGGAACTCGTCGAGCGAGTCGAAGCGAATGGTCTGCATGTCGATGTAGGCGTTGCTGACCCGCTTGAGCCGGATCTCGGCCCAGGTGATCAGACCGGTCAGGCCGAGCCCTCCGATGGTGGCGCGGTACAGGTCGGCGTGCTCCGTCGGCGAGCAGACGAGGCGCTCGCCGCTCGAGCGCACCAGCTCGAAGCGGGTGACGTGTCGCCCCCAGGTGCCGCCGCGGTGGTGGTTCTTGCCGTGGATGTCGTTGGCGATGGCCCCGCCGACCGAGACGAACTTCGTCCCGGGCGACACCGGCAGGAACCAGCCGCGGGGAACGAACTCGCGCAGAATGTCGTCGAGCCGGACGCCGGCCTCGCATTGGAGCAGCCCGGTCTGGTCGTCGAAGTGCATGAAGCGGCGCAGACCGGTCACGTCGATGAGCGTGCCGCCGCCGTTGAGGCAGCTATCGCCGTAGCTGCGGCCGTAGGCATACGGCAGCACCGGACCGGCGATGCCGAGCAGGTCCGGCAGCTCATCCCGCCAGGTGACCGGCACGGCCGTCGCCGGTGGTGCGTCCGGAAAGCGTCCCCAGGATTCGTACTTGGCCACGAGCTTCCGCCTGCCTCCAGCGTCGTGCGTTCGTGCGTCGGTCGCGCCGGTGGGCGGACCTGGTGGCGCGGACGCGTACTGCTATCCGGCCGCCGGAGCGCCGGGTCCGTCCAAAGCGTCAAGCCTACACCCCGGCCGGTCGTTCCCCAAATGGTCCCGAATGGTGGATCGGTATCGAGGTTGGGGTAGCGGCTCGCACGCACCCGGTGCCGGGCCCACCAGTGAGCCCGGTGCGGCAGAGCGCTGCGGCGAGCTGCCATGCGGCGGATGGAAACCAATAGGCGACGGGAGTGCAGTGACACCCGGTACCACGGCTCAGCTGCATTGACCCTGCAATAGGTGTTGACCTGGAGGCCGGAAGACGGGATTGTAGCTTTCGACACGGAGCACGGGACTGGGTACGAACGGCATCCGCCGTGCTCGAGCAGAAGGAGGGACACCGTGGCGACGCCCGTTGCGCCCTACGCCGCGCGCCTGACCGTCGACTACCCCGAACGGCTCGACCGGCTCACGACGCTGCTCCGGCTGATCTGGATCATCCCGATCGGTATCATCTACAGCCTGCTGACCTCGACGGGCAACGAGACCGTCGTGAACTCGGCCGGCCAGCAGGTGACGCGCTCCAGCGGCGGGATCACGAGCGCGCTCTTTCTCGCGACGATGCTGATGATCGTGTTCCGCCTGCGCTACCCGCGCTGGTGGTTCGACTTCGCCCGTGAGCTGTCGCGCTTTGGCGCGCGGTTCGGGGCGTACCTTTTCCTGCTCACGGACCGGTACCCGTCGACGGTCGACGAGCAGGCGGTGCATCTCGACTTCGACTATCCGGATGTCGAGCACGACCTCAACCGCTGGCTGCCGCTGGTCAAGTGGCTGCTGGCAATCCCGCACTACATCGTGCTGGTCATCCTCGCGTTCTTTGCGTTCTTCGCGGTGATGATTGCCTGGATCGCGATCCTGTTCACCGGACGCTACCCGCGGGGGCTGTTCGAGTTCGTGGTGGGGGTTGGCCGCTGGAGCCTGCGCGTCTACGCGTACGCGTTCTTGCTGGTCACCGACCGCTACCCACCGTTCAGCCTCCAGTGAGGCGGGCGGCGGCTCGCGCAACCTGTTCCAAACCCGATGGATCACGTTGGCCGTGACGGTCTCAGCCGATTCCTCTGGGCAGCCGCTCGGCGCTTCGGCTGATCGCGGCGACTGCTCACTGCCCGACCGGCACCAGCTCCTCGGACGGCGTGGCCGGCTGATCCAGCGTGGCAAGTAGCCGGCCGGCC
>DATKRJ010000015.1:0-2673 GCA_035532355.1 Thermomicrobiaceae bacterium | reverse complement strand
CAGGCGAGCGATCGACTCTGACCCCGTCGACGCTCGCCTGGCCCTTCTCCGCTTCGTTCCGTACGCCGGATGCCCCGGTGGCCACTGGTCCGGCCGCGCCACGGCTTACGACGTGGCGTAGAGCGCCGGCGGCTCATCACCCAGGAACGCCAGCACTTCCGCCAGGAAGCGGGCACGGCCGCGCTCCGGCCGGTCCAGGTGGACCCAGTGTGTCGCGTCGGGGACGACCACGACGCGCACGCTGTGGGCGTGTGTCAGGTGCTCCCGAAGCGCCTCGCGATCCGCCGGCTGAGACCAGAAGTCGCGCTCGGAGGCCAGCACCAGCGTCGGTGTTCGCACCAGCGAGGCGTCCCAGATCTGCCGGCCGAGCGCCTGGTAGAAGCTGTCCTCCAGCGCACCGCTCGGAGACCGGAAACTCGGCGGCGTGCGCTCGGCGCTGGTCGGATCGCTGGCGAGCGCCGCCGCGACGTAGGCCGACACGACCTCGGGGTCCCGCCAGGTAGCCCTGTCCTCCAGCGGGATCGCGCGGTCCCAGCCGGCCGTCAGCGAGGCGGCCGCGTTCAGGCGGTAGGCGCCGACTCCGGCGGCATTGAAGGTCCCCGGCCGGCCCGGGTCCTCCAGGTCCGAGCCGGCGCCGAGGCTGGGGTGCACGGGGCTCCGGTAGAGCGCGTTGTAGAGCACCAGGTGGCTGAGCGTCTCCGGCCAGAGCGTCGCGTACAGGCCGGCCCACATCCCGCCGGTCGCCCAGCCCAGCAGCGCCACCCGGGACCGGCCCGACCGCTCACGCGCCAGTCCGACCACGGCGGCCAGGTCGCGCACCACCTCGGGCGCCCGCACCAGCGGCGGGCCGGCGTCCGATGGTCGACTCATCGCCTCGGGACGGTCGGAGCCGCCATAGCCGCGCGCGTCCAGCAGGTACGCCGCGTGCCCGGCCCGCGCGAGGTCGGCGGCCAGTGACCCACCCGGCACCGGCAGATCGAATGAGCCGATCCCCGGCACCCGCGCGCCGTGCACCAGCACGACCGGCACCGCTGCCGGATCCGGCCGTACGCGACGCACCTCGCGCACGGCGACGCCGACACCGTCCACCGCCGTGACCCGCAGGTCGTGGCGCTCGATCGCCTCGTTGTTCGCGCTCATGGCTCCCTCCTTCTCGGCACCACGCAACCGTCCCTGGCGGCACCGACGAGGTGGCGCGGCGATCATGGTGGAGCACGCGGCGCGATGGCGGGACCATGACGAGCGTCGCGCCGGACGACCCCTGCAGGCTACCGCTCCGGCTCGGCGCCTACGAGCACTGCCGCTCGAGCCCGCTCCGCGGCTACCACCGGCAGCCGCGCGGCGCGCTCGCGCTCCGTCTGGCGGATGAGCGGAATCGCCACCAGCGCCAGCAGCCAGAGGATGATGCCGCCCGCGACGAAGGGCAGCACCCGGGATCCCCCGTAGAGGACCGGCCCGAGCAGTGCGCTGATGGCCGCCCCAGCCATGCCGACGGTGGCGTAGGCGCCTTGCACGCGCCCCATCACCCGCGGGTCGGCCACCGTCGCCAGGTAGGCGTCGAGGGAGGGCTGAGCCACCGTGGAGATCGCGCCCTCGAAGAGCCCGAGCACCAGGATGACCCACACCACGGGGATCAAGCCGTAGCCGGCGATGACCGCGCCCAGCGCCAGGTTCGCCCAGAGCAGCCGCCGCCAGCGCGCCCCGCTGTCGGCCAACCGCCCGCCCATGGGCGCCATCGCGAGGTAGGCGATCGAGAAGGTGCTGAACGACAGGCCGATCTTGAAGTCGCTCGCACCCAGGTCGGCCAGGTAGATCGACCAGACGCCGGAGAACATCCCCATCAGGAACTGCGAGGCGAACGACAGCACGAACGCACCGATCAGCGGCTTGACGAGCAGCTCCGCGAACGAGACGCGCTCCGAGGGGTGCGGCGCCCGTCCCGGCCGACCGGCGCCGCGCAGGGCGGTTAGCGCCCAGATGCCAATCAGCACCTCGACGACACCGGCCGCCACGAACAGCGGCCCGACGCCGAGCGCACCGGCCACGCTGCCGCCGACCAACGGGCCGAAGAGCATGCCCGAGCTGAAGGCGGCGCCGAAGCCCGCGTAGGCCTGGCCGCGCCGGTCCTCCGGCGTCACGTCGGCCACCAGCGCGCGCACCGCCGGGAACAGCATGGCGACGCCAACGCCCTGCAGTGTGCGCAGCGCGATGAACGAGGCCGGGCTCCCGGCACGGGCGAAGCTCGCCGTCGCCAGACCCTCGACGACCAGCCCAGCGGCCAGCGGCGCCGCGCGGCCCAGGCGGTCGGAGAGGCTGCCCATCGGCAACTGGAGGAGCATCTGGGCGACGAGGTAGCTGGAAGCCATCACGCCGATGGCCGTCAGCGAGACGCCGCGGTCCCGCGCCGTCAGCGTGAGGAAGGGGATCGTCAGGCCCACGGCCAGACCGGCGAAGGCCACCAGTGCCAGCACCAGCCGAAGCGTGGGATGTTGAAGAACCCAGGGAAGGCGCATCGCCTGCTCCAGCCAGCGGTCGCGCGTTGGGGCCAGCCGGACGCGCCCGAACCAAGACCGGAAGCATACTACCGGCTCCGTCGGGACGGGACTGTCCGAACGGGCAGCCGTCGCGCTCACCGCCGCGGAACCCGGCCATCCGGCGCCCGGGGCAGCGGCA
>DATKRJ010000014.1:0-2373 GCA_035532355.1 Thermomicrobiaceae bacterium | reverse complement strand
CTCATCGGTTAGCTCCACATCCGCTGCGCGAAGTACGGCAGCACGACCGCGGTCCCGTAGATGATGTCGACGCGGCTCGGATTCTGGTCGGTCTGGATGTTGTACTGCTCCGCCCAGCGCATCGACAGGTTCATGCTCTTGGACCGCGCCATCGCCGTGCGCGCGCCCGCGAGATTTTCCTTGAGGTCCGCCATGACGAACGCACAGGCGTCCGGGTTCATCAGGTAGGACTGCCGCGAGGCCGTCGCGCTGAGCGTGGCATTCACGGAGCCCGTGGCGCCGCGGACGGTGATCGCCGCGTCGTCGGCCGGGGAGGCGGTGACGGTCTGGAGTTGCCCAGAGGTGATGATCGACGGGGCGATGCTGATCGTCATCGCGCCCGACGTGTCGCTGATCGTGGCCTGCACGACGAAGGACTGGAGGGTGCCGGTGTCCGCGTAGCTGACCGGGTTCACCGCGTTCACGCCGGCGATCGTGAACGTGTCCCCCGCGTTGAGGGTGGTCGCGCCGGAGGCCCACAGGTCGGTGATGAGCGACGAACCGGTCTGGTTCGCGCCGTTCACCGCCGGCGAGCAGGAGGTGAAACTGCCGGTCGTGTGGATCGGCATGTTCGGGTCGTACGACCATTCCCGCACGCCGAGGGCCGGCCCGCTGAACACGCCGTTGTCGAAGAAGTCACTGATCTTCTTGGACGGATTGAACAGCGCAAGATTCGGCCCCAAGATCGCCGCCTGCGAGAGCGGGTCGAGCACGGCCACGTACGGGCCAGGCACGCCGACGTTCTGGAGCCCCGCGACGGCGTTCAGATAGGTCGCGTTGTCGCTGATCGGCACGCCCGGACTCCCCGCACTGTAGTAAATCTGCGCGTAGGTCTCGGCGCCGGCCGTCACGTCCACCTTGTTGGCCAGCGCCTCGCCGGCCGGCATCGTGTACCGCTCCTGCACTTCCTCGACTTCGAGAGAGGAATCCGCGCTCGACCAGCCCATGCCGATGTTCTGCTGATGGTTGATCGTGATCGGGATGGTCTGATTGAGAATCGCCTGCTGCACGAGGGCCTGTCCCTCGTTGACCACGAACCGCTGCGGCAGCCGCGCCTGCACGGTGTAGCCGATCTGCGCGCCCTCGGGCTTGTTGCGGAACGAGTCGTCCCACTGGCGGGTGAAGTTCCCGACCAGCTTCAGGCTGTTCTTCCAGAATGTGGCCACGTCCTTCGTGACCCACGTCGGCGTGATGAAGGTATCCATCGCGCACTCCTCCTGTCTTACCGCCGGCCGACTCGGCGCGGGCGCGTGTAATAGCGCTCGTGCTCTTCCAGGGACGCCTCGTCCCCAGGCGGCTGACGGTCAGTCCACGGCGTCGGGCCGGTCCGCACCGGATTCGGCGGACGAGGCACAGGAGCAGACGACCCTCCGGGGACCGATCCGGTCACAGCGGCCGCAGCAGAGGGGAGACGTGGCGTCGCCACGAGTCGAGATTCGAGAAACTTCCGCAGAATCGGCGCCGCGCTCACCGGCGAGTCCGCCGTGTCGCGCGCCAGCTCCGCGCATTCGTCCTGATGGGTTGCCAGGTAATACACGATCTCCGCGCTCTGGTCGGAGGTCATAATCGCATCGTGCATCGAGGGAGAGACGCCGACCTGCGCGCCCTGGACGACGGTGTCGAAGTCGGGATGGTCGCGCTTCGCCACGGCGACCTTGGCCTGATAGGCTGAGACGCGCTCGGTCTCTGTCTGCACCCGCTGGCGCTCGCGGCTCAGGGCCTCGCGCTGCTGGTCCAGCTGCTCATACTTCCAGGCCGCCAAATCCTCGGTAAAGTCGCTGTACGCGGGGTACTTGCCCCCGACCTCATCTTCGGTGGTCTTGGGGCGCGTGGGGGGCTGCGCGGGCATCGTCGGGGGAGGCCCCGGGGCAGCCGGCATCGGCCTCGCCTCGGCACGCGGAGAGGCGCCGGCGCGCAGTGTCTGGAGTTCGGCTTCCGCCTGGCGCAGCTTGGCGGTGAGCTCGTTGATGCGGGGGACGTCTTCGGCGCGGGCCTGTTGACTCTTGGCCCGATGGCGGAAGCGGCCCCCGCGGTCGCGCCACGGTTCAGCCTCGGGCTCTGGCTCCGCGGTGGCGGCCTCAGCAGCGGGAGGCTGGGCCTCGGCGGCCGGCTGCACCGAGGCAGGAGCCGCGCTTGACGCGACAGGCTCCGGCTCCGCGCGCTCGGGCACGTTCGTGGTCAGTTCGAAATCGTCGGTGTCGGTGTCCGTGTCGGCCATAAAAAAAGCCCGGCGCCCCGTGAGGGAGGTGCCGGGCTCGTGAGAAACGGTCGCCCGCGAAAAGGTTCTGCCGAGTCTACCCTATTTTTCCTCGCGCGCGGATTTTTTTTCGCTCA
>DATKRJ010000013.1:0-3346 GCA_035532355.1 Thermomicrobiaceae bacterium | reverse complement strand
GGCGTCCGGGCGCTGCCAGACGGTCAGGAAGGCGTCCTGCACCACATCCTCGGCCGCCCGCGGCTCGCGCAGGATCCGCAGGGCCACCGCGTAGACCGGCCGAGCGTAGCGGTCGTAGAGCGTGGCCAGGGCGGCGTGGTCACGCTGGCGGACCCGCTCGATCAGTTCCCCGTCGGTCGGCTCCAGAGACACACTCACCCTCGCGCGGGGCCGCTCGCCCACTTAACCAACGTTCGAGCCAGGTCCGCGGATTGTGCCTTTCTTGACGCGGTTCGGCAAGTGAGTATCGGACGCGGCGACCCGGGCAGGGCTGCGCGCGCGATCGCGAGGCCCGGACGGCGACCAAGGACGACCACGCAGACATCAAGGAGATCCCGGTGATGCGGGAGTGCCCACCGCACGGGAGAGCAAGTGTCCCGCAGATCGGTCGTGGAGAGCATCCCGGACCGGTCGCGGTGGAGGGCTTATGCGGCCGCAATCCGGCACCATGCCGTCTCCGTAGAGTGCCCAGAGCCTGCGGCGCGCGCCGCACGCTCGGCGTCGACGTGCCTGCGATCAGGCGTCGCTGGAGGTAGCCGATGCGAAGAGATCGCCGCGCGGTACCGGCGTCCGTCGCGATGGGCGCGCTGGCCTTCGTGATCGCCGTGGGCTCATCGGGTGTCTGGGCCGCGCTGGTCTCCGCGAACCTGGCGCTCAGCCCGGCGGTGCCCTGGTCGGTGCCCGTCACGGCGCTGCTCCTCGTCGCGATGTGGCGGTATCTCGCGGGCCGCGGCGTACCAGCGCGCACGTCGGCCGCGCGGCGCCGGCTGCTGCGCGCCCGCGGCGTGTCGAGCGCGGCGTTCGGTTGGGCGCTGCTCGCCGGGCTGCTCTCCATCGCGGCCCTGGCTGGCTACTGGATCGTTCTGGTCCAGGTCACCGACCATCCGACCAACGTCCTGCCGGACTACGCCCGCTACCCCGCGTTCACGGTGGCCGCAATCCTGGTGATGGCCTCGCTGGTGGGTGGAGTCGCGGAGGAAGCGGCGGTCCGGGGGTACTTTCAGAGCTTCCTCGAGCGTCGCCGTTCGGCAGCGGCAGCCATCCTGATCGCCGCGCTGGTAATCGCCCCGGGCCATGCGCTCAGCCAGGGCTTTCTCTGGACGACGGTGGCCTTCTACCTCGGCGTCGACGTCATGCTCGGCACGCTCGCCTATCTGACCGACTCGATTGTGCCGGGGATCGTGGTCCACACCCTGGGCCTCCTGGTCTTCTTCACGCTCGTCTGGCCGGGCGACCTGGCACGTCGAGCGGTGCGCATCGACGGCCCGGACGCCTGGTTCTGGATCCACCTATCGCAGGCGGTCGTGTTCACGGGCCTGGCGTTGCTGGCGTTTCGGCGACTCGCGGCGCTCACCGGCCGGCGAACCCCCGATTCGGCGACTCAATCCGAATCCGTGGGTGCATCGTAAGGCGAGCGTAGCCCGGGCAACGCACAGCGGTTGATGACAACAGTTGAACAACTGGAGGAAACAACCATGCGGCGGAATCCGCACCAATGGATCGGCGCCTTCGTGGCCGTGGCGTTGCTCGGGGCGACGCTGGCGGCCTGCGGCGGACCGGGCGCGGCGGCGTCGAGTAGCAGCGCGCCGGTGAACGTCACGCTCTCGGAGTTCAAGATAGACATGCCGACGGCGCTTCACGCCGGGCAGACCACGCTCAACGTCAGCAACACCGGCACGTTCACCCACAGCGTCGAGATCACCGGCAACGGGATCGTTCAGAAGTTCGAGTCGACCGTCAAGCCGGGAGAGAAGGCCACGCTCCAGCTGAATCTGAAGGCGGGGACGTACACCGTGTTCTGCCCGGTGGGCAATCACCGGGATCGGGGCATGCAAGTCACCGTCACCGTGACCTGACGGCGCGCTTCAGCAAGGGGGGCGGAGCGGCTCGCCGGGTGCGGGCCGCTCCGTTTGCATGCCGGAAACCGCCGCGCGGCCGCACGACGCGACCCGGGCCACTACTGGAGAGCGTGCCCGTCTCCGGCGGGGCAGCCGCGGTGACCGGCGGTTGGCCAAGAGGGGCCGCACCGCATCATCATCCGGCGACCCCGCACCAGTCGATCAGCAACAGTGCGACTGTCTTGGCGGCGGTGAGCAGGTCGGGGATGCGGATGTACTCGTCGACCTGGTGGGCGACGGCCACGTCTCCCGCGCCGTACATGACGCAGGGCATGCCGCCGAACAGGCTGAAGAGGCGCATGTCCGCGCCGTAGGGAACGCCCTCGACGGCGGGCGCGCTCCCGGTGACCGCGTGGTGAGCGCGGACCACTGCCCGGCAGATGGGCGCGTCGACGGGGGTCTCGGCCGGGGCGAACTGGCCGCTGAACCACTCGACGCCCGGTGGATGCGCTCGCAGCCAGGGGTCGCGGCCTGCCGCGGCCATGATCCGGTCTCGCACCTGCTCCTGGAACGACGCCAGGTCCTCGCCGGGCAGCAGGCCGATTCGTCCCTCCGCCGTCAGCGACTCGGGCACGGTCGAGGGCCAGACGCCGGACCGCACCACGCCGACGCTGATGGGCACTTTGTTGGCGAGGTGGGCGAACAGCGGGTGGTCCAGCCGCGCGTTCCGCTCCCGCTCGAAGGCCAGCAGGTTCTGGAAGAGCGGGATGAACTTCTCGATGGCCGAGACACCCTGGTCGCGGCTGGCGCCATGGGCGGCCTTGCCGGGCACCGTCAGCCGGAAGACGAGCGAGCCCGCCTGGGCGGGCACCAGCGCCAGGCGGGTCGGCTCGGTGATCAGCGCAGCATTGGCACGGTGGCCGCGCAGCACGGTCGACAGCGCGCCCAGGCCGCCATTCTCCTCGCCGACCGTGGCGGAGACTCTGACCTCGCCCTCGAGCCTGACACCGGCGGCTCGCAGCGCGTCGAGCGCGGCCAGGTAGGTCACCAACCCGCCCTTCATGTCGCATGAGCCGCGTCCGTAGAGCAGATCACCGACGACCTCGCCGCCGAGCGGGTCGTGGGTCCAGCGGGCGGGATCGCCGTTTTCGACGGTGTCGACGTGAGCATTCAGGAGGAGTGAGCGACCGTTCCCGGCACCGGCGAGGGTGCCGACGACGTTGGGCCGCCCGGCGTAGCGCGGCTGCTCGCCGACGTGCTCGAGGTAGGGCCGGATCTCCTCGGAGGTCGCCTCCCAGCGGTCGATCGTCAGGCCACGCTCCCGCATAGCCGCCTCGACCACGTCCTGCACCGCGCCCTCGTCGCCCGTCACGGAGGGCACGCGCACCAGCGACTGGAGCAGACTGACCGCCTCGGCCCGGCGCTCGTCGACCGCGCGCAGCACCGCGGCGCGCAGCCCGTCCACGTCC
>DATKRJ010000012.1:0-35953 GCA_035532355.1 Thermomicrobiaceae bacterium | reverse complement strand
ACGGGCGGTGGCGCGCTCCGGGGGCTGGGCGGCCTTCTGGACGACGCAGCCCCAGTGCCGGCGCCCCGCAGTGTTCCCGCGGCGCCCGCGCGGCTCCCGGGGACGCCGCCCTCACCCCGCTCGCCGCCTGACCTCACAATGGTGAGGGGCACCCGAGGGTCACGGCCGCTGTCGACAGGGACTATGCGCGCGGGCCCGGGGAATGGGGTGAACGGTTGTTGCGTTGTTGCGACATCGGTGACGGCCGTGTAGCGTCGCGGCTATCCCGGGATGCTACGTTGGAGCCGGCGGGCATCTCCCGCCACCGCGGCCCGTATCGGGCGTGGGCTCGCGAGGAGTGCGTATTCATGGAAGCGTCGTTGAATCTGGGGCGGATCCGGGGCATCGTCGTCGGCATCCACTACAGCTGGCTGATCATCTTCGGGCTACTCACCTACTCACTGGCCGAGTGGTTCTTCCCGGTGGTCTACGGCGACTGGAGCGCGACTCGGTACTGGGTCGTCGCCGCGATCGCCAGCCTGCTCCTCTTCGCCTCGGTGCTGGCGCACGAGCTCGGGCACTCGTTTGTCGCGCAATCGAAGGGCATCCCCGTCCGCAGCATCACGCTGTTCGTGTTCGGCGGGGTCGCGTCGATCGAACGCGACACGGAGCGCCCGGGCGACGAGTTCCAGATCGCCATCGCGGGGCCGTTGGTGTCTGCCCTGATCGGGGGGATCTCTCTCGCCCTCCTGTTGCTTGCTCCGGTGCCGGATGCGGTGGCGGCGATCCTCGAGTACCTGACCTGGGCAAACCTCGTCCTGGCGGTGTTCAACCTGGTTCCCGGCTACCCGCTGGACGGCGGCCGGGTGTTGCGCGCGGTAGTCTGGGCGATGACCGATAACAGGGACCGCGCGACCCGCATCGCGGCCAGGGCCGGCGTGGTCGTCGGCTACCTCTTCATGCTGGGCGGCGTCGTCTACGCGCTGGCACTCAACAGCCTCGTCTCCGGCATCTGGCTGGCCGCCATCGGCTGGTTCCTGCGCGGAGCCGCTGAGCAGTCGTACCAGCAGGTGGCCCTTGAGAACGCGTTCCGCGGAGTCCGGGTAGGATCGCTGATGGACCCGACCCCGGCGGTGATCCGTCCCGACACCTCGCTCGACAACCTGGTCGAGAACTACGTCCTCGCTCGGAACGTGCGCGCCGCATCGGTCGTCGAGAACGGCGAACTGATCGGCATCATCACGCTCGTCGACCTGCGCGACGTGCCCCGATCCGATTGGTCACGAGTGAGCGTGCGGGACCGCATGACGCCGCGTGCGCAGATGGCGACCGCGACGAGCGATACCCCGATCGAGTCGGCGCTGCGTGCCATGTCCCAGCGAGACATCCATCAGATCCCGGTACTGCAGGGCAACGTCCTGGTCGGTCTGCTGACGCGCGGTGCGGTGATCCGCTACCTGCAGATTCGCGAGGAGCTCCCGGAGGCGCGTACGCGCTCGGCGAGCCCGCTGTCACCCTGGGGCGGCCGGCGCCGCGACACGGCGGTGTAACCGGCTCGCGGTGCTCGCCGACGCGGCACGGCGCACCGGACCGAGCGACCGGGCGCATCCGCCCCAAGGACTCCGCCACGCGGGAGGGGCGATCTGGCAGCCATGGTATCCTTAAGATGTGTCTTTCCGCACGGCGGACGATCCTCGTCGGCTGCCGACGATCACCATGAGATAGGCTGAAGCATGATCGAGAACCTTGAACTGACGGTGTCCGGAATCCTCGAACGCCTCGACCGGATCGGGGTGCGTCTTTGACTTGCCTGCTAAAGAGCGAGAGATTCAGGAGCTCGAAGCGGCGAGCGGAGAGCCGGAGTTCTGGAGTGACGCGCACGCGGCTCAGCGCGTAATGCGCCGGCTGAGCGCGCTCCGCGGCCAAGTAGATCGCTGGAGCGAGCTGCGCCGGCAGGCCGCCGACCTGCAGGAACTGGTCGAACTGGCCGCCGGCGACGACGCACTGCAGACCGAGATCGCGACCGAGACCGAGCAACTCCTCGCGGGGCTGAACCAGCTCGAGCTCAACTTGCTACTCAACGGCCCATTCGACGACCGGGACGCCATCCTGGCGGTACACGCCGGCACGGGTGGGGTCGACGCGCAGGACTGGGCCGAGATGCTGATGCGGATGTACCTGCGCTGGGCGTCACGTAACGGTTTCCAGGCTGAGGTACTCGACACGGCCGGCGGCGAGGAGGCCGGCATCAAGAGCGCGACGCTCGAGATCCGCGGTCCGAACGCCTACGGCTACGCAAAAGGCGAGGCGGGGACGCATCGCTTGGTGCGCCTGTCGCCGTTCGACGCGGCTCATCGACGCCACACCGCCTTCGCGCTGGTCGAGGTCCTGCCGCAGGCGGACGACGAGACCGACATTCCCATTCGCGACGAGGACCTGCGCGTCGACACCTACCGCTCGTCGGGCGCCGGGGGCCAGCACGTCAACAAGACGGAGTCGGCCGTGCGGATCACCCACCTGTCGACGGGCATCGTCGTCACCTGCCAGAACGAGCGCTCCCAGATTCAGAACCGCGAGACGGCGATGAAGATCCTGCGAGCGCGTCTGGCCGAGCTGGCCATGCGCGAGCGCGAAGAGGAGCAGTCACGGCTCAAGGGCGAGCACGTCGCCGCCGGCTGGGGCAACCGGATCCGCTCCTACGTGCTGCAGCCGTACACGATGGTGACCGACCACCGAACCGAGCACAGCACCGGCAACGCCCAGGCGGTGCTCGAGGGCGAGATCGAGCCGTTCATCGAGGCATACCTGCACCAGCAACTGGGCGAGGAGAATGGGAAGTAGCCGGGGCGCGCGAGCACTCTGCTGGAGGCTCATCGGCTGCCTGATCTTGGCCGCGCTCCTGGGGCTTCCGCCCAGCACCCCGGCCCGAGCGGCGGAGCTCACGGTACAGTCCGAGACCGCCACCGCCGCATTTCCCCGCAGCATCAACTTCACGCTGGTGGCGGACGTACCTCAGCCCGCCACCACCGTCGAACTTCGTTACCACCCGGCCTTCTCGCCAGTGACCGACGCCGCGCGTCCGAGCTTCAGGCCCGGGACCCACATCGACGTCAGCTACCCGGTCGACATGACCACACACTACCTGCCGCCGGGCGTGGATATCGTGTATCGCTGGCGCGTCACGGAGCAGGACGGTACCACTGTCGACACGCCCGAGCAGACCGTGTTCTACATGGACCCCGGCCGGCAGTGGCAAAAGCTCACCGAGGGGCCGGTTACCCTCTACTACTACGCCGGCAACCCCTCCTTCGCCCAGGACGCCATCGACACCACTGTGCGCTCGATCACGCGCTTCGACCAGACATTCGCCATCACGACGACCGAGCCCATCCGCGTCGTTATGTACGGCAGCCCACAGGACTTCTCTGCCGTCCTGCCCGTGAACAGCGACCAGTGGGTGGGCGGATTTACGGACCCCGGACTGCACCTGATCGTCGTCGGGATCCAGCCCGGCGTGACCTCGGAGGTCCACCGCATGCTGAGCCACGAGGTGGTCCACATCGTCATGGCCGAGGTGACCGACAACCCATTCAACGAGCCGCCGACCTGGCTTAACGAGGGGCTGGCCAGCTACTACCAGGAGGTCCAGGACGACCGCTTCCCGACCTACCTCGATAACGCCGTGCGCCGCGGGCAACTGGACACGGTGCGTGGCCTCAACTCCAGCTTCTCCTCAGACCCCAACGCCGCGCTGCTCTCCTACGCTGAGAGCGAGAGCATCGTCCGCTTCATCGTGACCAAGATGGGCCCCGACAAAATGGCGGCGCTGATCAAGGTCTACGCCAACGGCGTCTCCTACGACGACGCGGTCCAGCAGGCTCTCGGCATCTCGGTCGACGAGCTCGACCGCGAGTGGAAAGCGTCGCTCGGCTACCGGGGGGACAGCGGCCCGACCGCTCAGACCGGAGCTCTGGGTGGTCCGGGGCCGGGCGCGACAGAACCGCTCGCGGCGGACCTGACGCGGTTCGGGCCGTTCGCCATTGGCGGCCTGCTCGTGATCGCCGGCGGGCTCGCCGCGGCGCGCCTCCGCGTTCGCCGGCACGCGGCGCAACGCTGACCGTCTCGCCTCGCCGGCCGCGCGCCACGGCTCAACCTTGACACGACCGGTATCAACTGGTATCCTACCGGCGTTAGCACTCGGAAGGTGAGAGTGCTAATCTGGGGTGAGCGATGCAAGACGAACTGAGCGAGCGACAGAGCACGATCCTCAAACTGATCGTCCAGGAGTACATCCGCACCGGGCGCGCGATCGGCTCCAAGTCGCTGCTCGAGCGATTCCGGCTGGGCGTGAGTCCGGCGACGGTGCGCAACGAGATGGGCGAACTCGAGGATCAGCAGTTCCTGGTCCATCCGCATACCTCGGCCGGGCGCGTGCCGACCGATCGCGGCTACCGCTACTACGTCGAGTACCTGTTGGAGGACGCGCGGCTGCCGGTCACCGAGCAGATTACGATTCGGCATCAATTCGGGCAGGTCGAGATGCAGATCGAGACCTGGGTCAGGCTGGCGGCCACCATCGCGGCCGACCTGTCGGGCAACATGGCGCTGGTTACGCCGCCGCGCGGGCGTATCGAGCGCCTGCGCCACTTCGAGTTGATCAGTCTGCGCGACCATATCGTCCTGCTGATCGTGGTTACCCAGGCAGGTACGGTGCGCGAGGTGATCTTGCCCCAGACCGAGCCGATCGCTCAACAGGACCTAAGCGGGATCAGTCAGCGGCTCAATCCGGAGCTGGCTAACCTCACCTCCCCACAGGTTCTGGAGCGGGCTAACGGCACGACCGGGCTCGCCGCTGCCATCATGCGGCAGGTCGCCGATGCCATACGGCCGGGCCAGCAGGAAGTCCAGAGCGAGCTTGTCTCCGAGGGGCTGGATCGGGTGCTGCAGCAACCCGAGATGTCGCAGAGCGCGATGGCGCATCGATTGCTCGAACTCCTGCGAGGCGGCATGATCCTCTCGGAGCTCCTTCCGCAGCTCGAGTTTGACGACGACGTCCAGGTCATCATCGGCACGGAGAACCGGTCCAGGGATCTTCAGCCCTTTGGCGTAGTCGTCGCCAGCTACGGCACGACGCAGGAGATCACGGGGGTCCTGGGCATCGTGGGGCCAACGCGGATGCCCTACGGTCGTTCCATCTCCGCGGTGCGGTTCCTCTCCCGTCTCTTGAGCGAGTTGCTGCGGGACGTCTACCACCAAGAAGCGGATTCGACCGCGTAAACCACGAGGGGGGTTGTCCACGACATGTCCCAACAACACCAGTCGGCGGGCGGCAATCCCGATCCCGACCGACCGGCACGAACCGAACCGGATCAAGCGGCGAGCCGGATGTTCGACGGCGCGGCCGGCGTGTCGGAGAGCGGAGCCGAAGCGCAGCCTGCCGGGGGCGAGGACGCACGATTGAACGAACTGGTACAGCAGCGGGCGCGCGCCGCCGAGTATCTCGACCAGGCCCAGCGCACGCGTGCCGAACTGATCAATTACCGCCGCCGTATGGAGCAGGAGATGCAGCAGGTTCGCCAGCATGCCGGCGAGCGATTGCTGACGCGGATCCTGCCGGTGCTCGATGACCTGCACCGGGCCATCGAGGCGGCCCCTTCCGAACAGGCCAACGACTCCTGGGTCCAGGGTGTCCACCTGATCGAGCGCAAGCTGTGGACGATCCTGGAGTCGGAGGGGGTCCGCACGATCGACGCGCTCGGGAGACCGTTCGACCCAAGTCTGCACGAGGCCGTCACGGTTGAGGAGGGGGATGGCAACGCCGACACGGTGGTTCAGGAGTTCCAGCGCGGCTACACCCTCCACGACCGGGTACTGCGCCCCTCGATGGTCAAGGTCGGACGGGGACAGGGTCAGGCGGCAAACAGTCACTAGCGGGCGAGCCGGCGGTCCCGGCAGCACGGGCAGCATGGAAGGATAGAGACTCGATGGCACGAACGATCGGTATCGACCTCGGCACGACCAACTCGGTGATGGCGATCATCGAGGGCGGCGAGCCGACGGTGATCGCGAACGCGGAGGGCGAGCGACTGACCCCGTCGGTCGTCGCGTTCACCAGTGGGGGCGAGCGACTGGTCGGGCGCTTCGCCAAGCGCCAGGCGGTGACCAACCCCAAGAATACGGTCTTCTCGGTCAAGCGGTTCATGGGCCGTCGCTTCGACGACCCGTCTGTTCAGCGCGACCTGAAGCTGGTGCCCTACGAGGTGCGCAAGGCGCAGAACGGCGGCATCGAGATCAAGCTGGGTGAACGCTGGTACAGCCCCCCCGAGGTCTCGGCGATGATCCTGCAGAAGCTCAAGACAGACGCGGAGGCCTACCTCGGCGACACCGTCGACAAGGCGGTCATCACGGTGCCGGCGTACTTCGACGACAGCCAGCGCAACGCGACTAAGGACGCCGGCCGCATCGCCGGCCTCGAGGTGCTCCGCATCATCAACGAGCCGACCGCATCGGCGCTCGCCTACGGCCTGGACAAAAAGGAAGACGAGCAGATCGCCGTCTACGACCTGGGCGGCGGTACCTACGACATCTCGATCCTCGACCTGTCCGAGGGAGTCTTCCAGGTCCTGGCCACCAACGGCGACACTCACCTCGGCGGCGACGATTTCGACCAGCGGATCATCGACTGGTTGGCCGACGAGTTCAAGAAGCAGGAGGGGATCGACCTCCGCAGCGACCGCATGGCCCTGCAGCGGCTGAAGGAAGCGGCCGAGAAGGCCAAGATCGAGCTGTCCAGCACGCAGCAGACCGAGATCAACCTGCCGTTCGTCACGGCGGACGCGAGCGGTCCGAAGCACCTGAACATCTCGCTCAGCCGCTCGAAGCTGGAGCAGCTGGTCGGGAACCTGGTCGACGGGACCGTGCCGCCGATGGAAGCGGCACTCAAGGACGCGGAGCTCCCCAAGGGCAAGATCGACGAAGTGCTGCTGGTCGGCGGCCAGACCCGCATGCCGGCCGTGCAGCGCAAAGCGACGGAGTTCTTCGGCAAGGACCCGCACAAGGGGATCAACCCGGACGAGGTCGTGGCGATCGGCGCCGCGATCCAGGCCGGCGTGCTCGGTGGCGAGGTCAAGGACGTGCTGCTGCTGGACGTCACCCCGCTGACGCTGTCGATCGAGACGCTCGGCGGCGTGTCCACGCCGCTCATCGAGCGCAACACGACCATCCCGACCCGCAAGAGTCAGATCTTCACCACGGCGTCGGACAATCAGACCCAGGTGGAGATCCACGTCGTCCAGGGCGAGCGCCCGATGGCCACGGACAACAAGAGTCTCGGCCGATTCATTCTGGACGGGATCCCACCGGCACCGCGCGGCGTGCCGAAGATCGAGGTCACGTTCGACATCGACGCGAATGGCATCCTCAATGTGACCGCACGTGATCAGGCGACCGGGCGGGAGCAGAAGATCACCATCACAGCGTCGAGTGGCCTGACCGAAACCGAGATCCAGCGCATGGTTCGTGAGGCCGAGTCGCATGCCAGCGAGGACAAGGAGCGCCGCGAGGCTATCGAGTTCCGCAATCAGGCCGAGTCGATGACCTACCAGGCCGAGCGCACGGTCAGCGACTACGGGGACCGGATCTCGTCTGACCTGAAGGCCGACCTCGAGGGCAAAATCGCGGCAGTGCGCGACATCCTCGAGCACGACCGGGAGAACATTTCACGGTTGCGCGGCGCCTACGAGGAGATGACGCAGACGCTGTCGCGCGTCGGCACGACGATGTACGAGCAGGCCGGCGCCACCGGAGCCCCAAGCGACGGTGAGGCAGGACCCGAGCACGCGGCGGAGGACGAGTCGACGGTCGAGGGCGAGTTCCGCGAGGTGCACCGGGAGGGCTAGCCGCCGCTCCACCCATTCGAGATCACGTGACTGACCACGCCGCCGCCGGGTTGATGAACCCGGCGGCAGCGTCCACCGCGACTCCGAGTCGAGTCGAATGCGCGCTGGAGGGAGCGCGGGTAGCGCTCCCTCGAGGCATTCCTCGATGATGGTCCGGCGCACAGTGACGAGCTAACTCGCTCCGAGGATCTCGAGGTTGGCGAGAGGGACACGCAAGCGGCCCCCGCTACCCGTCTCGACCTCGACCACCTCGCGGCGTCCGCCGTGCGCGAACTCCGCGATCACTCCGCCGCGACACACGACCACCGTGCCGAGCTGTGCGGGGTCCGCGAGCCGCGCGCGGATGCCGTCCGACGGCACCACCCGCGGGATCCGTTCGTCCAGCTGCGACGGCGCCGTCGAGAAGAACAGGTACGGCCAACCTTCGTCGACGCCGGGGCGACCGGCCAGAATGGTGGCCAGCTGACCCTCGTGCTCGGCCAGGAAATCGAACACGGGGCCCGCCATTGGTCGCCGGCCGAACCCCTCGGTCACGAACACCGTGAGCGGCACACGGTCGACCTCCGCCATTAGCGCGATAGTGCCCGATCCGTCTCTCCAGAAACGCTCCACCGCCGGCGCGCGACCGGGGTAGACCGCGCGGCGAATCTCCGCCTCGCTAACGCTCCCCATCACCACGGCCCGCGCGCCGACCTCCGCCAGGCGGCGCATGGTGGCCGCGCCCGCGGTCATCCCCGCGAGCACGACTGACCCGCGCAGGTCTTCGCCAATCGCATCCGCCGTGAGCTCCCGGTCGGCGCGATCGATCGCCGCCCGTATCGGTCCGACCACACTTGCGCCCAGACCCAGCGCGCCGCGCACGCGCGATCCGCTGGTGCTGATGAGGGCGCCGCGGTCGTCGATCAGCGCCTCCACCCGGCCGAACACCATCGCCTCGAGCGCGAACTGAGAGGTCGCCGGGATCAGGATGGCCGTGCCGGCTGTCTCGTCGATCTCGGTGACCGTGCCGGCAAACGGCGCGCTCGCCACTGTCGACCGAAGACCACGACGGGAGCGAGCGACGGCCTCGCCCGCCTCGAAGGACGAGCCGATCGGCTTCGTCAGATACTGGGCGATCGACCCGGGTGCCACACCCAGCTCGCGGGCCAGGTGCAACGTCATCACACGCCCGGACGGGGCCGACGCCACCGCGATGCTCCGCTCCGGTTCGACCGAATCCCCGACCGCCACCGCCACCGACCCCGGCACGTCCAGCGCGCGCTCGACCACGAACTGGGCGCCATCGACGATGACCGGCTCGGCTGCCGCCACTTGCAGGACCATGTGCCGTGCTCCTCGATTACTCGACGCGACCGCCCAGGTCCGCGATCCACGTCTTCAGCCGCGCCATGCGAAGCTCCGGATCGACGGGCAGCACCACGGGACGTCCACGCGCGTCGATCACGACGCCGAGGTCACCGCCGTGCACCTGCTGCCCCCCTTCGAGCTGGACCGATGAACCGGGAACTCGGTTTCCGATCGCGAAGTCCGGGTCGGGTTCGAGCGTGAGCGTCGCCGACTCGGTCTCTCCGAGCGGAAGCCGCTGGATACTCCCAAACGGGACGCTGAACCGCCGCTCCTCGCCCGTGCCGTACTTGATCACGCCCCGAACTGCCAGCGCCCCCTCGGTGCCGCTCCCGTTGACGACGATACAGGTGCCCAGCGGCATCAGGACGTCCTGCTCGACGACCTCACGCGCGTAAACGGGGTCGCCGGTGGCGATCGCTCCAACCGCCGGAACCAATCCTTCGGCGTCGAGCGCCAGCGAGACCAATCCCTCCGGTGGATTCGGCTGGATGCCGTCCAGCAGTGCCAGCAACGCCAGCGCCTGGTCGCCCTGCGCGAACCAGGGCCCAGCGGACAGGAGGTTGACCGGCAGCCCCGGTTCGAGTCCGACGTCCGCCAGGAGCCTGGTCAGGATCTCTCGCTGGAACGCCGCGGCGATTAACCGGTCGGATAGCGTTTCCAGTTCGGTGAATGGCCGCAGCGCCCGGTTGAGCGCCCACTCGGTGATCTCCTCGGCCGACGCGCGCTGCGGCAGCCATCGCGCGACCAGCTCTGGGGCGAATGTCAGCAGGTTGCGCGCGCCAAGTCCGACATCCAGGTCCGGACGAACTGCCGAAACGGGCTCGTCGCCGATCACGCCATAGATGCCCGAGCCATCCGCGATCGACACCGCCAGCACGCTGCGCTGTGTCCGACGATGCAGAAAGGTCGAGACGGCCTGGAACGCGCGGGTGCGGTCGACGAAGTGGGCTTGGGAGAGCAGCCGCATGCCAGACGCGCCGCTCACCCGCCGCAGGTACTCATCACGGAGCTCTGCCTCCAGGGCGGCCGCAATCTCCCGTGCGTCGTACTCCGCCGGGTCGATCCCACTGAGGTCCAGCGTGTTACCGAGCTCCACCGCGGCGCTCTGCTGGTGGTCGTCGTCCGCCACCACGATACCTTGCTTGATCGCCACGTCGCGCGCGGCGTCCGCCACGGCGTCGAGCGCCGTCGTCCAGTCGTCGGCCGATCCACCGTCGTAGATGAGGACCACGGATGACGGACGGGTCGCGCGGAGCCAGGTGCGGATCGCACCGGGCGAGAGCGCCACCTGACCGTCCGACAGCGCGTCGAGCGACGTGGTGAGGCTGGTGGCCGTGCGGCGAGCCGCTGCGGCCAGCGTGCGCGCCAGGTCCGACTGTCCCACCGAGATCAACGCCGCCCGTACCCGGGGGATTGGGGTGCCCGTGACGTAGGTGGCGTCGACTCCATCGCCGTTGCCGCGAACGGGCATCGCGATCCGCTCGCCATCGCGCAGCTTCCGGCCCGTATCGGACTCGAGTTGCTCGAGAGCCGCGGCAACCCCGGCGGCCGCGTCGTCATACGGCGGCAGAACGGTGGAACGGCTCGACCCGAGCGCGACGAATCGCGGAGCTCCTTCGACGATGTCAAACAGCAGCGCTCGCGTCACCGCACTATCGATGTTGACAACCAGTGCGGTCGCATGCTCGGCCGCCGCAACCGGTCCGGTCCCGACTCCGCCCTGAGCATCTCGATCGGCGGAGGCGTCCAGGTACTGTGCCACTTCGTCCCCTCGTCTCTATCGCGGCAGGCCGGCCAGGTAATACACGGCAGCCAGGATCACCAGGATGCTCAGGATGAGGAGGAGCAGGCGAATGCGGCGTTTCCGGTCGCCAACAGCCGAGGTTCGTGACACCATCGTTGAGGGCACCGGCTCGGGCTCGACCTCCGGGACCATCGTCTCGGCAGTCTGCATCGCGGGAGCGCCCGCGAGCTCGGCGTCGGCCGGAAAGAAGTCGGGCCGTGCGGCGGCTTCGAGATCCGGGTCAGTCGGCCGCAGCGTGGTCAGCCAGGCGCGACTGATACTCGGCACGTCGAGTACCGCGGCCGGGGCCGCGCCGCGCACGGCGCTCATCTCCGGACCCGTCGTCGCCGACGCCGCGGGCTCCTCGTCGCCCAGCGCTCTCAGCCACTCCGGCAGGTCATCGTCGCCGATGAAGGAGAACTCGTCGCCGAGCGTGAGCGGCTCGACAGGCGTCGGCTCGTGCACCGCCGCAGCCACCGGTTCGGTGGCGAGGGAGCGAGTTGCACGCAGCCAATCCGGAAGCTTCTCCTCAGGCTCCGCGATCGGCGGCTCCTCCACCGTCGGTGGGTTTGTCGCGGCCAGGTCACGAAGCCAGGGCGGTAACTCCGTCGGGTTCACCTGAAGCGGCTCGTCATCGACGAAGCTCGGACCCGGTTCGAAGTGGGGCGACGCATCGGCGGTCACGAGCGGCGCGCCGCACGCCTGGCAGAATCGATCGTAGGCAGAGACAACTGCGTGGCAGGTTGGGCACGTCTCGGGCCCCGAGCGCGGGCTCAGGGGCGCACCACAAACCTCACACGTATCGCCACCGGGCTGGTTGCTGGTACCACACTGTGCGCAATACACCGAGACCTCCCAAGTGTCAGCCCCACGAGACCACTGCCGCTCGGCGGGACCTCTCGGCCGGATCGACAGGCGAGTCCGCACGTGAGGGGAGTCTAGCATTGGGCCGGGGAGGGCAGTTTAGCCGAGAAGTCCTGTATCGGCGTCCGAACGGGATTTGACCCGCTGACCTTGCCGACGTAGCGACGACTTCCGGCACTTGAGGCAACCGGTTGGTGGAGTCGGAGAAGGTGGAGTTGCTGGTTGGACTAGCGCAGCGTGTCGGTGTCCAGCCAAATGGTCACCGGCCCGTCGTTGACCAGGCTGACCTCCATGTGCGCGCCGAACTCACCCATCGAGACGCTCATCCCCAGAGCGCGCAGCGCGTCGGCGACCCGATCGACCAGTGGCCGGGCCACGTCCGGTTGGGCCGCGTGCACGAAGCTCGGCCGGCGTCCCTTGCTGGTGTCGCCGTAGAGCGTGAACTGGGACACCACCAGCACGGCCAGCCCGAGATCGAGCGCCGATCGATTCATCTTGCCGGCGTCGTCCTCGAAGATTCGCAGGTTTGCGACCTTACCGGAGAGATAGGTGGCCTCGTCTGGACCATCGCCGTCGCGCACGCCAATGAAGACGAGAAGACCGCCGTCGATCGCGCCGACTGGCCGATCGTCCACGGTCACGGCAGCGCGGCTCACTCGCTGGATAAGTGCGCGCAAGGCGGCCTCCAGCCCATCACGGTGCGTCCCGCTCCAGCGTCGCGATCGCCAGCGCGGCGATTCCCTCGCCGCGTCCCACGAACCCGAGTCCTTCGTTGGTGGTGGCCTTAACGTTGACCCGATCGAGGCCGATTGCCAGGTCCATCGCGATCATCTCGCGCATTCGATCCCGGTAGGGACCGACGCGCGGCGTCTCTGCTATTAGCGTGGCGTCGACGTTGGTAATGGTCCAACTCGACCCGAGCAGTTCACGGACGCGGCGGACGAGATCGCGGCTATCGGCGCCGCGCCAACGCGGCTCGGACGGTGGGAAGTGCACTCCGATGTCGCCGAGTGCCGCGGCGCCCAGCAGGGCGTCCATAATCGCGTGCAGCAGGACGTCGGCATCGGAGTGGCCGGCGAGACCCCGCACAGCCGGGATCCTCACGCCGCCGAGCACCAGATCCCGCCCCTCCGCAAACGGGTGCACATCGTAGCCGATGCCAGTCCGAATCACGGCTGCGGCGGCGCGGCGCGCCTGGCGAGCAGCGCTTCCGCCACGAGCAGGTCGGTCGGTGTGGTCAGCTTGAGATTCTCCGAACTGCCGGGGAAGACCTCAACGGTGAATCCGGCGCGCTCCAGGAGCGCCGCCTCGTCGGTGGCCCAGGTGAATCCGTCCGGGCAAGCGCGGTAGGCGGCTTCCAGCCATTCGCGCCGAAACACCTGTGGGGTCTGCACAGCGTAGAGCTCATCACGCGGCAGCGTCTCGATCACGCGGTGAGCCGCATCCACCCGCTTGATGGTGTCCGACACCGGCACGGCGGCGACCGCGGCCCCGCAGGCTTCGGCCCGGTGGATACCGTCAACGCACATCGCGGTGGTCACCAGCGGGCGCGCCGCATCGTGGACGAGCACGAGGTCGACCTGCTCGTCGAGGGCCGCCACTCCGGCGGCGACGGACGCGGCCCGGGTCGCTCCACCGGGACAGGTAGCCACGCGTCCACGGAAGGGACAGCCGCCGATCGCCGATGCGACAGCGCCCTCGTTACCCGCTCCGGTGACCACGACGATCTGCTCAATCGCGGGCACCGCGGCCAGTGCGGACAGCACCCAGGCGACGACCAGTTTTCCCCGGAGCAGCTCGACGGTCTTGTCCCGCAGGCCCATCCGGCGGCTGCTCCCTGCCGCGACGACCACCGCTCCGCAGCGGGTCACGCGCTCTCCACCTCCTTGACGTGGGCGAACGCCATCCGGCCGGCTCCGGTCTGCAGCGTCCGGCTGACGACAATGGTGACGTCCTTGCCGATGAGGCCCTTGCCCGACTCCACCACTACCATGGTGCCGTCGTCGAGGTAGCCGATCCCCTGGTCGAACTCCCGCCCCGCCTGGACGATCTTGAGCGACATCTCCTCGCCGGCCACGACCGCCGGGCGCATGACTCGGGCCAGCTCGTGGACGTTGAGCACGGTGACACCGTGCAGCGCGCCGACGCGGTCGAGGTTAGAGTCCCCGGTGAGTATCTGGAAGCCGTAGGTGTCGGCCAAACGCACGAGCTTGCTGTCGACGTCCGTCTCCTCGGCCGCGTCGAGGTCGCTGATTTCCAGGCTGACCTGGTCGTCGCGCTTCATGCGCTCGAGGATGTCGAGGCCGCGGCGCCCGCGGAGCCGGCGCGATGAGTCCGGGGAGTCGGCGACGAGCTGGAGTTCGCGCAGCACGAAGTAGGGCACGACCAGGTCGTCCCGCAGAAACCCGATGTGTGCCAGGTCGGCCACGCGACCGTCAATGATCGCGCTGGTGTCGAGCAGCACACTCGTCTTTCGCAGTCGCTGCTGGAAACCGGCAACCGCGGTCGAGCGGCGGCCCAGGACAGCCAGAATCTCCCGCTTCTGGGTGATGAAGGCCACGACTGCCAGGGAGCAGATCAAGATGGCCGAGACCGTGGGGAGGATCTGGCCCCAGGGTGTGGGCAAGAGCGAGAACGGCCACGCCAGCAGCGCGGACAGAAGCCCACCGATGAGGAGACCCAGGCCGGCGGCGACCAGGTCGATGGCCGGCAGCTCCCGGATCTCCTGGCGCAGCCAGGAGAAGAATCCCAGCGTGAGATAAGGTCCGGCGAGGAAGAGGAGAGCACCCAGCGCCGCCGCGAAGAGGACCGGCAAGCCGTAGCGATCAGGGAACGGATCAACCGGCCGGAGGTGGCTGCCGATCTGCCAGCCGGCGACGATGCCGATCACGAGGCCGACGTAGCGCAGGATGCGGCCGACGGCCGAATTTGCGCGTGCCGCCCGCTCCCGTCGGTCAGCCATCGCGCGATCCTCCGTCCTCGATCCAGGATGCTCGCAGCGGCGGCCCCACCTCCGTCCCACCCTGGCGCGAGGCGTCGAGCGAACTTCGGCGAGATGCAGTCATCGGCATCGGACGGCAGGGCAAGGGTTGGGAGGATCGAACGGGACCAGGCCCGCCACGCAGCAGTTTAACACCGCCAAAGTCGGCGGGTCAACGCACCCAGCGCGAGGCGGCCGCGGCGAGCCGGTCTACCACGTCTGTCGGTAACCTGACCGCACCCAGTTCGCTGCCCTCGCGCTCCCCGACTCCGTGGAAGTCGCTGCCGCCGGTCGTCAGCAGGCATGCGCGGCGCGCGATCTCGGCGAGTGCTGCCTGTTCTTCCACTGAGTACGCCGCGTAGTACGCCTCGAGTCCATCCAGAGCGGCGGCACGAAGCGTGGCGAGCTCGGCTTCGAGGTTAGCGACCGAGCGCGGATGGGCCAGCACCGCCGCGCCTCCGGCGGCGTGGATCAGCTGGATCGCCTCGGTCGGGCTCAGCCTCGGGCGCGGGACGTAGCCCGGCCGCCCGGGCACGAGGTAGCGACTGAACGCCTCATCGAGGGAGGCCGCGCGCCCATCCGCCACCAGCACGCGCGCCACGTGGGCGCGACCCACAGCGCCGCCTGCGGCCAGCCGCTGGACGTCGAGCAGCGCGACCGGGACGCCCGCCTCGTTGAGTTGCTCGACGATGCGCTCTGCGCGCCGCGAACGACCGTCGCGGAGCCGGCGCAGTGTCTCCCGGAAGGACTTCTGGGTGGGGTCGATGAAGTAGCCGAGCATGTGGAGCTCGCCGACGTCCCCGTCGGTGCTCAGCTCGACGCCGGGAACAACGGTCACGCCCAGGCGTCGACCGGCGTCGATGGCCGCCGTCAGCCCCTCGGTCGAGTCGTGATCGGTGAGCGCCAGGGTGCGCAGGCCGCGACGTTGGGCCCGCGCGACGAGTTCGGTGGGGCTGTCGGTGCCGTCGGAGGCGGTGCTGTGGGAATGCAGATCGATCGGGGAAGGCGCACTGCCCGCGGCGGTCATGCGTCCGGCGTCCTGCGACGCCGGCCACCGCCCACGGGCAGCATCAGCGTACAGCCGCCTAGCGCGGCTCGACGATGAGGCGGATCGCGGTCCGGTTCTCGTTATCGATCATGACGTCGATGAAGGCCGGCAGGCAGACGGCCTCGATGCCGGTCTCCAGCAAGTAGTCGCGAGCGATGGCGACGGCCTTCACCGCCTGGTTAGTGGCCCCGGCACCGATCGCCTGCACCTCGGCCCGGCCGGACTCGCGCACGACCCCAGCGATGGCGCCGGCGACCGCGCTCGGCCGCGAGCGGGCGGAGACCTTCAGCACGTCGCTGCGTCGCGTCTCGGTAGCGACGGCGACGGTGACGGCTTCAGGTTCACGCTCGGGCTCGGGCTCGGGCTCGGTCCAGCCGGAGGCCCCGTTGTCGGAGTAGGCGTCCTCGTCCGGCGGGAAGCTGGCTTCCGGATCGATCTTGATGTCGCGCAGGTCGAGCTTGCTGAAGAACCGGTCCATCCTGCTCCTCCGTCAGAGCGACAGCCGTCGCTCTTCGATGTGCATCGTTGCTCCCATTGCAGTGACGTGGTGTAGATCCTGCCCCTGACTGACCTCCAACGCTACTCCGTCGAACATCACCCGCCCGGAAGACGGCTACCACGGTCGATGAGCACAGATGCCCGCACCGTCGCCGGGCCGGCCCGCATGCCACGATCCCGACGGATCGTGCCGCCTCCTCCGGTAACTGCGCGGAAGCAGCGCTCCCACCCCCGCAATCCGGCCAAAGGCTTACCACAGGCCTCATTTGCCAGTCAACCGGGCGCCTCTGCCCCGGCCGTTCGCCACTCGCCGCTCCGAGTACAAAAGAAGAACGCCGGGAGCGAGCGTCAGTTGCTCGCTGCCGGCGTTCCGGTCGTCCAGACTGGGTCCCTGACCGCGGCCCGCTCGTCAGCGCGCGTAGTCGATCGCGCGCGTCTCCCGGATCACCGTCACCTTAATCTGCCCCGGATACTCCAGGCTCTCCTGGATCTTCTTGACGACATCGCGGGCCAGTCGCGTGGCCCCGAGATCGTCGACGCGATCCGGCTGCACCATAATACGGACCTCGCGACCGGCCTGGATCGCGTAGGCTTTCTCTACCCCCTGGAACGAGTTCGCTACGCCCTCGAGCGCCTCGAGGCGCTTGATGTAGGTCTCGACCATCTCCCGGCGCGCACCCGGCCGGGCCCCACTGATGGAGTCGGCCGTGGCGACGATGAAGGCCTCGACCGTCTGAGGCTCCTCCTCGCCATGGTGCGCCGCGACCGCGTGCACGATCTTGGCGGACCGCCCGAGCCGTCGCGCGATGTCGGCGCCGATGAGCGCGTGCGGGCCGTCGACTTCGTGGTCGACCGCCTTGCCGATGTCGTGGAGCAGCGCGGCGGTCTTGCAGACGTTTACGTCCGCGCCGAGCTCCGCGCCCAACGCACCGGCAATCAGCGACACCTCGAGCGAGTGCTGGAGCACGTTCTGTCCATAGCTTGTTCGGTACTTCAAGCGGCCGAGCAGCTTGATCAGATCGGGATGCAGTCCCTGGACGTTGGCTTCAAGGGCGACGCGCTCGCCCTCATCGCGCATGACCTGCTCGACCTCGGTGCGTGTCTTGTTGACGATCTCCTCGATACGTGCCGGATGGATGCGTCCGTCCTGGATCAGCTTGCTGAGTGCCCGTCGCGCGATCTCGCGGCGGACCGGATCGAACGACGACAGGGTAACCGCCTCCGGCGTGTCGTCGACGATGAGGTCGACCCCGGTCGCCTGCTCGAGCGCGCGGATATTGCGTCCCTCGCGCCCGATGATGCGCCCCTTCATGTCGTCACTGGGGAGCGCGACCACCGAGACCGTCGTCTCGGCTACGTAGTCGGATGAGATGCGCTGGATCGTCGTAGCCAGGATCATCTGCGCGCGACGATTGCCATCAAGCTTTGCCTCTTGCTCCGTCTCGCGGACCATGCGGTTCATGACTTCCCGCATCTCGCGCTCGGCCTGCTGGAGCAGAATTGCCCGAGCCTCGTCCAGCGTCAACTGAGCCACGCGGGCGATCTCGTCCTGGCGCGCCTGCTCGAGTTCTTCGAGCTTGTCGCGCCGCTCCTCGATCTCGCGCTCCGTCTGCTGCACTTTGCGGTCGCGTCGGTCGAGCTGTTCGAGGCGCCGATCGAGTTGCTCCTCTTTCTGCTGGAGCCTTCGCTCGATCCGCTCCGACTCCTTGCGCCGGGATACGAGCTCGCGCTCGAACTCGTCGCGCAGACGGATCGCCTCATCTCTGCCTTCCAGTACGAGCTCTCGACGCCGGGACTCCGCCTCCTCGATGACCCGCTGCGCGTTCGCCTCTGCCTCGCGCACCTTTGTCGATGCGGTGGACCGCATGATCAGGTGCGTCAAGATCCCCGCGATCACGCCGAGGGCCACGGCAATGAGGAGGACAACAATTGCATATAGGAACATGAAGTACGCTCCTCGTGTCGTTGGCCGATTCACTTGTTAAGGTTCTCGGATAGACTGCACCGATGGTGCTCAGCGCCGAGAGGAGCACACCACGCGGCAGCTTGGAGACCATGGCACAGATCCGCATGAATGATAGTGGTCCGCTTCGCGCCGTGTCAAGGAAAGCGCCTGTTGGAGAGTGTCCGTACAGGACGAACGTACGTAAGAGATTCGCCGGCCAGGCCGATCCACCGCCGCGTTCCGCGCGACCGCGAGGTGACATGCGCACCAGGGAAGAGCTACCATGCACGCGACGGGGCGCCGGGTACGCCCCGCGGAGGAGCACGCGATGTCCCAAGCAAGTCACAGTCCGGATCGCGTCCTGCTCAATGGTCGGGTGCTGACCGTCGACGCCGCGTTCTCCGTCGTGGAGGCCGTTGCCGTGTCGGGCGGGCGGGTCAGCGCCGTCGGCTCGACCGCTGCCATCCGTGCTCTGGCCGGCCCCGGAACGGTGGTCGAGGACCTGGCCGGACTGACCGTCCTGCCGGGCTTGATCGACGCCCACAACCATCTCTTGTCGACGAGCCAGGTGCTGCAGCAGATCCAGCTGTACGATTGCCGCTCGATCGACGAGATTCTCAACCGCGTGACCGCTCGGGTGAGCACCTCGGAGCCGGGGGAGTGGATCGTGGGCAAGGGCTGGGACGAGAGTCTGCTCGCGGAGCGCCGCTACCCCACTCGCTGGGAGCTTGACCGCGCCGCCCCGGCCAACCCGGTGATCCTCCACCGCGTCTGGAACAAGCTCGTGGCAAACAGCCTGGCGATCGCGGCTGCCGGAGTGAGTCGGGTGACACCGGACCCGGAGCCGGGCGAGCGATATGCGGGTGGGTTCGACCGAGACGAGTCGGGTGAGCCAGACGGGCTGTTCCGTGACCGGGCGAAGGATCTGGTCCTCCGTGCGCTCCCCCCGCCGTCGCCGGGATCTCTCAAAGCCGCTCTGGCCGGCGGCTGTCGCGCCTATAACGCGGTCGGCCTGGTCGGCGTTGCCGAGCCGGGCCTCTACGACGATGGGCTGGCGGCGTTCTACGGTCTGCACGACGCCGGCCGGCTCACCGTCCGGACCAACCTGCTCCTGGCCGGCTGGGGCTATGGGGCAGCCGAGCGCGAGTCATCGCTGAAGGACTGGATCCTCGACGTGCGGTCACGACGGCACCCCGAGGACGACCTGCTGCGGATCGATGGCGTCAAGTTCATGCTGGACGGTGGCATCGGCGACCGCACGGCGAGAATGGACGCACCTTACCAGGACGAGCCGGATAACATCGGACAGTGGGTCGTCGACCCCGGTCTGTACCCGACTCTCGTGCGGTGGGTCCACGATATCGGCTACTCGATCGACACGCACACGTGTGGCGTGGCTGCCCAGGATCTCGCCGTTCACGCCTACGCGGCCGCTCTCGAGGGCGCTCCGAACCCAGCGCTGCACCATCGAGTTCACCACGCCTACTTCCCAAGCGCTGCGGTTTTGCCGATGATGGCGCGCTTCCATATCCCTGCGCTGGTCAGCACGCCCTTCATCGTTCACCTGGGAGAGAGCTTCGTGGTCAGCGTCGGAGAGGATCGCGCGGCGCGGGCGATTCCGATGGCGAGCTACGTTCGCGCCGGTGTCCCGATTGCCGGCACCTCGGACTCGCCCATCGCCGATTTCAACCCGTTCGTCGGCATGTATGCGGCGGTCGCGCGGCGGACGGTCGCCGGGCGCCGGCTCGACCCCGCCGAGCGTATCGACCGGCGGGACGCGCTGCGCTGCTACACCTCCTGGGCGGCGACTGCGACCGGAGACGGCGGGGAGCGCGGCACGATTGAGCCCGGGAAGCTCGCGGACCTCGTGGTCGTCGACCGCGACCCACTGTCGGTGTCGAACGTGGAACTGCGCGACACCAGGGTGCTACGCACGATGCTCGGTGGAACGTGGGTCTGGGAGCGGCCGAACCGTGCTGCCTGACGGCCGTACCCTCGAAGGCCGGTGAGGACAAGAACCCTGGACGTTGACACGACGGGAAGGAGTGATGTTGTGAACCGGATTCGCAGACTTGTCTCGTTGGCCGGGATGCTGCTGGCGGCCGCGGCCATCATCGAGCAGCTGCGCTTGCCTGCCGATGAGCGCACTTGGGAGGGCCGTATCTTTAGCATCCCCTACGACTTCCGCGTGCCGACTTTGCAGCGGATGGCAGAACGCTGGTGGAATCCGAACGACGTGCGGCTGTTCGTACCGCAGGTCTTCGGGGTCGGCTGGACCGTGAATCTGTACCAGGCGCGGCGCCTGGTCATGGACCTCGCCGGATAAGCCGGCCATCGGCCTTGGTAGGCGCTAGCGGCCGGCGGGCGGCCGGTCGCCGGCCGCGCCCGCCGGAGACGTGCGATCTGTTGCCACCTGTGTGCGCGCCTCGGCGAACCCGGGGCCGCGGCTAACGAAGGCTTTGAGTCGTTTCTCCAGCGTGCGGCGGGGCAGCAGGACGCGATGCCCGCAGCCGTGGCAGCGCAGACCGATGTCCGCCCCCAGGCGCACGACGGTCCATTCGGTCGAGCCGCAGGGGTGCGGCTTGCGCAGTCGCACCACGTCGTCGAGGTAGATCTCTAGCGGCGCCATCGAGCCTCCCGCCACGTACCCGCGGTCGACGATTATAACGATCACGGTTGGCCCGCGGCGCGGGTCGTTCGGGTGCTACACTCAGCCCCACGATTGGCGCGCGACGGCGGGAGTGACGGCAAACACGGTGGCACGGACGAGACGCCCAAGCCGGCTCTGGCGGGTTCTGCTGCCCGTGCTGGTGCTCTGCGCGGCGGCACTCGCCTGGACCGGCGTCTACGACTTCATCGTCGTGCGCGGTATCGGCGGAGTGCCGGGTTTCTGGGCACCCGAGCGGCTGGTGGCCTACGGCACGTTCGTGCTCGCCCCGGCCGTGACATTCATCCCCATCTCACGGGCGCTGCGGATCCCGTTATACGACCTGGAGGCTATGGTCGCCTGGTCCACGCTCGCGTTCGTGGTCGCGTTCGTCGAGCCCGGTACGCAGCCCTCGCTCCCCATTGTCCTGGTGTTCCTGGTCCCGCTGACCATGGCCATCGCGACGATCTTTACCCTCATCTCGGCCGCCATCGGCTTTCGCCTCCTCACCCGCCGCAGCCAGCGATACGACTTCGTCCGCGCCAGGCGCGAGGGGTACCTGGCAGCCATGTTCATGGTCGGCTGCCTCTTGCTCGCCCTGCTGGACGTCCTGTCGTGGGTGAACGCCGCGTTGCTGGCGCTCATCGTCATGCTGCTCGAGGTGTTCCTGCTGTCCCGCAACCCGGAGCGGGCCCGAGCACCGGCGTCGCCCGGCGACTGATCTGGCGACATCGGGCCGCCGTCGGCAGCGTGACGGACCTGTCAGCGACGAGGGGGAGAGGGCACGTGCGCATCGGTATCGACGTGGGCGGGACCAATACCGATGCGGTCCTGATGGACGGCCGCGACGTCGTGACCTGGTCCAAGCGCCCCACGACCGGAAACGTGATCGACGGGATCACGGCGGCGCTCCGCCATGTGCTGGACCATCCAGATGTCTCGCCGCGCGACATCGACGCCGTGATGATCGGGACGACGCACTTCACCAACGCCGTGGTGCAGCGGCGCGGCCTCGACCGCACGGCCGTGATTCGCCTCGGGCTGCCGGCCACGCAGTCGATTCCACCGCTGACCGACTGGCCCGACGAGCTGCGCCGCGCGATCGGGGGCCAGGCCCTGATGCTGCATGGTGGTTACCAGTACGACGGCCGGGTCATCACCCCGCTCGATCCGCAAGAGATCAGGAGCGCGGCCCGCCGGCTCGCGGCGGAGGACGTCGCCTCGGTCGCCATCGTGTCCGTCTTCTCGCCCGTCAGCCCCGACCACGAAGTGGCCGCGGCGGAGATCCTCGCCGGGGAGCTCCCTAACGCCGCCATCACGCTCTCTCACCAGATTGGCCGGCTTGGCCTGCTCGAACGCGAGAACGCTGCTGCGCTCAACGCCTGCCTGGCCAGCCTGGCGCGACAGACGATCGGCGCCTACGGGCGCGCGCTCGAGGAACTCGGGATCGTGGCGCCGCTCTATCTGAGCCAGAACGACGGAACACTCATGACCGCGGCATTCGCCGCGCGCTATCCGGTGCTTACCTTCGCTTCCGGCCCTACCAACAGTATGCGCGGGGCGGCCGTTCTGAGCGGCGGCGCCGACGCCATCGTGCTCGACATCGGCGGGACCACGACGGACGGCGGGGCGCTGGTGCGCGGATTCCCACGCGAGGCGTCCTTCGAGGTCCAGGTCGGCGGTGTCCGGACCAACTTCCGCATGCCCGACGTAGCCAGCGTGGGACTGGGCGGCGGGAGCATCGTGGAGTATGGCGGGCAGGTGGTCGGCCCCGTTAGCGTTGGCTACCGCATCACCGACGAGGCACTCGTCTTCGGAGGGCGAACGGTCACAGCAACCGACGTAGCGGTCGCCGCCGGCCGCGCCCAGATCGGCCGACTGGCGCTGGCAATGGATCTACCGGCCGACCTCGTCGACCGTGCGCTCCGCGTCATCGACGAGCGTGTCGCGGCACTGGTCGACTCGCTCAAGACGAGCCCGTCGCCCGCGCCTGTCATCGTGGTCGGCGGCGGCAACGTCCTGGTCGGCGATTCGATCGAAGGCGCCTCGGAGGTCATCCGCCCCGCCCATGCCGCGGTCGCCAACGCCATTGGCGCGGCCATCGCTCAGGTCAGCGGTGAGATCGACCGCATCTTCTCGATGGAGGGGCGAACCCGAGAGGGCGTGCTCGAGGCGGCGCGTGCCGAGGCCGTTGCACTGGCCGGGGAGGCGGGTGCCGATCCCGCGACCGTCGAGATCGTGGAGGTAGACGAGATCCCGCTCGCCTACCTCCCGTCCAATGCGCTGCGGGTCCGGATGAAGTCCGTCGGGGAACTGAAGGGGTAGCCGGTGGTGTGGTACGTCGATCAAGACAAGCTCGAAAACGTCGCCATCGGGGCGGGGATCCTGGGCACTGGCGGCGGCGGCAACCCTTACTACGGGAAGCTCCACGTCAAGCGGCTCCTGGACGAGGGAGCCCGTGTCGCCGTCGTCGAGCCAGATGCCGTGCCCGACGACGCACTGGTGGTATCGGTCGGCGCGATGGGTGCGCCCACGGTCGGCATCGAGCGGATCAGTCGGGGCGACGAGTCCCTGGTCGCGCTGCGGGCGCTCGAGGAGCACCTCGGCCGGCGAGCAACCCACCTGATTCCGGGCGAGATCGGGGGCGGCAACTCGACCCGCCCCATGGCGGTGGGCGCCATGGCGGGCCTACCGGTGATCGACGGCGACGGCATGGGCCGGGCTTTTCCCGAGCTGCAGATGGACACCTTCGCCATCTACGGCGTCAGCGTCACACCGGCCGCCCTCGCCGACATCTACCACAACACGGTCGTCTTTCCGCACCTCGCCGACGCGGTGACGTTGGAGCGCTACGCCCGGGCAGTGACGGTGCAGATGGGCGGCGCCGCGGGCTATGCGTTCCCGGCGATGTCCGGCGCCGAGGCCCGTCGCACCGCCGTCCCGATGACGCTTACTCTGGCCGAGCGCATCGGCGCGACCGTACGCGATGCCCGCTGGGCTCACCGGGACCCGATCGCGGCGGTGCTCGCGGTGGCCGGTGGACAGGTTCTGTTCCGCGGCAAGGTGATAGACGTAGTACGGAGGATGGCCGCGGGCTTCGCGCGTGGCTCGCTGACCCTGGACGGTCTGGCAGCCGACAGGGGCGCGCGAATGACCGTCGATTTTCAGAATGAGAACCTGATCGCGCACCGCGATGGCGCCGTCGCCGCCGTCGTACCGGATCTGATCTGTCTGGTGGACGCCGAGACGGCCGCGCCGATCACCACCGAGGTGGTGCGCTATGGCCTGCGGGTCGCGGTGCTGGGCATCCCGGCCCCGGCGATGCTCAAGACCGAGCGCGCACTGGCGGTGATTGGCCCGGCGGCGTTCGGCTACCCGGACGTCCCGTTTACGCCGCTCTCAGGTGACTACGGTGGAGACATGCCGGCCGCGAGACCGGCAGCGACAACCGCCTGAGCGCCGGCGGGGCCGCGGGGCCCCACCGGCGCTTCCGATCAGGAGCCCGGCTCAGTACATCGCCCGGCTTAGCATCTGCTGCAGGACGAAGATCAGCAGGATCGCCACCATCGGCGAGAAATCGATCATGCCGGCCGTGGGGAGCACGCGCCGTAGCGGCGCGATGATCGGCTCGGTAACCTGGACGAGCACCCGTGCGACCGCGCTGCTCATGCTCTGGTCTACCCAGGAGATCAGGGCGCGTCCGATAATCGCGAACTCCAGCACGGTCAGGACGAGATTGAGCACGCTGAAAATCTGGTACAAGGGGAGGTCCTCCGTCGACGTGCAGGGACGAGAATTGCGGCAAGGTGGGCCGCTGCAGCCGGAACATTAACACGGCCGGAGACGCCTGTCAACGACCGGTTTTCCGCGTCTGGACGCGGATCTTGTGCCCGATTTGAGGGCCTCTCGTGGCCGCGTCGCGATGATCGCCGGAGATCGGGCGGCCGCCCTTGTCGGTTGTCTGGGCGGTGCGCGATCCCGCCTCAGGCGCTACAATGCGCCGCGTCGATCGGCCAACACATGGAGAGGTGCGAGCGATGAGCAAGGAGATCCTGATCCTGTCTCGCAAGTTTCGCAGCCAGCTACCGACCGTTGCGGACTTCCTCGCCGGGCGCGACTGTGTCGTCGCCGACCGTGAGATCCGGTACCCGGTCGACGAGGATCAGCTCTGCGAGCTGGTCAAGGACGTGGACGGGCTAATCACCGGGCTCGAACGTATCACGCCTCGCGTCTACGACCATGCCAACCGCCTGCGCGTCGTCAGCGCCGGGGGCGTCGGCTACGATCACATCAACACCGAGGAGGCCACCCGCCGCGGTATCGCCGTCTGCATCTGCGCCGGCTGCAACAACCACTCCGTCGCCGAGCTGGCCTTCGGCATGATGATCGGTCTCTCCCGTCAGATCTACCCGGCGGATCGCGAGATGCGCGCCGGGAGCTGGAACAGCGGCCACTTCGGCCCAGAGCTGTGGGGCAAGACCCTGGGCGTGGTCGGTCTCGGGCGCGTCGGCCGCAGCACTGCATTGCTCGGCCGGGCGTTTGGTATGAATGTCCTGGCCACCGACATCGTCTGGGACATTACGTTCGCCAACCAGAATGGCATTAGCTACGTCCCACTTGACCGGCTGCTCCAGGAGTCCGACTACGTCTCGCTCCACGTGCCGCTCACGCCCGAGACGCGCTACATGATCGACGAGCGGACGCTGGGCATGATGAAGCCGTCGGCCTACCTGATAAACACCTCACGCGGACCGGTGGTCAAGGAGCCCGACCTGGTCCAGGCGCTGCGCAGCGGGCGCATTACCGGCGCCGGGATCGATGTGTTCGAGACGGAGCCCCGGCCCAACAACCCCTACGTGGAGTTCGACAACGTCATTCTGACGCCGCACCTGGGAGGCACGACAACCGACGCGTTCGATCGCGCCATGTACCTGGCGCTCCTCAACGTCACCAATGTGCTCAACGGTCAGCCGGCGCACTGCCAGGTGAACCTGTAGCGCGGACCGGGACGGCGTCGTGCCCCATCGAGAACCAGCGCGGAGTCGTGCAGAGAGGACAGAGGCACGCATTGGACGACCGGAGCAAGCGGTTTCTCTTGTCGCTACTCGAGACAGCCAGCCCGTCGGGCTACGAGGAGCCAGCGGCCAGGGTCTGGCGCGCCGAAGCCGCGGCGTTCGCCGACGAGGTCATGGCCGACGTCAACGGCAATAGCTTCGCACGGCTGCGCGGCGACGGCCCGACCGTGGTGATCGAGGGCCACATCGACGAGATTGGGCTTCAGGTGACCTACGTCGACGACGAGGGCTACGTCTGGTTCCGGCCCATCGGCGGCTGGGACGACCAGGTGCTGACGGGCCAGCGCGTGCGAATCCTCGGGCGCGACCGGACGGTCCACGGTGTGATCGGACGCCGTCCCGCCCACCTGCTGAGCGCCGAGGAGCGCGACAAGGCCAGCAAGATCAAGGAGCTCTGGATCGACATCGGTTCGACCAGCGGAGCGGCGACCCGCGATGCCATACGGATTGGCGACCCAATCGTGATCGAGCAGCCACCGCTGGAACTGGGCGACAACCGGCTGGTCGCACGCGGCATCGACAACCGGATGGGCGCCTTCGTCGCGCTCGAGACGCTGCGCGCGCTGGCGCCGGATCGGCCGCCGGTGGACCTCTATGCGGTGGCAGCCGCCCAGGAGGAGATCACCTTTCTCGGTGCCCGCACCAGCGCGTTCGCCCTGGACCCGACGGTCGCCATCGTGCTGGACGTGACCCACGCCACCGACCATCCCAACGCCGACAAGCAGGGCAACGGCGACGTTCGCATCGGCGGTGGGCCGGTCCTGGCCCGGGGCTCCGCCGTCCACCCGGGCGTCGTTCGGCGGCTCGAGGACGCCGCGCACCGGGAGGGCATCCCGTACGTGCTCGAAGGGACGCCGCGCTCCACCGGCACCGACGCCGACGCCTACGCGCCGGCACGAGCCGGTATCCCCACCGGAGTCGTGTCGGTGCCCAACCGTTATATGCACTCGCCGAACGAACTGATCAGCCTGGACGACCTCGACGCGGCCATCCGGCTGATCGCGGCATTCGTGCGCGACCTGGGGACCAGCCCGGACTTCGTGCGCGGCTGACAGGTTGAGCGCGCCGGTTGCGGCGTGGCGAGCTCGTTCTCGCCGCTCCCGGCAGCCCTCCCCGTGTGGACGCATCATGCACTGATCGTCGCCGACAGCGCCTGCGAGATCTCACCGGCGTGGCTGATCGCGGCGAGGTGCCCCTCACCCGGCCAGAAGTGCGCGCGGCAGTTCGGCAACGCCCGGGCCAGGCCGCGCCCGAACTCCGCCGGCACGTTCCAGTCGTCATCTCCATGCCAGAGAAGGACAGGAACAGGCACGTCCCCGATGCGAAAACCCCACGGGCGGGCGTAGAGCGCGAGATCCCAGGCCATCCCGACCGGGCCCTGGCAGACGGACTCCGCGATATCAGCACGCAGCGCGGTCGCCACCCCGGGGCGCGCGAGGAGAGCGCGATCCGCCGGCGACATCATCGCGGCCCAGCGAGCTAACGGATCCGTCAGGGCCGAGTCCCTGGCGACCTGGCGCGCGAGGAGCCGGAGCGCCACCCGCGGAGCGATCCGCGCCAGGCGCACCCCGAGACGCATCGATCTGGAAAACCGCGGCAGCATCGGCCCGACCGCCGGATCGTCGAGCGGACCCATCCCGCTGAGCAGCACGACCGCGGACAGACTAGCCGGCAACGTCACGGCGCACGCGAGCGCATAGGCCGAACCACCTGAGATGCCCACGACCGCGAACCGATCGAGTTCGAGGGCGGCGGCCAGGGCCGCCACATCTGCCGGCCAGTCGAGGAACCGGCGGCCCGGCTGATAGGTCGATCCACCGAAGCCCGGGCGATCGACGCCGATGACACGCAGTCCGGCCGCGCGCGCCTCGTCCGCGATCAGCTCGGGCTGACGGCGCGACCCGGGAATGCCGTGGAAGAACAGGCAGGGGCGCCCGGACGAAACTCCGTGGTCGGCATAGGCCAGCCGCCGCCCGTCGCGCAGCTCGACAAGTCCTTCTCGAGACGACGCCGCGCTCAAGCCTCCCTCCCTCCGCTGCCCGCGACGGCCCGGACGATGATGCCAGAGCCCGCCGACCCGCGACCAACCGCGCTATACTCCGCGCGCAGTGTCGGAACGGAGAGCCGCCAGCCGTACGAAGGGTCCGCCGTCGGGGCGATGTACGTCGCGGCGCACGATGACTCGGGAGGGATCCGATGGTCGAACAGCCGGCGTTTCGCCTGCTCCTCAGCGGAGATAGCATGATCACCCGCCGTCCGACGCTGGCGCGGGATCCGGCAACGCGCGGGCTGAGGGACCTTATCCGCGAGGCCGACCTCGCCTTCACCAACCTGGAGGTATTGCCGAACGACTTCCGTGGCTTCGGCGCGGCCGAGTCCGGGGGGACCCATCTCGCCGCTCACTCGTGGGTCGTCGACGAGCTGCTTGACATGGGCTTCGACCTCGTCTCGGCGGCCACCAACCACGCGCTCGACTACAGCATCGAAGGACTCCTCGCCACTATCGAGGTCCTGGAGACCAAGGGGCTGCCATTCGCCGGTATCGGCCGGAACCTGGCCGAGGCACGGATGCCGGTGTACCTCGACCACCCGGCCGGAACTCTGGCGCTGGTATCGTGCTGCTCGACCTTCATTCGAGGCCAGGAGGCGGCGGAGCAGCGCCCCGATCTCCCGGGTCGACCGGGATTGAACCCGCTGCGCTACGATCGCGTCTTCGACGTCACGGCGGCGCAGCTCACCGCGCTGCGGGAGGTCGCCGAGGCGCTAGGAGTCGAGCGGCAGCGGCTGGAGCTGATTCAGCTTGGGTTCGGCTTCCCGCCGGACTCGCCGGATTACTTCCCGTTCCTCGGGCAGAGCTTCCGTGCTGCCGAACGGGCCGACGTTATGGTGTCGCCGAAGACGAAGGACGTCGACGCCATCGCGAGCTGGGTGCGCGAGGCACGGGGACGCGCCGACCTCGTCGCCGTCAGTGTCCACGCGCACGAGGAGGGGGCGGACCGCGAGCAGCCGGCGGACTTCATTTCCGCTTTCGCCCGCCGCATGGTCGACGAGGGCGCGGACCTGGTGGTCGGCCACGGCCCGCACCTGCTGCGCGGCATGGAGCTCTACCAGGGCAAGCCCATCTTCTACAGCCTGGGGAACTTCATCGCGCAGAACGACCTGGTCTACAAGGTTCCGGCCGACGCCTACGATCGCTTTCGAGTCGACCCCACCAGCACGCCCGGCCAGCTCTTCGCGGCGCGCAGTGGGCATGGAACCAAAGGCTTCCCGGGCGACCCACGCTACTGGCAGTCGGTACTACCCATCTGTCGGTTCACCGGACGGGCGCTACAGGAGATCGAGCTGGTCCCGCTGACGCTCGGCCACGGCGAATCGGTTGTCCACCGCGGACAGCCGCGACTGGCGAGCGGCGACGAAGCCGTCGGGATCCTCGCGCGCTTCGCGGCGCTGTCGGAGCCGTTCGGCACGCGCTTGGGCATCGACGGCGACCGTGCCCTCGTCCAGCTAGCACGCTAGCCGTTTTCGCCTCTGAGGCAGGCGATTTGCGATCCCCTCACCGGCCGCCGGGATAGCGAGCCATCCGCGAACATGCGACATGGTGCGTACGTACAGGCTTTCCCAACTCGACAGTTTCCGGCGTTGCTTGACCGTCAGTCCGACCGCGTGTAGGATTAGGTCGACCAGCACGCCACGGCGGTCGCGAGAGGCACGCCCCACCATGAAGGTTTCGACGCGCGGTGAATACGGGATGCGGGCGATGGTGTCGCTGGCGCGGATGTACGGGCAGGGTCCGGTTCCGCTAACGGCGATTGCCGCGGACTCCGCTGTGCCTGCCACCTACCTCGAGCAGCTGATCGGCCCTCTGCGCCGGGCCGGCCTGGTCATGAGCACCCGGGGCGCCCACGGCGGGTACCAGCTCGCTCGACCGCCGGAAGAGGTATGCGTCGGAGAGGTGTACCGGGTCATGGAAGGCCCGATCGCGCCGATGAGCTGCGTCACCGAGGACGGCGATGCGGACCTCTGCCCGATGATCGACGGCTGCGCGACGCGGGCGGTCTGGGTGAAGGTCCGGGACAGCATCGCCGAGGCGCTCGACTCGACGACCCTGGCCGACCTGCTGCGACGGCGCGTCCCGGCCACCCGCTGAGGATTTGCCGCCGGCTGCTCCCTGATCGCTTCGGGCCTGTTCCCCAAAGGGGGCGTCCGTGAATCAGACGGACATCTATCTCGACCACGCCGCGACCACCCCGGTGGATCCGGCCGTGCTCGAGGCGATGCTGCCATTCATGTCGGCGCGATACGGCAACCCGTCCAGCATCTACGCCGTCGGCAGAGAGGCACGCGCCGGGCTGGACTGGGCCCGCGCCACAATCGCCAACGTACTGAACTGCCAGGCACGCGAGATCGTGTTCACGGCCGGTGGCACCGAGGCCGACAACTTGGCCCTCAAGGGCGTTGCGTGGGCGCACCGGCTCGGCGGGCGTGGCAACCACATCGTCACAACCGCCATCGAGCACCACGCGGTGCTCCATAGCGCCGAGTACCTTGAGAAGTTCGGCTTCGCCGTGACCTACGTCCGCCCCGGACGCGACGGGATTGTCCGCCCGGACGACGTCGCCGCGGCGATCCGCGACGACACGATGCTGGTCTCGGTCATGTACGCCAACAACGAGGTGGGCACTATTCAGCCCGTCGCGGAGATCGCGCGGCTGGCCCATGAGCGCGGCATTACGGTACATACCGATGCCGTCCAGGCGGCGGGCGCGTTGTCGCTAGACGTCCAGGCCCTCGACGTGGACCTCGTCTCTCTCTCCGGGCACAAGTTCTACGCGCCCAAGGGGGTCGGTCTCCTCTACGTCCGAAGGCAGACACCGATCCTCTGGCAGCAGAGCGGCGGCGCGCAGGAGAACAACCACCGGGCGGGCACCGAGAACGTGGCTGCGATATACGGCATGGCGGTCGCGTTGAAGACGGCCTACCGTGAGCTCGAAGCGCGCAACGCCCACCTGGGGGCCCTGCGCGATCGGCTGATCGAGGGTCTGCTCGAGCGCATCCCGGGCACCGGGTTGAACGGCGACGCGCGATGTCGCCTGCCTGGCAACGTCAACGTGTCGTTCCAGGGAGTCGAGGGCGAGACGGTGCTGCTCAATCTGGACATGCAGGGCATCGCGGCATCCAGCGGCTCTGCCTGCACGACCGGATCGACCGAGCCCAGCCACGTGTTGTCGGCCATGGGTATACCGCCGAACCTGGTCAACGGCAGCATCCGGCTGACGCTGGGCAAGGACAACACCGCCGAGGAGATCGACCGCACGATCGCCGTGCTCGTCGACGCGGTGGCGCGCCTGCGCCGCATGTCCGCCGTCTCGGCAGACTGATCCGCTGACGCCGTCGCCGCGCGGCATCGGCCCGCACCAGCATCGACCATCTTCCCGGTCACGATTGTAGAGACGGACACTCAGACTGCCGTCAGCGGGATGACGACCCATTCGGTCGCAGACCGTCCGGAGGCGGCGGCAGTTCGTGGAACCCGCGGAGACCGAAGAAGCGCAGGAACTCGGGCGTGGTCGCATATTGCACCGGGTTGCCCACGGACGCGGCGCGCCCGACCGCCTCGATGAAGCCGCGGGCCACCAGGTTCTGCACGACCGCAGTGGAGTCAACGCCGCGGATCGCCTCCACCTCGGGGCGCGTGACCGGTTGACGGTAGGCGACGATCGCGAGTGTCTCGAGAGCCGCTTGAGACAGCCGCACCGTTCGCTCAAGTCCCAGGAATCGCTGCACCAGCGGCGCCAGCGCCGGAGCCGTCGCGAGCTGAATCCGCTCCGCGTCGCACCACTGCACCATCAGTCCGAGTCGATGAAGGTGCGCGTCGACCTCGGTCAACGCCTCACGGACAACCGACTGCGAACACCCCAACTGTCCGGCAAGCACCCCGAGCGGAATCGGCTCCGCGGCCGTGAACAGCAGCGCGCCAAGCGAGGCGACGCGACCATCCTCCGGCACGGGTTCGAGCGGAAGCTGACTCGCCGCATCGCGGCTATCAGCCATCGGCATTGCCCTCTGGCGCGCCGATCCGTAGCACCTCAATCTCGCCGAAGAGCGTGGTCTGGGAGGCGTCAACGACGCGATGCCGTAGCAGCATGAGCAGTGCGATGAAGGCCACGGAGTACTCGGTCCGCGACGGACGTTCCCCGACGAGCGTGCTGAACGGGGCACGCCGGCGGAGTCGATCCATCAAGCGGCGGGTCATCGCGCCGAGGGTGATGCTGGGGGTTGGAATGTAGGGCTCCGGCTCGGGTCGGACCCGTGCCAGGCAGCGATAGAGTGCGCGGCTGAGTGCGGTCACGGAGGGCACTGCCAGACGTTCCGCGACCTGAAGGTGGTCGACGGCCGGCGGGTGATGCGTAAACGCGCGAAGCCCGGCGTGCTCGAGCTCCTGAAGGCGCGCGGCGGCGGCTTTCATCGCCTGGTAGGCCGCGAGCTGAGCCGCCAAATCCTCCGGCTCAGCCTCGCCATCCGCCAAGGGCGGTACCGGCAGCAGCGAGCGCGACTTCAACACCAGCAGGCGCCCGGCCATGGCAGCGAAGTCCGCCAGAGACGCCGACGGCACGTTTCCGGACGCGAGGTAGGCGACAAACTGGTCCGTCACGGATACGAGCGATATGTCGGCGATCGCAAGCTGCCGCTGCTCGATGAGGCGCAGCAGCACGTCGAGGGGTCCTTCGAACACCGGAAGCCGAAGCTGATACGGCTCGAGGCGTGCCCGCGGCTCGGCGGCAACCGCCATCAATCGATCCCCTCATCCGCTGTGTGAAGCAGGCGCAGGTCGGGATCCGCGAGCGCGGACTCGTCGTGGTGGTGATCGATCAACCAGCGGACCCGCTCCGAGCAGCCCGTTTCCCAGGCGGCCGCGGCTCCCAGCGCTGGATGCTCACGCACCAGGTACAGCCCGTGCCGCCACCCCCACCGGCTTGGCCGAGCCGCCCACGTCAGTATGGACGGCGCGAGCCAACCGAGCAATACGGCCGCCACCCGCTGGGTGAGCCCGACCCGTCCATGCGCGTCGACCTTTCCCACATCGTGCAGCAACGCCGCCAGGAGCACGTCGGGATCGTCGCAGCCGCCGGCGGCGAGGCGATCGTGTACCGCGAGCAAGTGAGCTCGATCGGCGAGGGGAAGACGCAGCACGAGCTGCCGTTGCAGCGGCGACAGCAGAGCCCGCAATCGAGCGTCGACGGACGGGTTGGGGCGCGCTCCAACATGCGACACGAACTGGCGTACGCGCAGCCTGGCGTTCCTACGGGTGACCGGACGGTCACCGCTCCGATTCGACATCGCGGCGGATCAGGCTGGACCGACGATAACGGAGTGGAGCAGCCCGTATACCGGGCCATACAGCGACGTCAGAATCGGGGCAGTGATCGAACCCAGCAGGATCAGGCCCAGGAGGATGAGCACGCCGTACCGCTCGAGCGGTGCCAGGAACGGATACCAGAAGCTCGGCAGGATACCGGTCAGGATCTTATGCCCGTCCAGCGGGGGGATCGGGATGAGGTTGAACGAGGCGAGCAGCAGGTTGACCGATACCATGCTCTGGACCAGGAGCATCCCGAAGTGCGGCAGCGATACATTGCCGAACCGCAGCGGCAGGGCGAAGGCGGTGGCGAGCACTACGTTCGAGACCGGCCCGGCGATGGCCGTTAGGGCCATGCCGCGTTGACGGCCGCGGAGCCGCGACGGATTGACCGGAACCGGACGGCCCCAACCGATGCCGAATCCCCCGATGGCGATCAGGACCATGCCAAGGAACCCCAGTGGATCGAAATGCATGATGGGGTTGAGGGTGATCCTGCCCTGACGCTGCGCGGTATCGTCGCCCAGCATCAGGGCAGTCCACGCGTGGCAGAACTCGTGGACGGTCGTGCCGATAACGAACGCGATCAGGATCGCGGCGATCGAGGCCGGGTCCGGCCGCACACTGAAGAAGTTGAACACCCGGGTCCCTCTCGCCGCTCCCGCTCGTCTCGCGCGCTACGCACCGGAGTTCGGATAGAGGTGACAGGCCACGAAGTGGCCGCCTCCCTGGTCCACGAAATTTGGCTCGACCTTCCGGCAAACGTCCATCGCATACGGACAGCGCGTATGGAAGTGGCAGCCGGCCGGTGGGTTGATCGGGCTCGGCACGTCGCCGGTCAGAATGATGCGCTCGCGCTTCTTCTCGATCACCGGGTCCGGAATCGGCACCGCGGACAGCAGGGCCTTGGTGTAGGGGTGCAGCGGGTCATCGTAGAGCGAGTTGCGAGTCGCCAACTCCACGATCTTGCCGAGGTACATCACCGCCACGCGGTCGGAGATGTGCCGGACGACGCTGAGGTCGTGGGCGATGAACAGGTACGTCAAATCGAACTGTGCCTGAAGGTCCTCCAGCAGGTTGATGATCTGGGCCTGGATCGACACGTCGAGCGCCGACACCGGCTCGTCGGCCACGATGAAGTCCGGGTTCGCCGCCAGCGCGCGGGCGACACCGATACGCTGACGCTGGCCGCCCGAGAACTCGTGTGGATAGCGATTGGCAAAGTACGGATTCAGTCCGACCGTCTCCAGAAGCTCCTGGACGCGCTCGTTGCGCTGCCCCTTGGGCACGAGGTTGTGGATCTGCATCGGCTCGCTAATGATGCTGCCCACGGTCATGCGAGGGTTCAGTGACGCGTACGGATCCTGGAAGATCATCTGCAGGTGCCGGCGCATCTTGCGCATGTCGCCGCCGTCGAGCTTGGTAAGGTCCTGGCCCCGAAAGACGACGTTCCCGCCCGTCGGCTTGTAGAGCTGCAGGATCGCTCGGCCGGTCGTGCTCTTGCCGCAGCCCGACTCTCCCACCAGGCCGAGCGTCTCGCCCTTCTTCACCTGGAAGTTGATGCCGTCGACCGCCTGGACCGCCCCGACCTTGCGCTGCACGATGATGCCGCGCGTCAGCGGGAAGTGCATGTAGAGGTCCTGGACGTCCAGCAGGACGTCCCCGACCTTACCGCTTCCGGTGTCTTGCGTTCTCGCCTGTGTCGCCATCGCCTACGCCTTTGGCCCTTCCTTGCTGACTTCTTCCCAGAACCAGCACGCAGAGCGGTGGGTCGGGCTGACGTCCATCAGCGGCGGATTCTTCTGCTCGCACTTCTCGCGCGCGTAGTCGCAACGCGGGAGGAACGGGCACATGTCCGGCAGGTCAATCAGGTCGGGCGGAAGCCCGCGGATCGGATTGAGCTTGGCCTTGGACATGGCGTCGAGACGCGGGATCGAGTTGAGCAGGCCCACGGTGTATGGGTGCCGCGGGTTGGCGAACAACTCCTCGGTGGGCGCCGTCTCGACGATGTGCCCCGCGTACATCACCTGGATGCGGTCGGTCATGCCGGCCACCACGCCCAGGTCGTGCGTGATCATCATCAGCGAGGTGTTGTGTTCCTGCTGGAGGTTTCGCATCAGGTCAAGGATCTGCGCCTGAATCGTCACGTCCAGGGCCGTCGTCGGCTCGTCGGCGATGAGCAGGCGCGGGTTGCAGGAGAGGGCCATCGCGATCATCACGCGCTGGCGCATGCCGCCGGAGAACTGGTGCGGGTACTGGTCCACCCGCTCCTCGGCGTTCGGGATGCCGACCATCTTCAAAAGCTCGATGCTCCGCTGACGCGACTGGCTGCGGCTCATGCCGAGGTGCAGCTCCAGCGCCTCCGAGATCTGGCGATTGATCGTGAGCACCGGGTTGAGGGACGTCATCGGGTCCTGGAAGATCATGGCGATCTTGTTGCCCCGGATCGAGCGGACTTCCTCATCGCTCATCTTGAGGATGTCCTCGCCCTCGAACTTGATCTCACCGCTGACGATCTTTCCGGGGGGATTC
>DATKRJ010000011.1:0-7316 GCA_035532355.1 Thermomicrobiaceae bacterium | reverse complement strand
CGAGATCGAGGCCGTGGATCGCGGCGAGCTGTGCCGCGAGCTGCCGGATGAGCGCGTCCAGATCGGCGGGGGCGAACTCCGGCGCGCCGTCGACGTAGTCCATGACGATGTAGGGTCGGCCCAGGATCGCGCCCGTCTGGTCGAAGCCGTGCGGCAGCGGGGTGGGCACCCCGGCGGTGTGGACCAGCCGCAGCAGTCGGAACTCGTGCTCCGCGATAAGCGGATCCTGCCGCAGGGCGAAGTCTCCGTACCGGCGGAGGATTAGCCGGGTGACGGCCCCATCAGAGCGCTGGACGTCCAGCGCGACTACCTGCGCCGAGGTCCCGCCCTGCACCACGCGACTGCCGAGGAGCCGCGCGCGGGGGTCGAGCCGCTGGACCACGCGGTCGAGCTCTTCCGGTCCCGGTGACGTCGTCATGACCCGCTGCCAATCCTCGATCGGGTGACTCGATACCCGTCACCCGGTTCCGGGATTATGCGGCCACAACGCCAGGTGGTGCCTACCCTGTACGGCCTGTCGCATCGCTGTAATAGCGGCCCTGTGCGATCTGTCACCCCTGTAACGTGCCAGCGTCTACCGTGGACAGTGCGGGATAGCCGGCTGGAGGGTTCCTGCCGCGGGTCCGCCCGCGCGCACCCGGCGATCGACGTCGGGCAACCCACCAGTCACAACCGACAGATCGGAGGCCGCGGCCATGAGTGGGACGAGCTGGATCGTCGCGGAGGTGTTCGTCGGGATCGTGCTGCTGATGATCGTGGGCGGACTGCTGGGGGTCTTCGTGCCGCGGATGCTGGGAGAGTCCCCGAGCAGCCCCGACGAGATTCTGAACCGGCGCTACGCGCGCGGCGAACTGACGCGCGAACAGTACCTGCAGATGCGCCAGGACCTCGGCATCCCGGCCGGAGCTGGGGTGGCCAGGCAGACCCGGGAGCCGGCCGCGACCGACTGAGTCACGGTCGGCCGCCAGGCGGGGCGGCGCCACCGCGGTCGCCGGTCTCGCCTTCGCGGTGTGCTCGCCAGGCAGGAAGGGAGCTCCGATGAACTCGCTCGTCGTCTACGACTCGCAGTACGGCAACACCGAGCAGATCGCTCGCGCGATCGCCACTCGGTTGGAGGCCCTGGGCCCGGTACACGTCATGTTCGTGCGCGAACCGACCGTCATCGACCTGGCGGGCATCGATCTGCTGGTGATCGGCGGGCCGACGCAGAGCCACGGCGCGAGTCGGCAGCTGCGCGACTGGGTGGAGCCGATTCCCGCGGCGGCGCTGCGGGACAAGGCCGCGGCGACCTTTGACACCCGGCTGCGCTGGCCGGCGTTCCTGGCCGGGTCGGCGGGACGAGCGATTGCCAGGACGTTGGAGCGTGCCGGCGCGCGGCTGCTGGAACCGCCGGAGAGCTTCCTGGTGGTTGGCAGCGAGGGTCCGCTGGCCGACGGCGAGCTCGACCGCGCCGGCCGCTGGGCAACCGCGCTCGCGTCGCTGGCCGCGGACCGGCTGACGCCGGCCGTGCCGCTGGCCGGCGGCTCGTAGCTACCGGGCGCGGCACGGGTCACGGATCGACAGCGGCCGCCCGCGTTCGCCGCGCCAGAAGGGGAGCGTCATGCAGCCCCCATCCGCACGGCTGCCGATCAGGCACGACCTCAGCCTCGCCTACGCCAGCTCGGTCGCGGTCGCGCTGCTGATGGCGGTAGTCTCGGTGGTCGGGATCGCGTCCAGCAGGCTCTACGACGGCGGGCTGCAGCCCGGGCATCCGATGGTGTCGCGCGGCGGCGACGGCGCCAATCTGCTCGTCGGATTACCCATCCTGCTCGGAGCGCTCTGGCTCATGCGGCGTGGCAGCATCGTGGGGCTGCTTCTCTGGCCGGGGGCGCTGTTCTACGTCAGCTACACCTACGGCCTGTATGTCGTAGCCGCGCCCCTCAACGCACTGTTCCTCCCGTACGTCCTGCTGGTCACGCTGAGCGTCTACACGCTAATCGCCATCCTCGCCGCCATCAACGGCGATAGCGTGCGGAAGCGTCTCGCGTCTCTGCCGGCACGGCTGCTCGGCGGCGTGCTGGTCGTCGTCGGCGCGCTGGCGATCGCGGGGTTGACGTGGCAGGTGATCGGCGGGCTGGTTGGCACGACGCCGACTGAGCCGGCCATCGGAACCCCGGCGATCGCCGTCGACTTCATCGTGGGGAGCGCGCCGCTGGTCATCGGCGGTGTGCTGCTCTGGCGCCGCCAGAGCCTCGGGTATGTGACGGCCGCCGGGCTGCTGCTCGTCTCCGCGGCCGGCGGTGTCGCGTTCGCGCTCGGCGGCGTCGTCGAGGGCCTGCTGACCGGTGCCGTGATCGACGCCTGGGCGATCACCATCCACCTGGTCATCGCCGCCGTCGCCTGTGCGTTCCTCGCGGTCTACGTCCGTGGTGCCGCCCGCGCCGCCGTCGATATTGGCCGGACGAGGAGCCTGAGCGGCGCGCGGGCCGGACGACGGGCATCGAAGGAGGCCGGCTGATGGTACAGACGACAACCGCGGCATCGCCAGCGGTGGGACAGACCAGCCCCACGACGTACCGGAGCGTGCTGGTCACCCAGCGGGGCGGGCTCGAAGGCGTGACGCTCGTTGACGTCGATCTTCGCGCGCCGCTGGCGGGCGATGCGCGGATCAAGGTGCTTGCCTCCGGCGTGCACCAGGACGACGTTGCCGCCCGGATCGGCAATCGCCCGTTCCTGCCCAGGCTCCCGTTCGTGCCGGGCTATGACATCGTCGGCGCGGTGGACGCCATCGGCGACGGTGTCACCGAGGTCGCGGTAGGCGACCGGGTCGCCGCGTTGACAACCGTGGGAGGCCACGCCGAGTACATCTATCTCGCTGAGGATCGGCTGGTGCACGTTCCGACTACGCTCGACTCTGCCGAAGCGGTCACGCTGGTCCTGAACTATCTGACTGCCTACCAGGTGCTTCACCGGGTCGCGAAGATCAAGGCAGGCGATCGCGTGCTCCTCATCGGCGCCAGCGGCGGTGTCGGGACCGCCTTCCTGCAGCTCGGCAGAGTGGCCGGGCTCGCGATGTACGGCACCGCGTCCGCCGGCAAGCACGGCACGCTGGTGGAGATGGGGGCGATACCGATCGACTACCACACGCAGGACTTCGTTGAGGTGATCCGCCGCGCGGAGCCCGCCGGTCTCGACTTCGTGTTCAACGGCATGGGCCCGGAGTACCTCAGGCGTGGGCTGGCGGTGCTGCGGCGCGGCGGGACGCTGGTGCACTATGGCGCCCCGCGGAGCCTCTCCCGCCTGGCCCTGCTCATAGCCGAGATCGGGCTGTTCAACCTGTTGCCGAACGGTAAGGCGGTCAAGGGGTACGGCACACACCGGGTGTCCATCCAGCCGTTCAAAGAGGACTGGGCGGCCCTGTTCGCGCTGCTCGAGGCGGGCATGATCAAGCCCCTCGTCGCCGGGCGACTCCGCCTGGTGGACGACGCCGCCACAGCATATGCACTGCTGGAGAGCGGCCAGGTGACCGGCACCCTCGTCCTGGTCGCGCCGGAGCTGCTGAAGGGACATCCGGCGGCAGCCGACGGATCGAGTTTCTAGGTGCTGGAAGGGCACCTGGCCAGACGTCGAGAGAGGAGATCCCCGTGGCAGTGCTGAGTGCGGAGATACAGCTCGGTGAGGCCGGCGCCGGTCCAGACCCGGCGTGGCGGACGCTCTACCGGGCTGGGGCGGTCACGGCGCTGCTGGCCGTCGTTGCCTACCTGGTGGCGCTGGTGTTGGACTTTACCGTACCGACGGCACCGACGTCCGGCGGGGCGGCGGTGCTCCAGTACGTCGCGGACCACCGGGTGGTGTATATCCTCCAGCAGGTGCTGTGGTTGGGCCCCAGCGTCCTGCTGATGGTCGTCTTCCTGGCGCTCTCCGTGGCGCTCAAGGACCTCGACCCCAGCTGGGCTGCCATCGGCGGCGTGCTGGGCGTCGCCTCCTGGGCAATCACGCTGGCCTATCCGGCCACTGGGGGTGGGGTCCCGGCGCTGGTCTACCTGAGTGACCAGTACGTAGCCGCGACGTCCGAGGTGCAGCGGGCCGCGTTCGCGGCCGCGGCGGAAGGGTTTATCGCCCAGAACACGATCCCGACCGCGATCGGCATCCTCGAGACGATCGGTATTCTGATCCTGGCGCTGGTGATGCTGAAGGGCGTCTTCCCACGATGGGTCGCCTATCTGGGCATCGCCACCGGCGCGAGCGGTATCGTCTGTGAGGCGCTCAAGCCGGTGCTGGGCATGGGGTACATTGTGTACGGCCTGCTCCTGTTCGTCTGGCTCGTCGTCATCGGCTGGGAGCTCTACCGGCTGGCGCGAGGGACCGAAACGGGACGACTCTCGATCGCGTTGTCGACGCGAGGCGGGACGAAGGTGCGGGCCTGAGCGGCGGCGCGCGAGCGATTGGAGGGGCGCGGAGGCATGTGGTGGCACGACCTGCTCTGGGGGATCTGGAATGGCCTGACGGCCTGGGTCATCCTGATCGTGCACGTCTTCAACGGCTGGCGCGGGTATCCGTTCTACAACCTGGCCCGCGCGGGGAACTGGTACGACTTCGGCTTCCTGATCGGCGCCGGGTCGCCGCTGCTTGGGGTGCTCAGCGGCGGGCGGCGCCGCTCGTCGCGCCGCTAACCGGTGGCACGGCGGCGACCGGTGACCGAGTCCGGGTGCACATGCCGCGGACGCCGGTGGAAGGAGGGCGCCATGCCCGTGCAGACTGAGCCGTTGCTGCTTGACCGCTACCTGCCGCACTACGACGTCACCGAGGTCGACGCGGTGGTGATCGACGCCGACCCGGAGACGACCTGGCAGGCCATCCGGCGGAGTGACCTGGGTCGCTCGCCGGTGATCCGGGCGCTGCTCGAGCTGCGCGGACTGCCGGTCAGGCTGCGTCGCATCGTTTCGCGACGTCCGGCGGAGTCCGCGCTGCCGCCGCTCACTCTCGACGAGATGACACGGGCCGGGTTCGTGCTGCTGGAGGAGGTGCACGGCCGGGAGATCGTGCTCGGCCAGATCAGCCGGCCCTGGAGAGTCAGCGACCCCGCCGACCGCGCGCCCGCGGTCGGACCCTCTGAGTTCGCCGCCTTCGATCGCCCGGGCTTCGCGAAGATTGCCTTCAACATCCGGCTGGAGCCTTACGGGAGCGGACGAACCCTGGTCACGACAGAGACCCGGACGGCGACGACGGACCCGGCAACCGCGCGCCGGTTCGGGAGGTACTGGACGCTGATCGGTCCGTTCAGCGGGCTGATCCGTCGCCTGATGCTGGGGCTTGTCAAGGCGGACGCCGAGCGGCACGGCCCGATGAGGAGAATACCGAAGATGGCGCATATCGAGGGCGAGATCGAGATCGCGCGTCCGGTTGAGGAGGTATTCGACTTCGTTGCCGACGAGCGCAACGAGCCGCGCTATAACCCGGAGATGCTGCGGGCGGAGCAGATCACGGACGGGCCGCCGGGAGCGGGCACGCGCTTTGAGGCCGAGACCCGCACGCGGGGCGGCACGGTCAAGATGACCATTGAGTTCACCGAGTTCGAGCGGCCCCGGCGCATCGTGGAGACGACGCAGCTCTCCAGCATGGAGATCCACGGGACGCTGACGTTCGAGCCTGTGGCCGCGGGGACGCGCATGCGCTGGTCGTGGGACGTCGAGCCGCGCGGCATCATGAAGCTGATGGGCCCGCTCGTGGCACGCATGGGCGCGCGCAACGAACAGACCATCTGGACCGGCCTCAAGCGCTGCCTCGAAGGGCAGCCGGCGTCCCCGGTCCACGCGTGACTGCTTTAGGGCAGGGAAAGGGGGAAGCGTGCCACCCGGCTCTACCCGACCCGGTCACGTCGTGCGGGGCAGCGCACCGCGCGGGTTGGCCCGCCTCCTCGTCCCGCTCTTGATTGTCACCGGCTACGGGCTGCTCGCGCGGCCGCGACTGCTGTGCTGGGGGGCGACCAGGGCCGAGGCGGCCGGGGCCTTGCCGGGCGACGAGCTGGTGCCCAAGGCCGGTTACCGGACAACCCGCGCCGTGACGATCGCGGCTCCGCCGGACGCCGTGTGGCCCTGGCTCGTGCAGCTCGGCCAGGGTCGGGCCGGCTTCTACACGTACGACCGGCTGGAGCGACTGGCCGGCGCCGCGATCCACAACGTCGACCATGTCGTGCCCGAGCTGCAGCAGCTCGCCGTCGGCGACGTTGTCCCGCTGTCGCCGGTCGGCGGGCCTACCGTCGCCCGCTTCGAGCCAAACCGACTGCTGGTGCTTCACGACCGAATGGACGTGCGCACGGCGCGCTCGCTGCCGATCAGTTCGTCGCAGCCGTACACCGTGCACTGGACCTGGGCCTTCGTGCTCCGGCCGGTCGGCGACTCGGCGACGCGGCTGCTCCTGCGCCTGCGGGCCAGCTTCGTGCCGCGCCGCCGGCTCGCTCCCCTGATTCCCACGCTGTTCGAGCCCGCCGTCTTCATCATGGAGCGCGGCATGTTGCGGGGTATCCGGGCGCGCGCCACGCGGGCGGCCGTCGCGTCCGCTGCTCCAGCTCGACCCGACGTCGGGTGAGATGGGAGGCACCTGACGTGTCTGATCGAACCGTCAGGCATCTGTAGCGGCGGGGATGCGCTGAGCCCGGAATCGGACGCGCGCCGGTCAGGGAATCCGCGTGCTCCAGGAGGGTGAGCCCATGCACACGACCACGATCGTGGAGCGCCCGGCGGGTGGGCACCGACCATCTGACGGCAGGAGCCGAGCCTGGCTGGGACGAGGGCTGTTTGTCCTCAGCGTCGCCGGACTGCCGCTCTCTGTCCTGGCGTTGTCTCGTCTGGGCCGGGTTGGGAAGCTCATGCTGCAGGTGGCCTCAACGCTGCTGTTCGCCCGCGCCGTCCAGTTCGTCGTCACCGGGGCGCCGGCTCGTCTGCGCACGTTCCCGCGCCTGCTGGCCTACGCCGAGCTCGTCGTCGACGGCCTGGCCACACTCAGCGGATTCTGGGTATGGGTGTGGCAGCCCTTCGTCGCACCCAGATTCGGCCACCAATCGAGAACCCGCCTCACCGCGTGGGCGCCGCGGCTGAGCAAGCTGCCGGTGGTGGCGATGTTCGTCCTGCACACTGTCCGTATGGCGATCTATGTCAGCCCCGGGCAAGGTCGGCGCGAGGAGGTGGCCGAGCCCGAGCCCGCGACCGGTGACGGGACGCCCGCGACGCGCGAGATCGCGCCGGGCGTGCACCGCCTGGAGGTGGGCACGGGGATCATGCGCTCCAACGTCTACTTCGTGCGGGCAGGATCGTCGTGGGTGCTGATCGATACCGGCT
>DATKRJ010000010.1:0-9383 GCA_035532355.1 Thermomicrobiaceae bacterium | reverse complement strand
CAGCGGGAGCGCGCCGAGGACTTCGCCCGCCAGTTCGCCATTCCCGAGGCCACCGACGATTGGCAGGCGGTCGTCGCCCGCCCCGACCTCGACGTCATCGACGTCGTCACCCCCTCCCACACGCACTTCGAGCTCTCCTGGGGCGCGCTCTCCGCCGGCAAGCACGTGCTGAGCGAGAAACCGGTGGACTACGACTTCCGCGGCACGCTGCGCGCGTCAGACCTGGCCCGTAGCAAGGGCCTCAAGACCAAGCTCGGCTTCACCTTTCGCTACTCCCCCGGCGTCCAGTACGCCAAATCCCTCATCGACGAGGGCTTCGTCGGCACGCCCTTCATCTTCAACGGCTACGAGCAGAACTCTCAGTGGCTCGACCCCCAGACTCCGCTGCGCCAGGTCGACCCCGATGCCGACCAGTCCGTGCTGCAGACGTCGTCGCTGGAGGGCTACGGCGCCCCGATCATCGACATCTCCCGCTGGTGGGTCGGCGCCGACTACGCCCGGGTCGTCGGTACGATGCGTAACTTCGTCCCCGAGCGCATGGTCCGCGCGACCGGCCGGATGATGCGCATGAACATCGACGACGGCGACATCTACCTGGCCGAGTACACCAACGGCGCCCTCGGCTCGGTCCAGACCAGCTTCGTCACCGTCGGCAACTACCCCGGCATCGAGGCGCGCATCTACGGCTCGCGGGGCGCCATCATTTGCCGGCTGGTCGAGGAGTTCGGCGTGGCCGAGACGATCAAGCTGGCCACGCCCGACGACGTCGAGTTCCGCCAGGTCGAGATCCCGGCGCGCTTCTACCCGGCCGGCGGTCACCCACGGGAGTCGTGGCGCTCGCTCTTCTACGCCAACCTGATCCGCGACTTCATCGACGAGATCCTGGAGGGCGGCCCGCGCAACCAGGGCAACTTCGACGACGGCGCCTGGGTGCAGGAGGCGATCAACGCGGTCGAGCTCGCCCACCACGAGCGGCGCTGGGTCGACCTGCCGCTGGAGCGCTGAGATGTCAGAGACCGCGGCGCCGGCCTTCGCTGGCTGGCTCGATGACTTCTTCGCCTGGTACGCCCGCGGGCGGCCGGTCGATGCCACCTTCATCGGCCTGCCGGGCCACGACGAGCGCCTGCCCGACTGGTCGGAGCACGGCCTGGGCGACGCCCTGGCCGGCGCCGAGACGCTGCTGGCACGGCTCGCGGATCTGCCGCCGGAACCGCTCGACACCGCCGAGATGCTCGACCGGCAAATCGCCGCGGGCCACCTGCGCCTCGCTCGCTGGGAGCTCACCTCGAGCCACTTCATGCGGGGCAACCCGAGCCTGGCGGTCGGCGAGGCGGTCTTCGGGGTCATGAGCCTCTTCCTGCGCGACGCGGCCGGTCTTCCGCGGCGGGTCGAGTCGGCCGTGGCCCGGCTGGAGGCTATCCCCACCTTCCTGCGGCAGGCCCGCGCCTTCATCGGCGCCGCCCCGGTCGCCTGGACGGAGCGCGCGGTCCACGAGTGCGACGGCACGCTCGCCTTCCTGAGCGACGGTGTCGAGCGTCTGATCGCCGACCAGGGCCTCACCAGCCCCCGGCTGCGCCCCGCCGCCGCGCGTGCGGCCGCCGCCGTCGGCACCTTCCGCGCCGCGCTGGTCGAACAACTGGCTCGCGGTCCGGCGATGCCCCCGGCCGCCGGCGCGGACGCCCTGGCACTGCTCATCCGGGACGGGCACTTCCTGGACGAGGACGCCGCCGCCGTCGAGGCGCTCGGCTGGGAGCGGCTGGCCGCGTCGGACGAGAAGCTGGCGCGACAGGCGACCGAGCTCGGCTATCCGAGCCGGCAGGCCGCACTCGCCGCCCTGGCCGAGCAGCACCCCACGACGGATGGCTACCTGGCACGCTTCGGCGAGGTCTGGGACGCCCACCGCGCCGCCGCGCTGGCCCACGATCTGGTCGGCTGGCCCGCCTGGCCGGTCCGTTACGTGCCCCGTCCCGCCTGGTCGCGCTCGTCGGCTCCTTCCCTCTACTTCCTCTTCTACCGCGCGCCGGCCGCCCTCGCCCCACCGCCGGTCGTCGACTACCTGCTCGCCCCGCTCGATCCGGCCCTGCCGGCCGCCGCCCAGGAGCAACTCCTGCGCGCGACCAACGACAGCGTCATCACCCTCAACCACGTCGTGCACCACGGCGGGCTCGGCCACCACGTCCAGAACTGGTACGCCTACCACGCGGCCCGCTCCCGGATCGGCCGGGTCGCCGCCGTCGACGGCCCCGGCCGCATCGCCCTCTTCGCGGGTGGCACGATGGCGGAGGGCTGGGCCTGCTACGCCACCGACCTGATCGAGGAGATCGGCTTCCTCAGCCCGCTCGAGCGGGTGGCCCAGCAGCACTCGCGGCTGCGCATGGCGGCGCGAGCGATCGCCGACGTGCGGCTGCACCAGGGCCGCTGGACGCTGGCGGAGGCGGCCGGGTTCTATCGTGCGCGCACGGCCATGGGGGAGGCCGCGGCTCGGGCCGAAGCGGTCAAGAACAGCATCTTCCCGGGCACGGCGCTGATGTACCTGATGGGGACCGAGCAGATCCACCGGCTGCGGGCGGCGGTGGAGCGGCGCGAGGGCGCCGACTTCACCCTGCGCCGCTTCCACGACCGGCTGCTGGGCCTCGGCTCCGTCCCGGTCGCCCTGGCTGCCCGGACCCTCCTCGACGACTCGCCAACCCCATAGGGGCGGACACGGGGTCCGCCCTCGTCTCTACCCCGGTCCGCGTCCGCCCGGCCCCCGCCGCCGCCCTCCTCGCGGCCGATCCTCGTCGTCCATCGTCCTGCCCCTGTCAACCCCAGGGCTCGCAGTGGCCCGGACGACTTGCCCGTTTTCCGCGTCGGGACGCGGAAATTCGTCGTCCGGCCCGTCGTCCTGCCCGGCACACCCTGGACCGGATGGTGCGGCCCACCGTCACTCCGGTCGCGCGCCGTCGCCCGCCTTCGAACCGGTGGGACATCCGGGCCGAGCGGGGATCGGCCGTTCCGGCGGAAATCACGCCGAACTGTAACGGAAACGTGACGGCGCGCCCGCTCCGTGGTGGTACGGTCCCGGTCGGGCGCGCCCGGCTGGGGCGGCGGGTCGCGCCCCGCTGCCGGTCGTGCGGACCGGCATCCGGCGGTACCCCTCTCGGGTGGGCAAGGATCGGAGCGGCGAGGTGCGGGAGCTGACGGCCCGGCGGGCGTGGCGTTCCCTGCGACGCTGGTGGTGGCTCGCCCTGCTCGCCCCACTGCTCCTCGGTGGCGGCACCGACCTGGCGACCTCGCTGATGACCCCGGTCTACCGCGCCGACACGACCCTGGTGATCACCGCCAACACGGGCGCCGGCACCTCGGACTACAACGACGTGCTGGCCGCCGAGCGGCGGGCAGACACGCTCAGCCAGCTCGCCAGCGGCCGCACGGTACTCACGCAGGTCATCGCCCAGCTCGGACTGGCGACCACGCCGGAGGATCTGGCTCGCGAGGTGTCCGTCACCCCGGTCAGCAACACGCAGCTGCTGCGCGTCGCGGTGGCCGACCCCGACCCGCGACGTGCCGCCACCGTGGCCAACGCGGTCACCGACGTCTTCACCCGGATCGTCCAGGACCGTCTGGGCGTCTCGCTGCAGGCATTCGACGAGGCCGTGGTGCCGACGCGCCCGATCAGCCCGCGAATCCCGCTGCTGACCGCGCTCGGCGGTGGCCTGGGCCTGCTCGGAGGGCTCGGCCTCGGCCTGACCCTGGCATACCTGGACGACACGATCGAGACTCCGGAGGAGCTGCGCCGGGTCATCGGGGCCTACCCGCTCGGCTGCGTGGACGTCAGCTCGCGGCACACGCACGCCCGCGCCGACACCGCGACCGACGAGGACTACCGGGCGCTGCGCCTCAACCTGCAGCTCGCCGTGGCTGAGCAGGGTGCCCGGACCATCATGGTCGCGGGCGCCGGTCCGGGCGAGGGGACGGCGGAGATCGTGGCCCGGCTGGCCGACGCGTTCGCCCGGGCCGGCCGGCGGATCGCCGTCGTCACCGGGAACGTGGGGGTACTGGCAGTCGCGACCGTCCCCGCGGCGACCGGCGAGCCCTGCTCCAGCGAGGATCTTCCGCTCCTCAACCCGCTCCTGGTCGCGGCCGGCAGCCCCGGCCCCGACGCGTGGGGGGCCCGGGACGAGGTCCGGACGGCAGAGCTGATCCGGCGGCTGGCGACGGAGCACGATCTGGTGCTCGTCGACGCTCCGTCGGGTGCGTCCGCGGCGACGCTGGCGCTGACGAGCGCGGTAGAGGGTGTCGTGGTCGTGGCATATGGCGGCCGCACGCGTGGCGGAGACCTCGCTCGGGTAACTGAGGCGCTCGGCCGGGCCGGCGCGCCGCTGCTCGGCGCGATCCTTTGCCGGCCGGTGCGCCCGTCCCGTCGCTCCGTCGTGGCGCGTGCCCGCTGGGTCCCACTCGCCCGTCCGGCGCCGGCCGGGCCGCACTCCGCCGCTGGACGGTAGCGGGGCCGGCTTCGACCGGCCCCGCGCGAGCTACCGTTCGACGGGCCACTACCAGGCATCCGGGAAGCAGTGGCACGCGCCGCTGAGTTCTGTCCGCGCGGCCTGAGCAGCCGCTCCCCGGTGTCGTGTCCGCTGCCGCTACGGAGTCACTCGCACGCTGAGCACGTGCAGCACCCCGGAGTCGTACCCGTTGCTCAGCCGCAGCCGCACCGTCCCTCCGAGCCCCGCCACCGCGTCCAGCCGGAAGGTCACCGCCGGCCCGGTGGAAAGCGTCGCCGTCCCGAACAGCGTCGCGTTCGGCCCGCTCGCCACCAGCGCCGTGAAGTGCACGGTGAGGAAGTTGAACGTCGTGCCGCGCCAGGTGAACACGCCCTGCGGACTCCCCGACCCGGTCGTGACCCCGACCAGGATGTAGGGGTTGGTCGGGTTACTGACGCCCAGGCCCGCGTAGGGGGTGCTGGCCGGCACCGTCCAGGTGATCGTGGCGGTCGCGCTCGGGTTGGTCCCGCCCACCGCCGTCGCCGTCAGCGTGTCGACCCCCGGCAGGATGGCGCCGTAGCTGAAGGACGCCTGCCCGTTCGTCGTCGTCGCGCTGCCACTCGTGGTAGTGATGCCCGTCACGCTGAAGTTTACCGTCGTTCCGTCCGTCACCGGGTGGCCCAGCGCGTCGTTGACCGTCGCCGTCTCGGTGACGGTGCTCCCCACGGTGACCGTCGTGCTGCCGGGCGCCAGCGTGAGCGAGGCCGGTGGCCCCGGCGTGATCGTCAGGGTCGCCGTGCCGCTGCTGGGAAGGAAGCTGCCGCCAGTGTCGGTGTAGGCCGCCGTGATGGTGTAGCTGCCGGGAGCCAGGCCGTGCGGGTTGAAGACCGCGCTGGCCGTGCCGTTGCTCACCGTGCCGCTGACCGGCGTCCCCACCGGGTTACTGCTCGCGTCGGTCACGCTGAAGGTCACGGTCCCCTCGTTGACCGTGCCGGCTGGCGACGTCACCGTCGCCGTGAGCGTCACGCTGGTGTCGACGTCCTGGGCCGTGGCGTTGGCCGGCGTGGTGGTGGTCGTGGCGGAGGTGACCTTGAGCGTGAAGTTCTGCGTCCCGTCCGCGCCGATGCCGTTATGGGCCGTGAAGACCAGCGGGTAGTTTCCACTCGTCCCCACTGCCGGCGTGCCGGCCAGCGTGGCGGTGCCATCTCCGTTGTCGGTGAACGTCACCCCGCTCGGCAGCGCGCCCGACTCGCTCAGCGCCGGCGTCGGGAAGCCGCGCGTCGTGACCGTGAACGTGCCGGCCACCCCAATGGTGAACGTGGTGTGGTCGGCACTGGTGATGGCCGCCGCCTCGTCCACCGTGAGGGTGAACGTCTGGGTGGCGTCGCTGCCGATCCCGTTGTGCGCCGTGATCGTCAGGCTGTAGGTGCCGCCCGTCCCCACGGCCGGTGTCCCGCTCAGGGTCGCCGTGCCGTTGCCGTTGTCGGTGAAGGTCACGCCGCTCGGGAGCGCGCCGCTCTCACTCAGCGACGGCGCCGGTACGCCGGTCGTCGTCACCGTGAACGATCCCGCCGTCCCGACCGTGAACGTCGCGTTGTTCGCACTGGTGATCGCCGGGCCCTCATTGACGGTGAGGGTGAAGGTCTGGGTCGCGTCCGTACCTACCCCGTTGTGCGCCGTGATCGTCAGCGTGTAGACGCCGCCGGTGCCGGCTGCCGGGGTGCCGCCGAGCGTCGCCGTGCCGTCGCCGTTGTCGACGAAGGTCACGCCGCTCGGCAGCGCGCCGCTCTCACTCAGCGATGGCTTCGGGAACCCGGACGTGGTGACCGTGAAGCTGCCCGCCGTCCCCACCGTGAACGTCGTGCTGTTCGCGCTGGTGATCGCCGCCGCCTGGTCCACGGTCAGGGTGAAGGTCTGCGTCGCATCGCTGCCGATCCCGTTATGGGCCGTGATGGTCAGCGTATAGGTCCCACCGGTGCCGGCGGCCGGGGTGCCGGCCAGCGTCGCCGTGCCGTTGCCGTTGTCGGTGAAGGTCACCCCACCCGGGAGTGCCCCCGTCTCGCCCAGTGAGGGGGTCGGCAGGCCGGTCGTCGTCACCGTGAACGACCCGGCGGTTCCTACCGTGAAGGTCGTGTTGTTCGCACTCGTGATCGCGGGCGCCTCATCGACCGTCAGGGTGAACGTCTGCGTGGCGTCGCTACCGACCCCGTTGTGCGCCGTAACCGTGAGGGTGTAGGTGCCGCCGGTCCCGGACGCCGGCGTGCCCGCCAGCGTTGCAGTGCCATTGCCGTTGTCCGTGAACGTCACCCCGCTCGGCAGGGATCCGGTCTCACTCAGCGACGGTGCCGGGAACCCGCCCGTCGTCACCGTGAACGATCCGGCTGTACCCACGATGAAGGTGGTGTGATCGGCGCTCGTGATCGACGCTGCCTCGTCCACCGTCAGGGTGAACGTCTGGGTGGCGTCTGTGCCGACTCCGTTATGGGCGGTGATGGTGAGTGTGTAGGTACCGCCGGTCCCGGACGCCGGCGTGCCCGCCAGCGTTGCAGTGCCGTTGCCGTTGTCCGTGAACGTCACCCCGCTCGGCAGGCTCCCCGACTCGCTCAGCGACGGCGTGGGGAGGCCGGTCGTCGTGACCGTGAAAGTGCCCGCTGATCCCACCGTGAAGGTCGTGTGGTCGGCGCTCGTGATGGCCGCAGCCTGGTCGACGGTCAGGGTGAAGGTCTGGGTGGCGTCTGTGCCGACCCCGTTGTGGCCCGTGATCGTGAGCGTGTACGTCCCACCGGTTCCGGACGCCGGCGTCCCGGCGAGCGTGGCGGTCCCATTGCCGTTGTCGACGAAGGTCACGCCGCTGGGGAGCGCGCCCGATTCGCTTAGCGCCGGTGCCGGGAACCCGCTCGTGGTGACCGTGAAGCTGCCGGCCGTCCCCACCGTGAAGGTCGTGTTGTTGGCGCTGGTGATGGCCGCGGCTTCGTCCACCGTCAGGGTGAAGGTCTGCGTCGCATCCGACCCAACCCCGTTATGGGCCGTGATGGTCAGGGTGTACGTCCCGCCCGACCCGGCGGCCGGCGTCCCGGCGAGCGTCGCCGTGCCGTCGCCGTTGTCGACGAAGGTCACACCTGTCGGCAGCGTGCCCGTCTTGGAGAGTGAGGGGGTCGGCACGCCGGTCGTCGTGACCGTGAACGACCCGGCCGTCCCCACCGTGAAGGTGGTGTTGTTCGCGCTGGTGATCGCGGCCGCCTGGACCACGGAGAGGGTGAACGTCTGCGTCGCGTCGCTGCCGATCCCGTTGTGGGCGGTGATCGTGAGCGTGTAGCTGCCGCCCGTGCCGGCCCCAGGCGTGCCGGCCAGCGTCGCCGTGCCGTCCCCGTTGTCGGTGAACGTCACCCCGCTGGGAAGCGCGCCCGTCTCACTCAGCGACGGTGCCGGCAGGCCGGTCGTCGTCACCGTGAACGAACCGGCACTGCCCACGGTGAAGGTCGTGTGGTCGGCGCTGGTGATCGACGGCGGGAAGTCCACCGTCAGGGTGAACGTCTGCGTCCCGTCCGTGCCGATCCCGTTGTGGGCCGTGATGGTGAACGTGTAGACCCCACCCGTCCCCACGGCCGGCGTACCGCTCAGAGTTGCGGTCCCGTCCCCGTTATTGACGAAGGTCACGCCGCTCGGCAGCGCGCCCGTCTCGCTCAGCGTCGGCTTTGGGTAGCCGCTCGTGGTCACGGTGAAGCTGCCGGCCGTCCCCACCGTGAACGTCGTGTGGTCGGCGCTGGTGACGCTCGCCGCCTCGTCCACCGTCAGCGTGAAGCTCTGGGTGGCGTCCGTGCCGACTCCGTTATGCGCCGTGATGGTGAACGTGTAGACGCCGCCCGTCCCGGCTGCCGGCGTCCCAGCGAGGGTCGCCGTGCCGTCGCCATTGTCGACCAAGGTCACGCCCGTGGGCAGCGCGCCCGTCTCGGTCACCGACGGCTTGGGGTAGCCGCTCGTGGTCACGGTGAAGCTGCCCGCGCTGCCAACGGTGAACGTGGTGTTGTTGGCGCTGGTGATGCCGGCTGCCTCATCCACCGTCAGGGTGAAGCTCTGGGTGCCGTCCGTGCCGATGCCGTTGTGGGCCGTGATTGTGAACGTGTAGACCCCACCGGTGCCGGCCGCCGGCGTCCCGGCGAGCGTGGCGGTCCCGTCCCCGTTATCGACGAAGGTCACGCCACTCGGCAGCGCGCCCGTCTCGGTCAGCGACGGCTTGGGGTAGCCGCGCGTCGTCACCGTGAAGCTGCCCGCGCTGCCGACCGTGAAGGTCGTGTTGTTCGCGCTGGTAACCGACGCCGCCTCGTTCACCGTCAAGGTGAAGGTCTGGGTGGCGTCGGTACCGATGCCGTTGTGGGCCGTGATCGTGAACGTGTAGACCCCGCCGGTGCCGGCCGCCGGGTTGCCGGAGAGCGTCGCCGTGCCGTCCCCGTTGTCGACGAAGGTCACGCCGCTCGGGAGCGCGCCCGTCTCGGTCACCGACGGCTTGGGGTAGCCGGCCGTGGTCACGCTGAAGCTGCCCGCCGTCCCCACCGTGAAGGTAGTGCTGTTCCCGCTGGTGATCGACGCCGGCTGGTCGACCGTGAGGCTAGCGCTCACCGTGGCGTTGTCGACCTGGGCGCTCACGCTGTCGAGCCCGCCGACCGTGCCGGGGTTGTAGGTGGCCGTGGCCGTGCCGGTCGACTGGATGGTCGTCTGCTGGCCGGAGAGCGTGGCCCCACTCAGCGACGGGCTGCCCCAGGTCACCGGCAGGCCGATCAAGACCGTGAGGTTGCTGGCCGAGACGGGGTTCCCCGCGGAGTCCGTGAGGAAGCTCGCGGTGAGCGTGGACGAGTACGGCCCGGGGCCGCTGGGCGTCGTGATCGGGTTCGGGCTGGCCGTGTTCGTCAGCTTGAGGTAGGG
>DATKRJ010000009.1:0-9166 GCA_035532355.1 Thermomicrobiaceae bacterium | reverse complement strand
CGGCGGCCGGCACCAAGATCTCGGCGTCCGCCGCCAGCCAGGCCTCTCGCTCCAGCTGGCGGTCGCTGCTTCCGAGCTCGGCCCGTTCGATGTCGCCGAGAGCGGTCCGGGTCGCCAGCAGCCGCTCCACATCGAGGCCGGCGGGGTTGGCGACGGTGCCTTTGACGTCGGCGATGGCGACCACCTTCACCCCCTGCTCATTCAGGTAGCGGGCCGTGGATCCGCCCATGGCGCCGAAGCCCTGGACCGATGCTCGCATCCCGGTCAGCCGCCCGCCTCGGTGGGCCACCGCCGCTGCGGCCGCGGCGGCGACGCCGTAGCCGCCCACCAGGTCGCCCATGCCGATCCCGCCGACCTTTGTCGAGAGCCCTTTGGCGAGGCGGGCCAGGGCCGCGTCGGCGTCGCCGGAATGGTTGAGCGAAGCTTCCACCGAGGCCCGCATGCCAACTTCCTGGAAGACCTCGTTCAGCAGCTCCTGGGTGGTGCCCATGTCCTCGGCGGTGGCCCACCAGGTCTCCAGCAGGGGCCGCATGGCGCGGACGAAGCGCGTCAGGAGCGCTCTCGCCTCGGGATCGTGAGGGTCGATGTCGACGCCGCCCTTGGCGCCGCCGCTCGGCAGCCGCACGGCTCCGTTCTTGATCGACATCGTCCGGGCCAGCCTCTCGACCTCCTCCATCGTCAGCCCGGCCCGCATCCGCGTGCCGCCACCGGCGATGCCGTCGATGAGGCGGTCGATCACGACGTAGCCTTTGCGGCCGGTCAAGGGGTCGGTCCAGGTAACCCGCAGGAAGGGTTCGCGCTTCTCAGGCATGGAGGCTCCTTCTGACAGCTAGCACCGGCACCTCGGAGGATAGTCGAGGCCGCCGTCCGGTCGGTGACGCCCCCTGACGATCCACGCCTTGCGATGAATGCGCTGGAGATCGGCGGTGGGGTGGTGAGTGAGATGCACGGCGGCGTCGTTTCCCCGGGCCGGCGCGTCGTTGGCAAGCGGACCACTTACTTGGACTGGGACTATCCCCTCTTTTTGGACTGGGACTATCCCCTCTTTATTGACGCGCGCGCGCGAGCTGGTCAGATCGCATCCCGGTAGGCCTCGGTGACGATCGCCAAATAGTGGCTCGCCGGCGGGAGGTCGAGGTCGGCCAGCTGGAGCCGCGAGCCGGCCCGCGAAGCGCCCGTGAGCGCCAGCGCCATGCCAGCGAAGGTATCCGCGACCCGGTCAAGGCCCGCCTCGCCGCGCGGCGAGTACCAGTGGATGACCCCGTTACACATCTCCAGGAGGGCCAGCTTGGCGAGCCGGGGCTCCTCCAGCTCGAAGACGCCCTGCGCGCGGCCGTCGTCCAGCACACCCTCCCAGAGCGCCTGGTACTCATCGCGCAGCGCGATGATCCGCGGCCGGGTCTCCGGCCCCAGGGAGCGCACCTCGTTGTCGACGACCCCGTCTGGAAAGCGCGCGTGGGCAACGACGTGGACCCTGACCAGGCCGACCAGCCGCCGGGCCGCATCGGGGTAGTCGTCGCGTGCGATGGTGGCGGCGTCGATAATCCTCTGCATCCGGTCGGTCATCAGCGCGACCAGCAGATCCTCCTTGGTCCGCATGTAGTGGTAGAGGGCGGCGGTCGAGATGGCCGCCTCCTGGGCGATCTCGCGGATGCCGACCGCGCCGTAGCCCTTGGAGGCGAAGAGCCGGAGGGCAGCGCGCAGGATCCGCCTCTCGGTGGAGTCGGTATCCGACCCTGCGGTCGTGCCCCCATCGACTCTCTCAGCTGTAAGCATCAAACGGCCCGCCCCCGGACGATCCTGTCGACCGATCGATAGGACATCAAACCGCAAGGAGGCTGGCCCAACCTAGATGATCTCGCCGGCGTCGATCCTGATCACGTCCCCTGTTATGAGCCGGCTCTCGTCGGTGACCAGGAAGCGGACCAGCCGGGCGATATCCTCCGGCTCGCCGATCAGGTTCATCGGGTTGGGCTTCACCCCGTGGCTGTCGATGTACTCGATCAGCGGCTTGGCGAGCTCGGTCCGGACGAGACCGGGCGCCAGCGCGTTGACCCGGATCGAGTCCCGCGCCCACTCCTTGGCGCAGACGGTGGTGAGCATCACGACGGCCGCCTTGGAGATGCCGTAGATACCGAGGCCGATGTCGTGGTGGAGGCCGGAGGTCGACGCGAGGTTGACGATGGCGCCGCCGCCGCGCTGCTTCAGGTGGGGGTGGCAGAGCTTGGACAGGTACCAGGCGCTGCGGAGGTTGACGTCGAGCGTGGCCTGCCATTCATCAAGGGTCACGTTGTAGATCTGTTTGCCGGGGGGGGCGGTGCCCGCGTTGTTGACCAGCACATCGATGCCGCCGAAGCGCTCGAGGGTGGCGGCGACCAGCCGGTCCAGATCCTCGACGCTGGCCACGTCGGTCCTGACCGCGAGGGCCCGGTCGCCGAGCGACCGCGCCACCTCCTCCAGGGCCTCGGAGCCGCGGGCGGCGACCACCACGCTGGCCCCGATCCCTGCCAGCTCGCGAGCGATGGCCGCGCCGATTCCGCGATTGGCCCCGGTGACGATGGCGACCTTGCCGTCCAGCCTGTACTCCGTGCTCACGCCCGTTACCTCCTCATCTCTCAAGCAATCGGCCCGACGCCGAGCGCGCGCCGGACGGCGGCGGCGGCGTGATGGCCGCTGCCGACCGCGCCCGGCGTTCCCGGCTGGGCTGTGTAGTCGCCGCAGAAGTGGATATTGCCAAATGGGGCCCGGATCGCGCTTTGCGAGCCCAGCCAGCCGGTTCCGAAGCGCGGCAGCGCGCGCCAGCGTTTGACGTGGGTCGTCGCCCGGTCAAGGACCGCGGCGCCGGCCGGGAACATGCGCTTGAGGTCGGCGAGCTGGGCGGTGCGTATCTCCGCGTCGCTCGAAGCCGCCGCCGCGCCGCCCTTCCCGGCGCTGATGGAGAGGGTCACAAAGGTGCCCCCCGGCCGCCGGCTCAGGTCGCGGCGCCGGGCGAAGAAGGAGTTGTTGCTGAAGAGCTCGAAGCTGGCGCCGATCACGGGCACCGCCAGCAGTCGGTCCCAGGGCATGGCGGCTTCCTCGTCGGTCAGCCAGGCCACGCTCACGCCCTCGGCGTAGGGGCCCATCGGCTCCAGCGCCGCCCGCTTTTCCGCCGGCAGGCCGGGCACCAGCTCGAGCACGGCCGGTGCCGGCACGGCGATGATGCAACGGAGCGCCAGGAGCTTCTCCTCCTGACCGTCCCGGCGGTAGCTGACCTCGACCTCACCGCCCACCGCGGCCACCCGCCTGACCGGCGCGCCGAGAACGAACCGCTCGGGGTCCAGGCGCTCGGCGACAGCCCGGGCAATCCGCTGGGTTCCGCCCCGCACCGCCTTCAGCGTCTCGTTGACGTCACCTCCGAAGAGGTGGATGGCGTAGGCGAGGCCGATCCAGCCGGAGACCTCGGCAAGGCCGAGGCCGGCGCCGTTCTCGGTGACGTTGTCGAGGATCTCCCGGGTGACCGGCCTCACCCGGCCGACGAGGTCCTCCAACGAACGGGCATCGAGCTCTTTATGGTCCAGTTGGTCGAGGTGGTCGGCCATCCGCCGAAGCCGGAGGACGGCCCGCCCGAAGTCGATGCGCTCGGCGGTCGAGAGCGGCATCCTGAGCAGGAGGCCGTAGGGGCTGCCGGCCTCGACCAGCCTGCCGCGGAGGAAGATCGCCGATCGGGCGCCCTCGCCGTCGATCACCTCGAGCCCCAGCTGGCGGCAGAGCGCCAGCGTCCGCGGGTCCCAGACGAACTGGGCGCCGGAGTTGTACCAATAGTCGCCATGGTCGCCGGAGAGGGTCCGGCCGCCGACCCGGGAGTCCGCGTCGATGACCACGACGTCACGGTCACGCAACTCGTAGGCGGCCGTCATGCCGGCCAGCCCCGCGCCCACGATCACGACCTCGGCCGCCGAGCCCCGCCTCATCTCGGCTCGAACTGGTGGCGGCGGAGAGGCACGAACCGAGCTTATCGATCGATCGGTAGATTGTCAAACGCGGCCTCAGAGGGCGAAGGAGACGCCCGCCCCGTCGCGGCACGCGGCCTCGTAGACGAGCTGGGCGGCGGCCACGTCCTCGATGGCGTGACCCATCGACTTGTAGACGGTCAGCTCGGCCGCGTCCTGCCGTCCAGGCGCCTTCCCGAGCAGGAGCTCGCCCATCTCGGTGGCGCTGTTCGGATCCATGCCGACCAGTTCCATGCAGCCGACCGGAGGCGGCTGAAAGGCGGCCGTCCGGGACTCCACGTAGAGCCGGCCATCCTCGGCGATCCGGCGATCCAGCTCGCCGTGCGGCACCGCGAAGCCGACCGAGGTGACGTGCGTGCCGGGGTCGAGCCAGTCACGGCGGATGACCGGTTCGCCCGAGTGGGTGCAGAGCGCGACCACGTCGGCGCCGTGCACCGCCTCGGCGAAGCTCTCGACCGCGTGCGCCCGGTGGTCGGCGGCAGCCAGCGCCGCAGAGTGCTCGAAGGTGCGGGAGGCGATCCGTATCTCCGTGAATTCGCGCGCCCGCGGCAGCATCTCCAGGTGGGCGGCACCCTGGACGCCGGCCCCGACGATGGCGAGCACCCGGGCATCCGCCCGGGCCAGGTGGCGGACCGAGACGGCCGCCGTCCCGGCGGTCCGGATGGCGGTGATGCGCGAGCCGTCCATGACCGCCAGCGGCGAGCCGGTGCCCGCGTCAAAGAGGCAGACGAGGGCCTGGTGGGAGGGGATGCCGAGGTCGTGGTTGCCGGGGTAGACGGACACCAGCTTGGTCGCCAGGCCGAGGTTTTGACCGTAGCCCGGCATCGCCGCCAGGTAGCCCAGCGGGGCGTTGGCGGCGACCCTGGGAGGCACGTCGGCCGCTCCGCCGCTGATCGCCCGGAATCCCTCTTCGAGAGCGGTCAGCAGGCGGTCCGGGTCGAGTAGGCGGCGCACGTCCGCCTCATTCAGCAGCAGCAGCTCCATGCCGGGACCTCCAATAGCGGGATCTCCAATAGTAGGGTCGGCCCTCGGCGGCATACTTGCCGGATGACGCCTAGGAGACGGTCGAAAAAGCCGACTTCGGGCGCGGGAAGTTCGTCACGGACAAGGCACCCCAATGGTGACCCGGGTTCAGCGCCGATAGCCACAGTATTCTCGACGTGTACGTGGGGCACTCAGATAACGCGAGTGGCTCAGTCATTTCAACGCGCACCGAGGCGGCGGCTGCTGCTCGCCGTGCCGCTCGGCCTGATCGCAGCAGTCCTGCTCTGGTTCGGGGACTCGCACCTCGCCCACCGGGACTGGCTGCTCGGCGGCGCTGCTTTCGGCCTCGGCCTTGCCGCCACCCTTCTCGCCATGCGCCAGCTTCGGCTGGCGGGCCTGGTCAGGTGAGGTGGCGCGCACCCGCTTGGCCAGGCTCCTGCTCCTGGCCGGCGGCGCCTGCCTGCTGATCGCCCTCGGGCTGCTGCCCACCTTCGCCTTCCCCTCAGACCTGGCCCAGCCACCGGCTCCGATCGTCAACGACACCGCGAGCGCCGTGCTGTTCGCGCACTGTCTGCCTCCTGCCCCGCCTCCGGCGGCAGCACCCTCGGCCCAGGGCGCGAGCTGCGGGCGGGGCGTGCCGGCTCGCGCTGGGCCGTGTGGGGCCGACCGGCGGCGAGCTCGGCTGCCTCACCGCGACCAGCGCCGGCCAGCGACTGGCGCTCTCGCGGGCGAAGCCCTGCCCGGGCTGAGCGGGGACCGCCTGTCGGTCTAGGATGGCGAGCGGTCCCAAGCAGATGTCCAAGCCCTACGTCCACTTCTCTCGCGAAGAGTTCGCCGACCGCCAGCGGCGGGTCCGCGAGGCGCTGGAGGCGCGCGGGCTCGACGGGCTCATCGTCTCCCGGATCGAGGACCAGTACTGGCTCTGCGGCCTCGACACCGAGGGTTTCGTGATCTTCCACGCGATGTTCATCGGCACCGGCGGCCAGCTGACCCATGTCACCCGGACCGCCGACCTCGCCAGCATCGAGTACTCCTCCCTCTGCACCGACGTGCGGGTCTGGGAGGACGTCGAGGACAACCCCAAGTCGAAGGCGATCAAGGACATGCTGGCCAGCCATGGCATGCAGGGAAAGCGGATCGGCGTCCAGCTCGACACCTTCGGGATGCTGCCGAGCCTGTACCTGGATCTGCGGGACGCTCTCGAGGGGTGGTGCGAGCTGGCGGACGCCTCCGACCTGATCCGGCTGATGCGCCTCGTCAAGAGCCCGGCCGAACTCGCCTACCACCGCCGGGCGGGCGAGGTGCTCGACCAGGCCTGCGCCAGGGCGGTCGACCTGACCCGCGCCGGGACCCACGAGGGCCATGTCTTCGGCCAGGTCTACCAGGTGATGTGGGAGAGCGGCGCCGACATCCCGGCCCACCGGCTGCCCATGGGTCACGGCGAGAAGGCGATGAACGTCCGCTACGGAACCGGCCGCGGCCGGATCGACGAGAACGACCAGGTCACCTTCGAGATGGGCGTCGGCTGGCGCCACTACCACGTCGCCGACATGTTCACGGTCCTGACCGGGCCCAAGGTCGATGAGCGGCACCTCCGGATGCACGAGGCTGCGGCGGCCGCGCTGGAGGCGGTCCAGGACGGGCTCCGGCCGGGCTGGACGCTGGGCGAGATCTTCGAGACCCACCAGCGGACGCTCGACGCCCACGGCTATGGCCACGCCGCGCTCAAGGCCTGCGGTTACACGATGGGCGCCACCTTCCCGCCCTCCTGGATGGAGATGCCGATGATCTACCGGGGCAACCCCGTCGTCCTCGAGGAGAACATGGTCTTCTTCACCCACATGATCCTGAGCGACTTCGGGACCGGGCTGACGATGTCGCTCGGCGAGACCTCGATCATCACCGCGGGACGGCCCGAGGTCATCACCCACGTGCCCCGGGAGCCTATCGTCCGCTAGCGGTTCCTGAAGACCGGCTCCCGGCGTTCCTCGAAGGCCCGTGTCCCCTCGACCAGGTCCTCGGACTCGTCGATCAGCCGGGCCAGCGCCTGGTAGTAGCGCACCCCGTCGGCGAGGGTCATGTCGCGGGAGCGGAGCACCAGCTCTTTGGTGATGCGCACCGCCATGGGCCCGTTGCGGCAGATCTGGTCCGCCACCTCGCGGGAGCGGGCCAGCACCTGCTCGTGGGGGACGACCTCCTGGACCAGCCCGATCCGGTGCGCCTCTTTGGCGTCGATGAAGCGGCCAGTGAGGAGCAGGTTGAGTGCGTTGGAGAGGCCGACGATGCCCGGCAGCAGCTGGGCGCCGTAGCCGTGGAGGATGTTCCATTTCACCTCGGGCGTGCCGAACTGCGCCCGCTCCGACGCGATCCGGATGTCACAGACCAGCGCCAGCTCCAGCCCGCCGGCCAGGCAGTAGCCGTTGACGGCGGCGATCAGTGGCTTTTGGACCTCGAGGCCGAGGTCGAAGCGGTTGGCGCGCACCGCGCTCCAGCCGGACCGCTCCTGCTCAGGGTCGTGGACCGTCAGCAGGTCGGCGCCGGCGGTGAAGGCCCGGTCGCCGGCGCCGGTGACGATGCCTGCCCAGATCCGGTCGTCCCGATCGATCTCGGCCAGGCGTTCGGAGATCTCGCCGTACATCTCCATGTTCATCGCGTTGAGCTTCTCCGGCCGGTCCAGCGTCAGGATGGCCACCTTTCCGTCGCGCTCGAATTTCACAGCCACGCTTGGTTTTCCTCCCGCTTGAAAAGCGAATGGCCTGTTTAGAGGCCGAGGAGTCGTGCCGCGTTGCCGCCCAGCCACTTCTCCAGGACCTCGGGCTTGATCGGGAGCTCGCGGGCCTCGGCCAGCGAGCGCGCGAAGGGCAGCATGCTGTCGGTCGCCCAGAGCACTCTGTCCTGGAGCAGCGACTGCCCGTAGACGACCAGCGGCTCCCAGCCCGTGCCCGGCTTCGCGATGTAGCGAGGGGAGATGGCGCCGATCTCGATGTATACGGTCGGGTGCTTCCAGGCCACCGCGACCAGTTCGGTCACCCAGGGCCAGCCGCCATGGTTGGCGACCAGCACCAGGCCCGGAAAGTCGCAGGCCACCTGGTCCAGGTGGAGCGGCCGGCCGAAGTCGATCGGCCGGTCGCTGGTGAAGTTGACTGAGCAGTGTACGGTGACCGCCACGCCGAGCTCCCGGCACCTCTCGTACATCGGGTAGAAGCGGCGGTCGTCGCAGTGCAGCCGGTAGGCGTAGGGCTGGAGGTTGACGCCCCGCGCGCCGCGCTCTTTCACCTCCCGATCGACCACGGCCGCCATGTCGTCGGGCGCGGCCGGGTTGACGGTCACGTAGGGTATGAACCGGTCCGGGTACCGCGAGCAGATCCGGTGGACCGCGTCGTTCATCTTCCGGTAGTCGCCGAACCCCCACTCGGCCTGCATGACCGCAAGTTGGACGCCGGCCTCATCCATCGCGGCCACCATCGCGTCGATGCTGTCCGAGCCGCGCTCGCCGCTGTAGACGCGCTCGTAGTTGCCGAAGTAGCCAGACTCGTCGGTGCTGCCTGCGCGAGCCTCGCCGTACTCCTCGGGTGGAAGCGCGACCCGGAAGTCGATGACCCGTCCCGCTCCGGTGGAAGGCCCTGCCACTAGCGCAGGAGGTGCTTTTGAATCTTGCCGGTCGGGGTCTTGGGCAGCTCGTCCACCGACTCGACGATGTCGGGGACCATGAACTTGGGGACGCGCACCCGCAGGTACTCGCGCAGCGCGGTGGGGTCGACGGTCATCCCCGGCTTGGGGACCACGACGACTTTGAGGTCGTCCTCGGTGTGCGGCGAGGCCACCGCCACCGCCGCCGACTCGAGCACCGCCGGGAAGGTGTTGACCTCCCTTTCGACCTCGAAGGAGGAGATGTTCTCTCCTCGCCGCCGGATGTAGTCCTTCATCCGGTCGACGAAGTAGTAGTTGCCCGCAGCGTCCCGGCGGAAGCCGTCGCCCGAGTGGAACCAGAGGTTGCGGAAGGCCGCGAGGGTGGCCTCGGGGTTGTTGTGGTAGCCGGTCGCGATGACCCAGGGCTCGTCGGTCCGCACCAGCAGCTCGCCAACGCTGCCGACCGGGACCTCCTGGTCGTGCTCGTCGACGATCCGGAGCTGGAAACCCGGCACGACGCGGCCGGCGACCGTGGGGTCGGTGACCCCGAAGCCGGCCGCCAG
>DATKRJ010000008.1:0-20486 GCA_035532355.1 Thermomicrobiaceae bacterium | reverse complement strand
GCCGGTGGAACGGGATTCGATCAGCAGCACATCGTCATGGCGGTGCTCGCCCTCGGGAAGGCCGGTGATCAGACGACGGGCCACTGCTAGCAGCCGGCGTGCGGTATTGCGGTAGTATGGAATCTGCCGCCGACCATCAGCTTGAAGGCGACGGCGCCGGCTCAACCGGCTTCACGGCGGCTTAATCCCGTGGGCGTATCGTGGTGGCCTGGCGTCGCGCGGATCGCGGCGAGCGACCTGACGAGGAGGGTGCGGCGTGTCCGACATGATCGCGACGATTCTGGAGACGACGCGCGGCGGCCGGCTGACCTACACGCTGCGCGTGCTCGTGCCCGGGCGGCCGGTCATCTCGACGCGCAACTACCGCGACCGCTCCTCCGCCGAGGCACGCGCGCGCTCCGACTGGCCCACGGCCCAGCTCGTCGACCTCGAGGAATTCGAGCGGGCGCGGCAGGCCGGCTCGACGCTGGCCGGGGGGTGAGACCGATCCCGGTCCGTCGCCCACGACCGACGATCCGCCCCACGCCGCCAGGGCTTGCCCTCCACCCGAGCGACTCCCTCACGAGATCGCGACCGTCCGCAGAGCACGCAGAGCCCGCGGAGCACGCGCAGCAGAGGAGGTCCGATGGCAGCTGACACGCCGGAGCGCTCCAACGGGCGCGATGCGACCGCGCTGGTGCAGCGCATGGGCGAGGCGGCCACCTCCTTCCTCGCCTCCCTCAGTCCCGACCAGCGTGCTCGCGCGGTTTTCTCGCTCGACGATCAGGAGCGGACCCGCTGGTACTACACGCCGAACCCGCGGCAGGGGCTCCCGCTCGCGGCTATGGAGCGCGACCAGCAGCGCCTCGCCCACCGGCTCGCGGCGACCGGCCTCAGCCGCAGCGGCTACTTCACCGCCACGGCGATCATCGGGCTGGAGTCGACGCTCGACGCCGTCGAGGGCTGGAGCCGGCCCGGACGCGGACGCGACCCACTCCTCTACTACGTCAGCGTCTTCGGCCGGCCAGACGATCACGGGCCATGGGGCTGGCGCTTCGAGGGGCATCACGTCTCGCTGAACTACACGATCGTCGACGGCCGCATCGTGGCGCCGACGCCGACCTTCTTCGGCTCCAACCCCGCCGAGACGCCGCTCGGCACGGTCGGGACGCTGCGCCCGCTGGCCGGCGTGGAGGATCTGGCACGCGAGCTGGTCCATCTCCTCGACGCGGGGCAGCGCGCGGCGGCCACGCTGTCGCCGATCGCGCCGCCCGACATCGTCGCCGGCAACCGTGCCCGCGTCGTCGAGGGTGCCCTGCCGCTGCCGGCCCCGGTCCTCTCTGGAGCCCCAATCACGCCGGCACTCGAGCGCGAGGCCGAGGCGGGCTGGCAGGCGATGGGCCTCACGCCGGAGCACCTCGACGGACTGCGCTACAGCACCGCGCCGAAGGGGCTGGCCGCCGCCAGTATGCAGGCCGGGCAGCGTGCGCTGCTCGATGCGCTGCTGCGCGAGTACGTCGGACGCATGCCCGAGGACCTGGCCGCGATCGAGCTGGGCGCGCTCCGGCGCGACGGGCTCGACGGTGTCCACTTCGCCTGGGCGGGCGAGCTCGAGCCGCACCGGCCGCACTACTACCGGCTGCAGGGGCCACGGTTCCTGGTCGAGTACGACAACACCCAGGACGACGCCAACCACGTCCACACCGTCTGGCGCGATCCCGAGGACGACTTCGGGGCCGCGCTGCTGGCCCGGCACTACGCCGCGCACCACCGCGCGTGAGCCGCTGAGTCGGCCGGCGCTGAAGCCGAGGGCGGGTTTGAAACCCGCCCCGACAAAACGGGCCGAGCTGCCAATTTTCGCCCGTGAGGTCGCGAGTCAGCGCAGCCGAGATGGCCCGGCAGCGCTGCGCAGCCGGTGGACGAGGTAGACGCACTCCTCGCCCTCCCTCTGCATCCGCCCCTCGGCGTCGACGTACTGCCAGCTGATCCAGAATCGGCCGAGCCCGGCATCGACGTAGCCCAGCCGCGCGTACAGCGCGTACGCCCGCGGGTTGTCGAGCCCCACGTCCAGCCCGACGCAGCGGTGTCCACGCTCTGCTGCCGCCTGCTCGGCGGCCGCGATCAGCCGCGTGCCGATGCCGCGCGAGCGCAGCTGCGCGACGACGTAGAGATCCACCAGGCGCGGGCAGTCGATTGGTCGGGAGGCGGCGCCGTCGTGCTCCGGGACCCACTCCAGCCAGACGTGACCCACCGGCCGCTCGTCCAGCCAGGCCCCCAGGTAGAGTCCCAGACCCCGCGCCTGCCACCCCAGCCGGATACGATGCACGCCCAGCGTCTTCGGATTGAAGCGCTCCAACGCGTCGAACTCGACGGGGTGGAACCGGCGCACGGTGATGGCGAAGGTCCCGGAATCGGGCGATGGCGGCATGGGCTACCCCAGGATGACGCGGGCGATGGTGACCGAGCCGAGCACGAAGAGGACGGCCGCGAGCGCGAGGAGCGCCCACTGACGGCGGCGGCGCGCGGCGGGCGACGGCGTATAGTCCTCGATCGCCACCCAGATGCCGGCCGTGCCGTGCGCCAGCGCCGCGGCCAGCATCAGCCAGTCCCAGGCAAGCCAGACGCCGGAGCCCCAGCGCCGCGCCACGAAGCTCGAGCCGGTGTTGGCCACGTCGGTCAGGATGTGCGTCAGGGCGAAGTGCCCGAGCACGAGAACCGAGAGCAAGAGCCCGGTCAGCCGGACCATGACCCAGACGAGCGCGCGGCGCCGGGTCCCGAGCGCGCGCGGACGGGCCGCGGCTCCGGCGTCGGCGACCCGCCCGTCCAGGGCACCCGGCACCCTCATCCCAACACCGGGCGCAGGATGACAACGCTGCCCAGCAGGGCGAGGACGACAGTCAGGGCGAAGGCGCCCGCCAGCAGCCGGCGGGCGGTGACGACGCGCAGGTCGGCCAGGTCGATCGCCAGGATGCGCAGGCCGTTGAGGGTGTGGAACAGGATCCCGAAGAGCAGCCCGCACTCGAACAGCCGCAGCGGCGCCGTGCCGTAGAGCTGGTGCACCTGGTCGTAGAGGCGGTGCGACAGGCCGTAGAGGCCGACGTCGCAGACGTGCAGCGCCAGGAAGGCGAAGACGGCGAAGCCGCTGATGCGGTGGGCGTAGAAGGCCCAGCGGTCGACCTCGGCCCGCTCGGCCGGTGAGCGCACCATCCGCCCGAGCAGGGCCGGCGTGACGAAGCTCCCCGCGCCGCCGCGCGCCGCGCCGGCCACGACCACCGTGGCGAAGCCGATGACGGCCAGCAGCACCGCGATCAGCGCGACCACGAAGAGCGCCTGCACCAGCGTCACGTCTGGCCCCCCGCCACCGTCGCGGCCGGCGCCAGTCGGGTCAGCGCCACCGGCCGCAGGTCGATGCGGGGCGCGCCATCAGCCCCGCGCTCGAGCACGATCGTCCGCAGCCAGCGCGCGTCGTCCCGCGCGGGGAAGTCGTCCCGGAAGTGCGCGCCACGCGACTCCTCGCGCACCAGCGCCGACTCGACGATGAGCGCGGCGACGGTCAGCTGGTTGGCGACGTCGAGCGCCTCCTGCCAGGCGTAGTTGGCCTCAGCCGGACCCGGCGCCGCGACCTGCTCCAGCTGCTCCGCGAGGCGGGCGAGACCGTCGCGCGCCTGCAGCAGGCCCTCGCGGCTGCGGACGACCCCGCAGTCCTGCCACATCAGGTCTTTGAGCTCGCGGGTGATCGCGAAAGGGCTGGCGCCCTCGTCGCGAGCGCGCGGGGAGAGGGCACGCTCGACCGAGGCCGCGACCTCGGCCGGGTCCGGCTCGCCGAGCGGACGCTCGCGCGCCAGCAGGGCGGCCCGGTCGCCGGCCCGCGCGCCGTAGACGGTCGACTCGGCCACGCCGTTGCCGCCCAGCCGGTTGGCGCCGTGGGTGCCGCCGGCGTCCTCGCCGGCCACCAGCAGGCCCGGCAATACCGTCTGGCAGTCGGGGTCGATGATCACCCCGCCCATCTGGAAGTGGGCCGTCGGCGAGACCTCGACCGGCCCGCGGGCCAGGTCCCGGCCGATCAGGCGGGTGCGCTCGACCATGCCGGGGAAGCGGCGCTCGACCTCCTCGACGCCGAGGTGCGAGATGTCGATCAGCACGCCGCCGCCGGCCGTGCCCCGCCCGGCCATGATCTCCAGGTAGCTGGCCCGGGCGACGACATCGCGGGTCGAACGCTCCATGCGCTCGGCGTCGTAGCGCGCCATGAAGCGCTCCCCGGCAGCGTTGAAGAGGTAGGCCCCGGCGCCGCGCAGCCCCTCCTCGAGCACGGCGCCGGTCAGGCGTGAGCGGCCGGCCAGCAGCCCGGTCGGGTGGAACTGCAGCATCTCCATGTCGCGGAAGGGCAGACCGGCGCGCCAGCACATCGCCATGCCGTCGCCCGTCTTCTCGCGGGCCGGGGCGGCGATGCGGTACATCGTGGCCGAGCCGCCGGTCGCTACAACCACCACCCGCGCTCGGAGCAGGGCAAAACGGCCGGTGCGCACGTCGAGCAGCGTCACGCCCGCGACCTCACCGCGCGCGTCGCGCACCAGATCGAGCGCGCGCACGTCCTCCAGTTCGCGCGGGCCGATGCGGAAGAGCTGGTCGCGCAGCCGCCCCATGATCTCGATGCCGGTCAGATCGCCGCGGTGTACGGTGCGGTCGAACGACTGCCCGGCGAAGGCCTTCTGGTGGATGCGGCCGTCGGGGCGGCGGTCGAAGAAGCAGCCGACGGACGTCTCGAGCTCGCGAATGACTCGCGGGGCGTCGTTGACCAGCGTCCAGGCCAGTTCCTGGTCATTCAGGTAGCCGCCGCCCTCCAGCGTGTCGCGGAAGTGCAGGTCGAAGGAGTCGGCGGGGTCGAGCACGGCATTGTAGCCGCCCTGAACCATGCGGGTGCAGCCGGACTTGCCGATGACGCCCTTGCTGACGACGGCCACGCGCAGGTCGGGCGCGGCCCGGGCAAGGTGGAGCACGCACATCAGCCCGGCGCCGCCGCTGCCGATGACGGCCACGTCGGTCTCGAGCGTCTCGACCGGCGGCCGGTCAGTCAGCATCGAGATCCTCCACCCGCCAGCGCCGGAGGTGGCGGATCGCCCCGGCCGGATCGAGCCCCTTGGGGCAGACGGCCGTGCAGGCGTGGATGTAGCGGCAGCGCCAGGCGCCGTCATCACCGGTGACGGCCCTCAGTCGCTCGCCCCGGCGCGCGTCGCGGCTGTCGGCGATGAGGACCATGGCGCGGTTGAGCGCGGCCGGCCCGATGAAGTCGCGCCGGTAGTCGGCCACGCCGCAGCCCGCGTAGCAGGCGCCGCAGGTGATGCAGTCGAGCGCCGGGTCGATCACCTGGCGCTCGGGCGCGTCCGGCCGGATCTGAGCCGGGGCGTCGAGGCCGTCGTGTGGAATCAGGTAGGGGGTGACTCGCGCCCACTCAGCGAAGAAAGGGGCGGTGTCGACGATCAGGTCGCGCACGACCGGCAGCCCGCCGAGCGGGTCGAGCCGCACGGCGTCGCGCTCGGGCGGGAGGAAGGTCTGGCAGGCGAGCACCGGCCGGCCGTCGAGGCGCAGTGTGCAGGTGCCGCACATGCCGACGCGGCAGGAGTAGCGGAAGCCGATGGTCGAGTCCTGCTCGCGCTGGATGGCGAGCAGCAGGTCGAGCACGGCCATCGGGGCGAAGCGCTCGACCTCGAAGCGCGACCGGCTGGCCGGATCGCTGCGCTGGATCGTCACCCGCACCGTGTCGGTCACATCTCTCCTTTACCCGCAGCGGATTCCGGACCCGTCGACCGACTCACCCCGACACGGGCGCGATGATGGTGAGTAACGAATAAAACCGGTATACGGCGGCCAGCGAATCGACCCGCGTTGGCCGGCAGCGTCGCACGGGATTCAAGCCGCCGCGGCTGGAGTCGGGGCATGCGCGCGGGCCTCAAGTCGCCGCGCTGAAAGACGAAGCCCCCGGGCATGCTGAAGGGGCTGGAGCACGGGTGGCACGGAGCACGGGCGGGCGGCCGTGGTACCGACGTAGTGTGGCAAAGACCATCATCGCGCCCCTACACGTCGAATCTGCCTCTCGGTCCTATCAACCCTGCGTCAAGCCCAGGCGCGCGTAGGCCGCGTCGAGGTTGCGTGCCGCCTGGTCGCGCACGTCCTGGTAGGTCGAGCTGCCGTGGCTGTCCATGGTCACGAAGAGCGGGCCGAAGTCGCGCACCCGGAACTTCCACAGGCACTCCGGCATCAGGTCCTCCCAGATGACCTCCTCGATGGCCTCGACCTGCAGCGTCTCCGGGCTGGCGGCCCCGCCGACGACCGTGAGGTAGACGCCGCCGATCTGGCGCAGGTGCTCGAGCGACTCCTGGCTCAAGCCCCCCTTGCCGACGATGGCGCGCGCGCCGAGCTCCTCGAGGCAGCCGCGGGTGAAGCGGTCCATGCGCGTCGAGGTCGTCGTCCCGACCGAGACCGGGTCGTAGCCGCCGTCGTCGCGCTTGCGCACGCTGGGAGCGACGTGCAGCAGCACGGCGCCGGTCAGGTTGGCCGGCGGCTCGCGGTCGCGGTCGAAGATGCGGATCAGGGTGGCGTCGCGGATGCCCCAGATGATGCCGTCGATGACGACCTGGTCGCCGACGTGGAGTGAGCGGGCGGTCGCCTCGTCGAAGGGCGCGCGCAGCCGAATCACCCCGACGTTGCCGGCACCGGTCCCGGCGTCGTCGGCGCTAGTAGCCATACTCGATCCTCCCGTCGGCGAAGACGCGGGCCCGGGCGCGCTCACCGCGCCAGCACTGGATGTTGATGGCGACCGGGTTCATGGTGATGTGCGTCCAGGCGTACTCGATGTGCACCGCCAGGGCGGTGGTGCGGCCGCCGAGCCCCTGGGGGCCGATGCCGGTCAGGTTGATGGCCTCCAGAAGCTCCTGCTCGAGCGCGGCGATGTCCGGCTCCGGGTGTGGCTCGCCGACGGGCCGGCGGATGGCGCGCTTGGCCAGCTCGGCGCACTTGTCGGCCGTGCCGCCCAGGCCGACGCCGACGATGGTCGGCGGGCAGGGGTTGGCTCCGGCCTGGACGACGCAGTCGAGGATGAAGCGCTTGACCCCGGCCAGGCCGTCGGCCGGGGTGAGCATCTTCAGGAACGACATGTTCTCCGAGCCGGAGCCCTTGGGCAGCAGCTGCAGGTCGAGGTAGTCGGCGCCGTCGAGGAACTCCAGGTGCATGACCGGGATCTCACGGCCGGTGCTCGTCTGGTGGTTCTCGCGGGTGATCGGGTGGACGACGCTGGAGCGCAGGTTGTAGCGCTTGGTCGCCAGCGCGATACCGTCGCCGAGCGCGTCGAGCAGCTTCGCGCCGTTGATCTGGAACTCGGTGCCGATGCCGACGAAGTAGACGGGGATGCCGGTGTCCTGGCAGACGATCAGCCCGGTGCGGTCGGACGTCTCGACGGCGTGCCGCATGATCTTGAGCATCATGGTCGCGTGCCGTCCCTCCTCGGCCGCCAGTGCCCGGTCGAGGGACCGGCGCACGTCGGGCGGCAGGTCCGTCAGCGACCGCTTGTAGAGCTCGGCCGAGACCTCCTCGACGGTGCGGTAGAGGTCGGGCCCGATCAGTGTCTGGGTGGGTGTGGCGCTCATGCTGGCTCCCCGCTGTCGGCGTCCGCGTCACTCCTGGAGTGGCCTCAGGGTAGGGGGGCCGGCGAGGCTGTCAAGGCGAGGCAACAGGTGCTCACCCGCCGGCAGCCTCCAGCACGGCGTCGAGGAAGCGTGCCCGCTCGCGAAAGAAAAAGAAGATGTGGCCGCCCTCGAAGGTGAGCAGGCGGGAGCCGGCGATGCCGGCGTGCAGTTCCTCGGCCAGGGCAAAGGGGGCGGTCCGGTCGCTTTTGCCGTGCATGATCGTGGTCGGCACGTGGATCTCGCCCAGCCGGCCGACGGCGTTGTAGGCGGCGGTGGCTGCCCGCTGGTGGCGGAAGGCGTAGCGCGGCTGCGGGTGCTTGCCGCGCAGGATGGGCAGCCCCGAGACGAGGCCCAGCAGTCCCACCCGGCGGCGGCGGACGCCGTGCGCGCCGGTGGAGACCAGGATCAGCCGGCTCACGAGCTCCGGGTGGTCCAGCGCCAGCGCCAGGGCGATCCGCCCGCCCATCGACACGCCCAGGACCGTGGCCGGGGCGACGCCGATCGCCCGGATCAGCCCCGCCGCGTCGCCGGCCATCTGCTCGATGGAGTAGGGCGCGTCGGGCTTGTCGCTGCGCCCGGCGCCGCGGTTGTCGAGGGCGACGACGGTGAAGTGCTCCGCAAGCGGGTCGGTGATCGCGTGCCACTCCGAGACGTCGCTGGCGAGGCCGGGGATCAGCACCAGGGGCGGGCCGGTACCGGATACCTCGTAGTACAGCGTAACGTCGCTGACCCGCACGGTCGGCATGGCGTCCGCGCCTCTCCTGGCGGACTCGAGGGTGGCCTACGAATTCGACCCCAGCCGGGCCTCCGGGCGCTTGGGCTGGAACAGCTCGACGGGGTTCCCCGACGGGTCCTCGACGATGGCCTGGTCGCCGCCGACGCCGACGATGACGTCGCCGCGCAGGCGCACGCCGGCCCGGCGCAGCCCCTCGACGGTGCCGGCCAGGTCGGAGACCTCGATGGCGAAGCGGTTCCAGCCGCCGGGCTGCGGCAGGGTGCCGTCCGGCATGGCCTGGCCACCGCCACCCGGCCCACCCCCGGGCTGGGACAGCACGAGTCGCAGGTCGCCGCGCGCGAGCATGGCGAAGGCCGGCGCCGGGTGCATCACCTCCTGGAAGTCGAGCTGCCCACAGTAGAACGCGATGGCGGCATCGACGTCGTCGACGATGTAGCGAACCTGAACGGTAGCCATGCGGTGTCCTCCGTATCCGATGCTCCGTGGCGCCCATCCTATCCGTTCGCCCTCGGGGTCCGCAACGACGACCCCGGACGGACCTCCACGACGTCGCCCGGCGACGGTGTCTGAAAATCGCGAGAGTCGAGTCGCGGCCGCTGCTATAGTCGGGGTCATGGGGTCGATCGTGGTGGGCGGAGAACCATGCGGCGGGCGACGCACGGCACGCGCGGCGATCGGGCCGGGGACCGACGACGGGCCGGCTGGAGGGGCAGGCGACCGATGACGACGGTGGAACTGGCGGACGTCGCGACGTACGACATGGCGACGCGCAACGATCCCCGCTTCGACGGGCAGTTCTTCTCGGCCGTGCTCACGACCGGCATCTTCTGTCGTCCCGGCTGCCCGGGCCGGCCCCGCAGCGAGAACGTGCGCTTCTTCGCCACCGCCGCCGCGGCAGCCGAGGCCGGCTTTCGTCCCTGCCTGCGCTGTCACCCGGAATCCGCGCCCGACCTGCCCGACTGGCACGCGACCTCGCCGCTCGTGTCCCGGGCGCTGCGGCTGATCGGGGAAGGGGTGCTCGACGAGGGAGGCGTGGCCGAGCTGGCCTGCCGGCTGAACGTCAGCCCGCGGCACCTCCAGCGGCTGTTCGTCGACGAGCTCGGCGCCCCGCCGGTAGCGGTGGCCCAGACGCGACGGCTCCTCTTCGCCAAGAAGCTGATCGACGAGACCGATCTGTCGATGGCGGACATCGCCTTCAGCGCCGGCTACTCCAGCGTGCGCCGCTTCAATGAGGCCATCCAGCAGACCTACAGCCGCACGCCGACCGAACTGCGCGCGAAGCGACGGCGCGCCCTCGTCGACCCGGACGCGACCACGATCGAGCTCAAGCTGGTCTACCGGGAGCCCTACAACTGGCCGGCCATGCTCGCCTTCTTCGCCGATCACGCCGCACCCGGGGTCGAGGACGTCGGCCCGTACGCCTACCGCCGCACCGTCGAGCTCGACGGGAAGCCGGGCATCCTCAGCGTGCGGCCGCTCGCCGACCGGCGGGCCGTGCTGCTGCGCGTGCCGCTGCAGCTCGCGCCCTTCCTGCTCTGGATCACCGAGCGGGTCAAGCAGCTCTTCGACCTGAAGGCGGACCCGGTGACGATCGAGGAGTGGCTGGAGGCCGATCCATCGCTGGCGTCCGCCGTCCGGTCGCAGCGCGGCATGCGCCTGCCGGGAAGCTGGGACGGCTTCGAGGTGGCCGTGCAGGCCCTGCTCGAGGCCCGGCTGCCCGGTCGGAGCCGCGAGATTGCGGCGGCCCTGGTCGAGCGGTTCGGCACGGTGCTGCCGGACTCGGACGATCCCCGGCTGACGCACCTGTTCCCGGCTCCCGAGCGGCTGCGAGACGCGCGGCTGGAGGACATCGGGGTCGGAGAGTCGCTGGCCGCCACGCTGCGCGCCCTCGCCCGCGCGGTCGACGACGGCACGCTGGCGCTCGACGGCGGCGCCGGGCTGCCCGAACTGACGGAGCGCCTCGCCACGATCGCCGGGATGGACGCGGCGGCGATCCCATACGTCGCCCTGCGAGTGCTGGGCGAGCCGGATCTGGACCTCGATGGCAACCCGCTGCTGGGCGGCCACGACCGCGCGTGGCGAGATCCAGCGGGGACTCCGGAGCGGGCCACGCGATCCACCGGGGAGAACCGCTGGGGCGGCTACGCCGCCATGTACCGCTGGGCGGACTCGCGCACATCGGCGACAAGCCGGCGCGCGCCAGGCGGTGCGTGACTCGTCCTCGCCGCCGGAGCGACCGGATAGCGGAGTAGCAGGGAGGAGCAGCCCATGCCGGCCGATGCCACGACCCGGGCCGATCACGAGACCCTGGATGAACTGAACCGCAACTACATCCGCTCGGTGCAGGAGTCGGACGTGCGCTGGTTCGACGAGCACCTGGCCGGCGACTTCCGCTGCAGCAACCCCGACGGCAGCATCGTCGACCGGGGCGGTTTCCTGGAGCAGACCGCGCGGCCAGTCACCATCTCAGGCATTCAGGCCGGCGACGTCGAGATCCGCCTGATGGGCGACTTCGCCATCATCCACGCCACGACCAGCTACATCCTGCCGAACGGATCGACCGGGAGCGGCCGCTACACCGACGTCTGGGCACGGCAGAACGGGCGCTGGCTGGCAGTCTCGGCCCACGTCACGCGGGCCTGAGGGGAGCGGCCGGTACGGCGCGCCGCCCCGATCGACGCTCCGCCGTGAGCCGGACCCGCCGCGAACGCTCCGGCACATCGATCTGCTCGCCCAGCGCCACGCGGCTTGCCATATCGGGCCTCCAGTCCCTACACTGCCGCTGGCATCGCCGATCCCCTCCCGCGAGGAACGCCGCTCATGTCGTCCCGGACCGTCAATCTTGCCCTGCTCGCCATCCTGACCGTCGACGCGCTCTCGGGCGTGGGCAGCTTCCTGGCCGGCACACCCGACCAGGGCTGGATTCTCTGGGTGCACCGGATCGGCGGATTCACGCTCCTCCCGCTCCTGGTCTGGAAAGCCGTCATCGCCGTCCGCTCCTACCGTAAGCGCGGGCTGAGCACCGCGACGGTGCTGTCGGGAATGCTCGGGGTCGTCTTCATCGCCTCGCTCCTGTTCGGCATCCTCTGGTCGACGTCGGGCGCGCCCGGTGCCGAGGTGCCGGTCCTGGGCTCACTGACCGGGCTCGGCGTGCACGTCGCGCTCGCGTTCGCGCTCCTGCCCCTGTTCCTCGTGCACGTCGTCCTGCGCTGGCGGCAGATGCGCCTGCGCCGGCCCGATTTCGCCAGCCGGCGCGCGGCCCTGCGCTACCTGGCGCTCTCCGCGGCGGGGCTCGCGGCCTGGCGGGCGAGCGAGGCCGGGTCCGCCGTGGCCGGTTGGTCCGGGACGAGCCGGCGTTACACCGGCTCGCGGGAGGCCGCCAGCTTTCAGGGCAACCTGTTCCCGGCCACGAACTGGCTGACCGACCTTGTGCCGCAGATCGACCCGGTCACCTGGCGGCTGCGGATCTACGGCGCGGTGCCGCGCGAGACGGTCATTGGCTGGGACGAGCTCCGCGCGTACCCGTCCTCGACGTCGCGGGCGGTGCTCGACTGCACGGGCGGCTGGTACACGGAGCAGGATTGGTCCGGGGTTCCCCTGAGCGTGGTGCTGGAGCGTGCCGGGGTCGACCCCGCGGCCCGCAGCGTCGTGGTCTGCTCGGCCACTGGCTACCGCCGCCGCTATCCCCTGGACGAGGCGCGCCGGTTGCTGCTGGGCACCGGCGTTGCCGGCGAGCCCCTCGCGCCCGGGCACGGCGCTCCGGTCCGGCTGATCGCACCCGGCCGCCGCGGCTACGACTGGGTCAAGTGGGTGGTGGCCGTCGAGGTCAGCGACGCGCCCGGCTGGTTGCAGTCGCCCCTGCCGCTCCAGTGACCGGCCGCGGCGCGCGGTCGGCCGAATGGCCGAGAGACTGCCGGCGGGGCCGGCGGAAAGGGAGGCATCCACGATGAAGGCGGCACGCGTCATCGCCGAGATCCTCAAGCGCGAGGGGGTGGAGTTCCTGATCGGCTTCCCGAACAACCCGATCATCGAGGCCGCGGCAGAGGCCGACATCCGCACCATCATCGTGCGCCAGGAGCGCACCGGCCTGCACATGGCCGACGCCGTCAGCCGCGTCACGTCGGGCCGGCGCATCGGGGTCTTCGCCATGCAGCACGGCCCCGGCACCGAGAACGCCTTCGGTGGCGTGGCCCAGGCCTACGGTGACTCCTCTCCGATCGTGGTCCTGCCCGGCGGCTACCCGCGGCACCTGATGAACGTCCCGCCGAACTTCAACGCCTTCTTGAACTTCCAGCACGTGACCAAGTCCGCCGAGCAGGTGGTGGTGCCCGAGGCCGTGCCCGACGCCCTGCGACGGGCCTTCACCCAGGTCAAGAACGGCCGGCCCCGGCCGGTCCTGGTCGAGTTCCCGACCGATGTCCTCGCGGCCGAGATCCCGGAGCCGCGCGACTACCGGCCGAGCCCGCACTGGCGGACAGCCCCCGATCCGGCGGCCGTCGCCGAGGCCGCGCGGGTGCTGGTCGCGGCCGAGCGCCCGGTCATCTACGCCGGCCAGGGGGTTCACTACGCCCGTGCCTGGGAGCCGCTGCGCGCGCTGGCCGAGCTGCTGGAGGCGCCGGTCACGACCAGCCTGCAGGGCAAGAGCGCTTTCCCCGAGACCCACCCACTCGCGCTCGGCTCGGGAGGACGGGCCGTGCCGCGGCCGGTGAGCCACTTCCTGGCTGGAGCCGACGTCGTCCTCGGCATCGGCTGCAGTTTCGCCACCACCACCTACGGGGTGAGGATGCCGGCCGGCACGACCATCATCCACGCCACCCTCGACCCGGCCGACATCAACCGGAACCTTCCCGCCGACTACGGCCTGGTGGGCGACGCCGATCTCACGCTGCTCGCGCTCCTCGACGCGGTGCGCGACCGGCTGGGCGGCCGGCCGCGCGGGCGCGCCGAGGCGCTCGCCGGGGAGATCGCGACCGTGCGCGAGGCGTGGCTGGCGGAGTGGCGGCCGACGCTCACCTCCACCGCGGTGCCGCTCTCACCCTACCGGGTGATCTGGGACCTGCTGCACACGGTGGACGTGGCCAACACGATCATCACGCACGACGCGGGCAGTCCACGCGACCAACTCTCACCGTTCTGGGTGGCGGAGAGCCCCTTGAGCTACCTCGGCTGGGGCAAGACGACCCAGCTCGGCTACGGCCTGGGCCTGGCGATGGGCGCCAAGCTGGCCGCGCCGGAGAAGCTGTGCATCAACGTGTGGGGGGACGCGGCCATCGGCATGACCGGGATGGACTTCGAGACGGCGGTGCGGGAGCGCATCCCGATCCTGTCCGTGCTGCTCAACAATTTCGCGATGGCCATCGAGCTGGGGTCAATGGGCGTGGCGACCGCGAAGTACCGCAGCACCGATCTCAGCGGAGACTACGCGGCGATGGCCCGGGCCTTCGGGGGCTACGGCGAGCGGGTGACGGAGCCCGGCGAGATCGTGCCGGCGATCGAGCGGGCAATCCAGCAGACGCGGGAGGGCGTGCCGGCGCTGCTCGAGTTCATCACCGCCAAGGAGACCACCATCTCGACCTCCGCCTGAGATCGCCGGGCGAATGACTCGGATGAGGAGCCGCGCTACGTCGCCGTCACCCGGCGGCCGCCCCGGATCAGCGCCGCCAGCACCAGGGCGATGAGCGCGGCGACGACGACCGCCGCCGCGGCGTCGACGTGCTCGCCCACCAGCAGCACGACGCCGAAGCCCAGGCCGACGAAGACGATCCGCGCCAGTGCCGGATCCCAGGTCGCGGCGCGGGCCAGCACCGCCGCCTGGCTCAGCGCGAGGAGGAGCGCCAGCGCAAGCGCCACGCCGAGCATCCAGCCGGACACCGCGGTGACGCTGGCCAGCGCGGCCCAGGCGGCCACGGCCACCGCGACGACCACGCCAAGCGCGAGCGCCGTGTCGACCGCGAGCAGCGTCAGATTGTCGACCGGGAGGAACTGGCGCAGGAAGGGCGTGCTCTGGTCGGCGGCGAAGACCGCGACCAGGCCGCGTGGGGGCCGCATGATCACCAGTGTCAGCCAGACGAGCCAGACCTGGGCCGGCACGCCGTGGACGATCATGAGCGCGCCGCTGCCGGCGAACAGCGCGGTACCGAGCAGCGCGAGCACGAGCGCGCCGGGCTGGCGCAGCGTCACCAGCGCGCCGCGGGCGAGCAGCATGCCAAGTCCGGTCGCGCTCGGCAGGCCGAGCAGCGGCCGCCCGCCCAGCGTGATGCGCGGGCGGCGCGGGGCGCGGGGCGTCAACACCGGCGCCACGCCGCTAGCGAGGCTGCCCAACTCCATCACCGACGGCAGGCGCAACGCCGTCGCGCTCTCGACCCCGACCACGGTCAGCGAGGCGCGGCGGCCGGCATAGACCAGCGCGGCCGCCAACGCCGCTGCCAGCCCGGCGACCGCGAACGCCGCCAACGCCGACGGCGTACCCAGCAGCGCCCGGGTGAGGACCACGCCCGGCCAGCGGAAGACTCCCGGCACCACCGGCGCCGGCAGGACCAGGAGGAGCGGTACCAGCCACAGCACCTGCACGCGGACGAGCGCCGGGTGGCCGAGGCGAACCATGCCTGCCAGCCAGGCGAGGCCCCAGACGAGGCCGACGACCGGGATGGCGACCAGGGCGGAAGGGATGACGCTCAGGCCGATCTCGTCGGTGCTGACGCGGTGCGCCAGCAGCACCGCGACCAGCGTCGCCAGCGGCACGGCGAGCCGGGCGATCTGCCAGCAGCGGCGGACGAACTCGACCAGAACCACGGCGCTGCGGTCGACCGGCGAGCCGGCGACGTAGGTCTGGTCCTCGTCGGTCAGGACGAGTGGCGACCCGCGCAGCGCCCGGATCGCCAGCAGGACGGCGCCGCCCAGTACGACCCAGGGCAGCACGTCCGAGACGAACGTGTGCAGCCGGTCGCTGGCGGAGGCGGAGAGCCGGGCGCCGGCGTGCATCGCCTCGTAGACGGCGAGGCTCCACATCAGCAGCAGCCAGAGGCCGAGGAAGATGCCGAGGTAGATGCCGTAGAGCCGGTTGGAGATCGAGCGATCCCAGACCTCGTAGCCGACGATGCCCAGCCAGTAGTCGATGCTGTGGCGCAGCTGCTTGCGGCGCAGCCAGAGGAGGAACCGGAGGTCAGCGACCAACGGGCGCCCCTCGCTCGACGATGGCCGCGCGCAACAGCGCCTCGAGCGTCGGGCGCTCGGGCAGGTCCAGGCGGGCGCACAGCTCGGCCGGCGTGCCGTCGCCGACCAGTTCGCCCTGCTCCATCAGCAGGTAGCGATCGGGCTGCTCATCGGCGGGGAGCTGGTGGCTGCTGAGCAGGATCGCCATGCCGGCCTCGCGGTAGACCCCGAGGTCCCGCCAGAGCTGATCGGCCGAGACCGGGTCGAGCGGCCCGAGCGGCTCGTCCAGCAGCAGCAGCGGCGGCTCGACCAGCAGGGCCAGGCAGAGCGCCAGCTTGTAGCGCATGCCGCGCGAGTAGGTGAACGGGTAGTCGTCGCGATCCTCCCACAACCCGAAGTGCCCCAGCAACTCCTCGGCCTGCGCCTCCCAGGTGGGGATGCGGTTCGCTCCGGCCACCAGGCGCAGGTGCTCCCAGGCGGTCAGGGCGTCGTAGAAGATCGGCAGGTCCGGCACCAGGATGAGCTGGCGGCGCGCCTCGCGCTCCGCCTCCTCGAGCGACCGCCCGGCGACCTGGACCGTGCCGGAGGTGACGGAAGTCCAGCCGGCGATGCAGCGCAGCAGCGTCGACTTGCCGGCGCCGTTGCGTCCGGCCAGGACGATCAGTTCGCCGCCGTCGACGCGGAACGAGACGTCGTGCAGGATAACGTCGCGTCCATAGGCGTAGCGCAGCTTCGAGACCCGCAGCAGCGAGACGTCGGTCTGTGCGGCAACGACCTCCGGCTGATCCAACGAACCGTGCTCCTCAACGCGAACGCGTGCCGCGTGGTGTGAACGACGCACGGCTATCTTACGACCCGCCGCGGGGACGTGCCGGGGGGCGGCGAGCCCCCGCGGGTCACGCCTGCTGCAGGACGATCCGGTTGCCGTCCGGGTCGCGCACCACCGCCTCCAGGCCCCACGGCTGCCGCCGCGGCGGCGAGTCGAACGGCACGCCCTGGGACAGCATCGCGGCGCAGTCCGCCTCGAGGTCGTCGCAGGTCAGCACCAGCCCCTGCAGCGAGCCGGCCGGCATGCTGTCGAACCAGGTCACCAGCGTCAGCGACGTCGTACCGCCCGGTGGGGCGACCTGCACCCAGCGCAGCCCCGGCACCGAGGCGTCGTCGCGCTCGAGGCGCATCCCGAGCCCGTCGACGTAGAACGCCTTCGCCCGCTCCTGGTCGGAGACGGGCACGGAGACGACGCGCACATCGCGCACGGCCATCGCATCACCTCTCTCGTGATACCGCCGACACGGGCGCCGCCCCCATCGAGTGGGGCGACATCCCCAGCATCTCATTTCAGACCGGGGTTCACTCACTGGATGACGCGCTGCCCGCGCAGGCGGCACGATCGAGCAGGAGCTTCTGCTCGCGCGCGTTCTGGGTCATCGACGCGGCGCGCAGGAACTCGGCTCGAGCTTCGTCAAGGCGGCCGAGCTTGAAGAGGAAGTCGCCCCGTACGCTCGGCAGCAGGTGGTAGCGCGCCAGCGCCGGCTCCACCAGCAGGGTGTCGACCAGCTCCAGCCCCGCGGCCGGACCGAAGGCCATCGAGAGGGCGACCGCGCGGTTGAGCTCGACGATCGGGGACGGCATAAGCTGCGCCAGGGCGTCGTAGAGCGCCGCGATCCCCTCCCAGTCGGTCGCGTCCGCGGTGCGCGCCCGGGCGTGGCAGGCGGCGATGGCGGCCTGCAGCGCGTAGGGCCCCAGGGCGCCGCCCAGCTGCTCGGCACGCTCCAGGGAGGCGAGCCCGCGGCGGATCAGGAGATGGTCCCAGCGTGAGCGGTCCTGATCGAGCAGGAGGATCGGCTCTCCCGACGGGCCGACCCGGGCTCGCGCGCGCGACGCCTGGATCTCCATCAGCGCGACCAGGCCGTGAACTTCCGGCTCGTCCGGTGCCAGCCCGGCGAGGACACGCCCCAGCCGGAGCGCATCGGCGCAGAGCTCGGGTCGCACCCAGTCGTCGCCGGCCGTCGCGGCATAGCCCTCGTTGAAGATGAGGTAGATCACCTCGAGCACCGATGACAGCCGTGGCGCGAGATCGGGTCCGCTGGGGACCTCGAAGGGGACGTTCGCCGCGCTCAGGGTGCGCTTGGCCCGGGTGATTCGCTGGTACATCGTCGGCACCGGCACGAGGAAGGCGCGGGCGATCTCCTCGGTGGTCAGCCCGCCGAGCAGGCGGAGGGTGAGTGCCACCCGTGCCTCGGTCGGGAGCACCGGGTGGCAGGCGGTGAAGATAAGACGCAGCAGGTCATCGCGCACCTCGTCGGGCTCGACCGCCGGCGTCGTGTCCTCTTGCTGGAGCTCCATCTCGCGGGCCAGCGTCGCGTGCTTCTGCCCGAGCCGGACGTTGCGCCGGATCAGGTCGATGGCCCGATGTTTGGCGGTGCCCATGAGCCAGGCGCCCGGGTTGTCCGGGATGCCCGACTCAGGCCACTGCTCGAGCGCCGCCACCAGTGCATCCTGGGCCAGGTCCTCGGCCAGGCCGACGTCGCGCACGATGCGGGCGAGACCGCCGATCAGCCGGGGTGACTCGATCTTCCAGACCGCGTCGATGGTGCGATGGATGTCGGGCGGCGTCATAACATCGCGCTCCCATACCGCGTGTCGGCTCAGCCGGCGTGCGGGGCCTCGACCTCGAATACGGGCCAGAGTTCGACCTCGCCCTCCCCGAGCATGTCGAGGAAGCTCCAGGTGTGCTCGATCGCTTCCTCCCGCGAGTCGACCTGCATGAGCGCGTAGCTGGCGATGAGCTCCTTCGACTCGGTGAAGGGCCCGTCGGTCACGGTACGCTGTCCGGCGGAGAGCGCCACGCGCGTGGCCCGCGCGCTCGGGAGCAACCCCTCCGTCGCCAGCAGCCAGCCGGCCTGCATAGCCTGGTCGATGAAGGCTCCCATGCCGGCCATGTCCTCCTCGGTCGGGACGTAGCCCGCCTCGGAGACCGCGTTGCCCTTGAGTACCGCGAGGTAGCGCATCGATCGTCTCCTGTCCTCTCACCGGCGGTGGTCCGGTCGGTCGTGCGGAGTGACGATTGCCGGCCCGGCTCGGGGCCGCGACCGGCAACCGGGACGTCAGGCCTGGTAGGCCGGCTGGTCGTGCATCAGGCGGATCTCGCTCGCCCCGCCGCCCATGACGCTGAGGAAGCGCTTGCCCCACTCGACGGCCTCCTCCTTCGAGGCGACCTGGACGATGGCGTAGCCGGCGATCAACTCCTTGCTCTCGGTGAAGGGCCCGTCGGTCACGCTGAACCGGCCGTTCTCCAGGCTCAGCCGCGCGCCGTGGGCGCTCGACTGGAGGCCATCGGTCGCCAGCAGCACGCCCGCGCCGGCCATCTCCGCGATCAGCCCGCCGACGGCCGCCATCTCCTGTTCGCTCGGGGGAGCGGTCGCCTCGAACCCCGGCTTGTAGAGCATCATGTAGCGCATCAGGATGTCTCCTTCTTGCTTCAGCGAGACGGCGCGTCGAGGAACGGCGCGACGACGGTCACGAGCTCGGGGGCGGCGCTCATGGAGTAGTGCGTCTGGCCGGGCAGGATGGCGAGCTGATTGACGGACCGCAAGGACCCGTCCAATTCCGCGTCGCGCCGGCCGCCGCCCAGCAGGCCGTAGAGCTCCACGATGTGCGCCGGGGTGATCGAGTCGGCGTCGGCGAAGACGAGCAGCGTGGGTGCCGTGATCTCGGCCACGCCCGCCGACCAGTCGTAGTCGGTGCGCTGCAGCGTACCGATTCTGGTGAACAGCCGATCCCAGTCGACGTGCGGGTAGAGCTGGGCCAGCGGCGACTGCCACAGCGGCGCCGCCGCCGCCGGGCCCATCTCGGCGAACGCCTCCAGGATCTCGGGGAACCAGCCGTCGCGACGGAAGGCCGCCGAGACGAGCACCAGCCGGCGCACCCGGTCCGGGTGCCGGATGACGGTCTGCAGCGCGACCCCGCCGCCGAGCGACAGGCCCAACACGTCGACCCGGGCCAGGCCGAGATGATCCAGCAGGCCCACGACGTCGTCGGCCATCGCCTCGTAGCTGAGCGGGCGTTCGACATCGCGGGTGCGCCCGTGTCCTTGCAGTTCGACGGCGATGACCTGCCGGGTCGCGGCGAGCGCCGGCAGGTTGGGGCCCCACATGGCGATGCCGACGACTCCGCCGTGGATCAGGAGCAGCGGCTCGCCGCTGCCGTGGATCTCGTAGTACAGCTCCAGGCCGTTCACCGGGGCGTATCCGGTCCGCGGAGTGCTGGTCTTCATCTCGACTCCTCTCTTGCCCGCCGTCGCCGCGCCGGGCGTGACGTCCACGATGAGCGCGCCGGCGCGGCTCGACCGCGCTCCGCTCACCGGGTAGGGTCGGTGGACGCGAGGTCTTCCGCCTCGAACACCTGGCGGATCTCGATCTCGATCCCGCCGCCGAAGGGAGCGCGCTTGACCCACTCGATGGCTTCTTCCCGGGAGCGGGTCTCGATCAGCCAGAAGCCGGCGATCAGCTCCTTGGACTCGGCGAACGGGCCGTCGGTGACCGTCCGCTGGTTATCGGAGAACTTCACGCGCGCTCCTCTGGAGCTCGGGTGGAGCCCCTCGGCCGCCAGCAGCACGCCGGACCGCGCCAGTTCCTCGTTGTATTTCCCCATCGCGGCCAGCAGTTCGTCGCTGGGCAGGATACCCGCTTCCGAGCCCTGATCGCCCGGGACGATGACCATGAACCGCACCTTGTTCCCTCCTTCCAAGCCTCATCCGACTACCAGAGATTGCCCGCGATCGGTGCGTCGAACAACCGGGGTCCGATGCGACAGCCCCGCGCCGCCGCCCAGGGCGGGCCGGTGAAGTCCTGGCAGGGCCCCACCGGCTCCCATGAGCGACCGATCGCGACCTCGATCATCCGCGCGCTCACCCGGCGCGATAGGTCCGCGTGCGGCCG
>DATKRJ010000007.1:0-7571 GCA_035532355.1 Thermomicrobiaceae bacterium | reverse complement strand
CGCGAGCATGGCTACGCGGCCTGACGCCGCGCCGGTACGGTCCGGTGTGGCGGGCACCACAGAAATCCTGGCGCCGACGCTGCTGGAGTACCTGGCGGTGCGCGCGCTGCGCCCGTCGGGCGCGGTGGTGCACACCGGTGTTGGACTCGGGCGTCGCGGCTGCAGCTCCGGCGCGGTGGGTGCGGTGGTCTGCGGGTTGGCCGGCGGCCTCGACCCGGCACTGGCGCCAGGCACGATCGTGGTCCCGAGCGCGGTGGCGACGCCGGACGGTCTCTCGCGGCAGTGCGACCCCGCGCTGGTGTCAGCGCTCCGCGACGGCGCGCGAGCGCTCGGGTTCGAGCCTCGCAGTGGTCCGATGTTGACCGCTCCCCAGCTCGTGACCGGCCCGGCACGGGGATTCTGGGCGGCGCGAGGATTCATCGCGGCCGACATGGAGACGGCGCTGCTGCCGTCGGGGATGCCGGTGGCGACGGTCCGCGTGATCCTGGACGCGGTCGCCCGGCCGATCTCGGAGCGCTGGACGACTCCCGGCGCGGCGCTTGGCCGGCCGGGGCTGCTGAGCGAGCTCTTCTGGCTGAGCTGGGCAGCGCCGCGCTACGCCCTGCGCGCGGCGCGCGTGCTCGACGCCGGGCTGGCGCGGCTCCGCTGACCCGGCCCCGTCGTCAGACCTTCAGGCGTGGATCGAGCGAGTCGCGCAGGCCGTCGCCGAACATGTTGGTCGCCAGGACCGTGACCATGATCGCCAGCCCCGGGAAGGTCGAGATCCACCACTGGTATTCAAGGTAGGCGCGGCCGTCGCTCAGCATCCGGCCCCACTCCGGGGTCGGCGGCTGCGCGCCGAGGCCGAGGAAGCTCAGGGACGCGGCGACGAGGATGGCGGCGCCGACGCCCAGTGTGGCGGCCACAATGATGGGCGTCACGACGTTGGGCAGCAGGTGCCGCCAGAGGATCAACCGGTTGGGCACGCCGGTGGCCCGGGCCGCGTCGACGTAGAGGGCCTCGCGTGCGGAAAGCACCGAGCCGCGCGTCAGCCGGGCGTACACCGGGATCGAGGAGATGCCGACGGCGACCATGAGGTTGGTGATGCTCGGCCCGAGGATGCTCACGATCGCCAGCGCCAGCAGGATGCCCGGGAAGGCGAGCATGATGTCGACCAGGCGCATCAGTACGCTGTCCACCCAGCGCGAGTAGTAGCCGGAGATCAGGCCGATTGTCACGCCAAACGCGGCGGCGATGCCCACCGAGATGAGCCCGATGACCAGCGAGATACGGCTGCCGAAGATCACCCGGCTGAGCACGTCGCGCCCGTACTGGTCGGTTCCGAACAGGTAGGGGAAGCCGGGGCTGTAGAGCGCGTTGACCGGGTTGACCGCGGTGGGGTCGGACGGAGCGATGGCCTGGGCAAAGATGGCCATCAGCACGAGCAGGACCAGCAGGACAAGCCCGACCACGGCGGCCTTGCTCCTCCGGAAGCGCCGCAGGAAGTCGAGCCAGCGTGGCGTGACCTGGTAGTTGCGCGCGAGGGTCGTCTCGCTCGCCTCGGATGGCGCAAGACCCGTCGTAGCGTTCGGCCGATCACGCATAGCGGATCCGGGGATCGAGCAGCACGTAGGTCAGGTCGACCAGCAGATTGACCACGACGTAGCTGACGGCAATCACGAGGACCACGCCCTGGACCACCGGGAAGTCCTTGGCGAGGATGGCGTCGACGATCAGCCGGCCGATGCCCGGCCGGCCGAAGACCGTCTCGATGACCACCGTCCCGGCCAGCAGTTGGCCGAACTGCAGGCCGAAGATGGTCACGACCGGGATGAGCGCGTTCTTGAGCGCGTGCCTCACGATGACCCGCCACTCGCGCACGCCCTTGGCGCGCGCGGTCGTGACGTACTCCTGGTGCAGGATCTCCAGCATGCTGGACCGGGTCAGCCGGGCGATGATCGCGGCGGCGCCGAGCCCGAGCGTCACCGCCGGCAGGACCAACGAGCGGAAGCCGTTGGCGCCGACCGCCGGGAAGAAGTGAATGTGCAGCGAAAACGCGAAGATCAGGATCAGTCCCAGCCAGAAGCTCGGCATGGAGACGCCGAGCATGGCGAAGAACATCGAGCCGATGTCGGCCCAGGAGTTCTGCTTGATCGCGGCGACGATCCCCAGGGTTACCCCGATCAGCGCCGCGATCAGCATGCCGGCCAGCGCCAGCTCCAGCGTCGAGGGCAGGTTATCCATGATGTCGGACGAGACGGGACGCCGGTCTCGGATCGAGTAGCCGAGGTCACCGTGCAGGGCACCCCAGACGTAGCGGCCGAATTGCTCCGGCAGGGGCTCGTCCAGGTGGAGCTGCGCCCGCACCAGCGCGATCTGCTGCGGGCTGGTCTGGAACTCGCTGAGCATTAGCTTCACCGGGTCGCCGGGCACGAGGTGAAGCATCGAGAAGACGAGCAGCAGCACCCCGAACATCACGGGAATCGTCACCAAGATTCGCCGGAGCAAGTATGCGTACATCGCCGCTAGTCCTAACGATCGTGCGCGTGCTACTTCGAGAGCGACATGTCGTTGACCACCGGGTAGGTGAAGCCGGTGAAGAGCATGCCGGCGACGTTGCTGCGCAGCACGAAGACCGAGAGCTGATCGACGAGCGGCACGATCACGGCCATGTCCATGATCTTCTGCTCCAGTTGCAGGTAAATTGCCTTGCGCTTGGTCGGATCCGCCTCGGTGCGACCCTGAATGAGCATCTGGTCGATGGTCGGGTCCTTGACCCGGGCCCAGTTGAAGTTGGTGCCGATGTTCCCCGAGTAGAAGAGCGAGTAGAGCGCGTCGTAGTCACCAGACCGCAGGAAGAGCGACATCCCGTTGTCGACGCCCTTGTAGTTGTCTTCGTACCAGGGCGCGCGCGCCTGGGACTTGATCTGGACCTGGATTCCGATCTTCTTGAGCTGCGCCTGGATCAGGACGGACGTCGGGTCTGGGCCGCTGCCGTAGTCGATGGCGTTGAGGATGAAGTTCAGCGGCTTGCCGCCTTTGGCGCGGATGCCGTCGCTGCCCATCGTCCAGCCCGCGCCGTCCAGCAGCGAGTTGGCCTTGTTGACGTCGAAGGGGTAGTACGCGCGCAACGACGGGTCGTCGATCATCGCGGCGACCAGCGGGCCGATGGCCTTGGTCCCGATCCCCTTGTAGAGCGTGTTGAGGATGGTGTCCTTGTCGATGGCGTAGCAGATCGCCTGCCGCACGGCCAGGTCGTCGGTGGGGGGATTATCCGCCACCAGCAGCATCGCCAGCGGCACGCCGATCCATGGCTGGGTCATGACCTTGAACTGGCTGGACCCCTGAAGCGGCGGCAGGCTCTGCGCCTGGGTGATGTCGATGGCCTGCGTCTCGCCCGACTGCACGGTGACAACGCGCGTGCCCTCTTCAGGAATGAACTTCCAGACAATGGTGTCGAGGAAGCCCGGGCCGGACTGTGATGCCCAGGGCGCGGTGCGGTTGTAGCCGTCCCAGCGCTTGAGCGTGACGGACTGCTTGGGGACGTAATTCGTGACCTGGTACGGGCCGCTCAGGATCGGAGCGCCGTTGACCTGGCTGCCCTGATTCGGTGTCCCGGTCGGCGAGAGCATGGCCAGAAACGGGGTGGCCGCGTTGACCAGGAACGGCGAGTAGGCCGACTTGAAGCTCACCGCGACCGTCGCGTCATCCACGACGTCGGTGGCCTTATAGCTGCCCAACGCCTGGAGTGCGGCGCCCGCGGTGAACTTCGGGTCGACGATCCGGTCGAAGTTCCACTTGACCGCGGCGGCGTTGAACGGCGTGTTGTCTTGGAACATCACGCCGCTGGCGAGCTTGAAGGTGAAGGACATGCCGTCCGAGGCTGCCTCCCAGGAGGTGGCGAGCCACGGCTTGAGTTGCCGGCTGGTGTCCATGTAGATGAGCGACTCGCCGGCCGACGACGTGATGTAGAAGGTGATGGCCGACGGCGAGGCGTGCGGGTCGAACGTCGGCGGCTCCTGGTCGATGCCGATAGAGATGGTGCCGCCCTTGGCGGGAGCGGGTGTGGCCTGCGCCGCCGTGGTGCTGGCGGCGGACGGCGTCGCCGCGGTCGTGGTGCTGGTGGCGCCGGCGCCGGTGCTGCCCTGGGTGGAGGTCGTCGGGGCGTTCGACGTGGTGCCGGTATTGGACGGCTGAGACGAGCAGGCGGCGAGCAGCCCGCCGACCACGCCGACTGCCCCCGCGGCGGCCGACAGTCGGAACAGGGTTCGCCGGCTGTACTGACGCGCGAGCGGAGTCACGGTCCGGTCGCCCGGGTCGGGATTGGCGGTCATGGGAGCTCCTTCCTCATCGAATGGTCCCACCGGTCATCGATGGGACCCGGTGCCCACCCGGCCCCTTGCGGGCAAGACCCTGCCGGCTCCGGAGTACCGAGGCGCACGGGACTCCGCGCCGGCTCGCAGGGATACTTCATACGCGCCATGATATACGCGGGGTCGAGCGGGGTACAAGGTGACACCCGGCGGTGTGCGGCCCGCATGCTGGGCCCGAACTCCTGACGGTGTCAACCGGCGGCGGTGCTCGTGGTCCGGCTACAATGCGTGGCTGGAGGTCGTGGCCGGCCGACCGCGCGGTCCGTAAGCGGACGCTACCGGTACGCCGGACGGGGGACGAGGTGGTGGGATGGCGATAGAGCAGGGGACGCGGCGGGCTCGACTGGACGAGCACCGCGCGGCGATGGCGGAGCAGGAGGCGTCCGTCGAGGCCCGGCAGCACCAGCGCGGCAAGCTGTCGGCGCGCGAGCGAGTCGAGCGGCTGCTGGACCCCGGCTCGTTCGTCGAGCTGGACGCGATGGTCCGCCACCGCTCAACCTACTTCGGGCTGGAGCGGAACCGGCCGTACGGGGACGGCGTGGTGACGGGGTACGGGATGGTCGACGGACGCACGATCGCGGTCTTCTCGCAAGACTTCACCGCCTTCGGCGGCAGCCTGGGCGAGGCGTTCGCCGAGAAGATGGTCAAGGTCATGGACCTGGCACTGCGGATCGGCTGTCCGATCGTCGGCATCAACGACTCGGCCGGAGCGCGCATCCAGGAGGGCATCGAGGGCCTGGCCGGCTACGGTGAGGTCTTCTACCGCAACGTCCAGGCGTCCGGAGTCGTGCCTCAAATCTCGCTGATCGCCGGGCCGTGCGCCGGCGGCGCCGTCTACTCCCCGGCGATGACCGACTTCACCTTCATGGTCAAGGGCACCAGCCAGATGTTCATCACCGGGCCGGACGTGATCAAGACGGTCACCGGCGAGGAGGTCACCCACGAGCAGCTCGGCGGGGCGGTGACGCACACCAGCGTCAGCGGCGTCGCCCACCTGGCCGCCGAGGACGAGCCCGACCTCTTCGAGCTCACCCGCCACTTCCTGGGCTTTCTACCCTCGAACAACCTGGAGGACCCGCCCCACGTCGTCCCCGATGACGATCCCCTGCGGGCCGACCCCGAGCTGGACTCGGTAGTGCCGGAGACGAGCACCAAGGCCTACGACATGCACGACGTCATCTCCCGCATCGTGGACGACGGCGAGTTCGTCGAGATCCAGCCGCACTGGGCGCCGAACATCATGATCGGCCTGGCGCGGCTGGATGGTTACGTCGCCGGCCTCGTGGCCAACCAGCCGCGCGTGCTGGCGGGCACGCTCGACATCGACGCCTCGAGCAAGGCAGCCCGCTTCGTGCGCTTCTGCGACGCGTTCAACATCCCGCTGGTGACCTTCGTCGACGTGCCGGGCTTCCTGCCCGGAACGACGCAGGAGTATGGCGGCATCATCCGGCACGGCTCGAAGCTGCTGTACGCCTACTGCGAAGCCACGGTGCCGAAGCTGACGGTGATCACCCGTAAGGCGTATGGGGGCGCCTACGTGGTGATGTCGTCGCAGGCGCTGCGCTCCGACTTCAACGTGGCGTGGCCGACGGCGGAGATCGCGGTGATGGGACCGGAGGCGGCGGTGAACCTGATCCGGCGGCGGGAGATCGCGGCGGCCGAAGACCCGGAGGTCGCGCGGCGGACCTTCGCCGCCGCGTACGAGCAGGAGTTCGCCAACCCGTTCCAGGCGGCCTCCCGCGGCTACATCGACGACGTGATCGCTCCCAGTCAGACCCGGCCCTGGCTGATCCGTGCGCTGGCGACCGTGCGCGGCAAGCGCGCCGCCGTGCCGGCTCGCAAGCACGGCAACATCCCGCTATGATCGGGCCGAAGGACGTTACCGCCGCGCCGATCCTGTCGGTTTCCCCAGCGGCGACCGCCGCGGAGCTGGCGGCGATCCTCGCCGTGCTGTCGCGCCGGACTCCCGAGGCGCTGGGAGCGTCGCCGGCGGCCACGCCCTGGAGGGATGCCGCGCGCCGCGCGGCGGTCCATCAAGAGCTGCTCCCGCCGATGGCGAGCGGTTGGGCCCGCGCGGCGCGGCGCTCGATGCAGCACGCGGGGCACGGGTAGGAGGCACCATTGGCGGAGGCGGGGCGCCTGTTCCGCAAGATCCTGGTCGCGAACCGGGGTGAGATCGCCCTCCGGATCATGCGTGCCTGCCGCGAGCTCGGGATCCCAACCGTCGCCGTCTACGGCGAGGGCGAGCGCGATGCGCCGCACGTTCGTTATGCCGACGAGGCCTTTCACATCCAGTCCGACCAGGCACTGCCATACCTGGACATCGCCGCCATCGTCGCGGCGGCCCAGGCGACCGGCGCCGACGCCGTGCATCCCGGGTACGGGTTCCTGGCCGAGAATGCCGCTTTCGCCCGTGCCTGTGCCGACGCCGGAGTCGTGTTCGTCGGCCCCCCGCCGGACGCCATCGCGGCGATGGGGGACAAGGTAGCGGCCCGGCGGGTCGCGCGAGCGGCCGGCGTGCCCGTGGTGCCGGGGAGTGCCGGGCCGGTCGATGCGGCTGGGGCGCGGTCGTTCGGGGACGAGCAGGGCTACCCGATCGCCGTCAAGGCGGCGGCGGGCGGCGGCGGGCGCGGATTCCGGGTCGCGTGGAGCGCCGACGAGGTGGCCGATGCCTGGCAGGGCGCCTCGGGCGAGGCGGCGCGCTACTTTGGCGACCCCGCAGTGTACGTCGAGCGCTACCTCGACCACCCGCGCCACGTGGAGATTCAGGTCTTCGCCGATGCGCACGGCAGTGCCGTGTCACTTGGAGAGCGCGACTGCTCGATCCAGCGGCGGCATCAGAAGCTGATCGAGGAGAGCCCGTCACCGGCCATCGATGCGGTCACCCGTGCCCGCATGGGAGAGACCGCCGTTGCGCTGGCCGGCGCGGTTGGCTACCGAAACGCCGGGACGGTCGAGTTCCTGTTCCAGGACGGCGACTTCTACTTCCTGGAGATGAACACGCGCATTCAGGTCGAGCATCCGGTCACCGAGCTCGTGACGGGGATCGACCTCGTCAGGGAGCAGATCCAGGTGGCCGCTGGGCTGCCGCTCTCGTTCGCGGACGGCCTGCCGCTGCGCGGGCACGCCATCGAGTGCCGCATCAACGCCGAGGATCCGGGACGCGGCTTTGCGCCGACGCCCGGACGCATCACCGACTACCGGCCGCCGGTCGGGTTT
>DATKRJ010000006.1:0-4988 GCA_035532355.1 Thermomicrobiaceae bacterium | reverse complement strand
GCCTGCGGCTTCCCCTTTACCCGCGAAGAGGCGGCCAGCGGACGCGCGGCGGCCCGCTCAGGGGCGGTTCCGGGAGCGGTACGCTCCCGGGAGTGGGAACGCGGACCGGGCGTGGGTCGCCGCGTCTTGGGCTGCCTGGGCGTCACGATTCTCGGCGCGGTGGTCGTGCTGGGCGTGATCACCATTCTCTCGAACGCGGTAGTCCGGCCGTATATCGGGCGCGCCATCGCCGCGCACATCCGCCTGCCCGTCGCCACGACACCGGTGTCGAGTGGGCAGGCGGCCGTGCCGACGCCGGATGCGGCCGGGGGCCTGATCCCGAGTGTACCGGCTAACGCGGCGCAAGTGGTCATCACCGAAGACGAACTCAACTCCAGCATCGCCACTCATGCCAGTGAGATTCGACCGCTCGACAGTGCCACGGTACGGATCACACCGACCGAGGTCGCGGTGGACATGAGCGCGTACGGTGTCAGCGGGACATATCATGGCCAGGTCGTGGTCCAGAACGGGAAAGCAGTGCTGACCAACGGCCGGATCGACGGCCCGCTGGGCTGGGTGGTCTCGCCCGGACCGATCGAGTCGGCGCTAAACGATCAGATCGCCGCGTCGCTGGACGCGTCGGGGGTCTCGGTGACGTCGGTGGCGCTCCAGCAGGGGCAGATGACCGTGGGCCTGGCCCCGCACTGATCGCCGACTTCGGCCGCGCACGCGAGGAGACCAGGAGTGCTCGCTCCCCTGGTCGCGTCTATCCCGTCATCCCCTCGCGCTCGTCCCGGCGAAGTGCCTCGGCGATCACGGCCTCCAGGCTCAATGCGGAGCCGGACGACCGCGCCTCGTCCCACGCGGCGGCATCGAGCTGCTGGCGGGCGGCGGCGATGGACTTACGGTACGCAGCCCGTGAGCTGGACGGCACCGGGGCGCCGACCCGGGAGCGAAGGGCCTCGGCCGCCGCGTAGAGACGGCCGGCTCGCGCCGGGTCACTGCTCGTGCCCAGCACGTCGGCAATCCCCTCCAGGCTCTCGGCAATCCCCTCCTTGTGCTCCAGGTCGCGCCACAGCTGAAGCGCCTCGCGGTAGTGGCGGGCGGCCGATTCGACGTCGCCTTGCTCCCGCGCGATGCGCCCGAGGCCATTGAGCGTCGTGGCGACGAGCCTCCGGTCGTCGAGCTCCTGTGCGGTACGCAGGCCCTCGTTGAGGAGGGATGCGGCCTCGATGGCGTCGCCGCGCTCGAGCATGGCAAGGCCCAGTGTGTAGAGGCCGAGCACCAGCCCGTTGTGATCCTGGAGCTCGCGTCGCAGCTCAAGGCTCATCCGGGTCAGCTCCCAGGCACGCTCGACGTCGCCCTGCTGCAGCGCGGTGCGTCCCAGGTTGCCGAGAGCGACGGCCATGCCCCAGCCGTCATTCAGAGTCTCCCAGGTTGCGCGGCTCTCCTCGAAGTACCGCTGTGCCAGATCGTAGGCCGCCTGCTGGCGAGCCACCAGGCCCAGCGCGTTGAGCGCGGTGGCGGTGACGTCGGTGTATCGACCGTGTCGTCCGATCTCGAGGCTCTGTTTCAGCCGGGAGGTAGCCTCATCGTAGTCGCCCTGGATCCACGCGAGCACCCCGGCTCCCACCAGCAGTTGCGCGTGGCTCCGGCGCTCCAGAGATGCCCCGCGAGCGCCGATCTCGCCCAACCAGCGACGACCCTCGCTGACGTGGTTGCGTACGCTCCAGAAGCGCCACAGGGCAGCGCCGAGGCGCCCGGCGAGCTCGTCCTGGCCGTGATTCAGCACCCACCGCAGGGCGGCGCGGAGGTTGTCGTGCTCGGTCTCGAGCCGATCGAGCCAGAGCTCCTGTACGCCGTGGCGCAGCTCCGGCTCGGCCGTCTCGGCCACGGACAGGTAGTAACGGGCATGCCGGTGGGCGACCTCGAACAGCGCGCCCACAGCCTCGAGCCGGTCCAGCCCGTAGTCCCGGATGGTATCGAGCATGGAGTAGCGCCGGTCGCCGCGGGGGAGGATCTCTCGCCGAATGAGACTCTTGTCCACCAGCCTGGCCAGACAATCCGGGATGGACTGCTCGTCCTGGTCATCGGAACCGACCACCGCGGCCGCCGCATCCGGTGACCAGCCGCCCGAGAAGATCGCGAGGTCGCGGAAGGTCTGCCGATCCTCGGGCGACAGACGCTCGTAGCTCCAGTCGATCGCGGCGCGCAGGGTCTGCTGGCGGGCGGGGAGATCCCGCGGCCCGTCGCTCAGCAACGCCAGGCGATCGTTGAGCTGGGACCGCAGCTCGGCGACGGTGAATTCCGCGGTGCGGGCGGCGGCGAGCTCGATGGCCAGCGGCAGCCCATCGAGCCCCGCGCAGAGTTCGGCGACCTGCCGGGCGTTCTCGCCGGTGAGTTCGAACTCCGGGTAGATCGCCTGAGCCCGTGCCGTGAAGAGCGCGACCGCCGGATTGACTGCCAGAGCCGCGGCGTCCGGCAGGAGCCCGAGGTCCGGGACAGCCAGCGGCGGGACCGGGTAAAGCTGCTCGCCGTAGACGTGGAGGCGCTCGCGGCTGGTGACCAGCGCGGTCACTCCCGGGGCGGCCGCCAGGAGCTCCGTGACCAGGGGCGCGGCGTCAGTGAGCTGCTCGAAATTGTCCAGTACCAGCAGCATGTGGCGGTCCGCTAGCGCTTCCATCAGGCGCTGCTGGAGCGGCAGATCGGGAGACTCGACGATGCCCAGACTCTGGGCGATGGTCGCGACCACGAGATCCGGGTCCTGGACCGCGGCGAGCGGGACGAACCACGCACCGTCGGGAAACTCTCCGGCGAGCGACCAGGCTACCCGCAGCGAGAGGCGGGTCTTGCCGATGCCCCCCGGCCCGACCAGCGTGACCAGGCGCCGGCGAACCAGGAGCTGCCGAACCGCCTCGGTCTCAGCGTCGCGACCGATGACCTCGGTGAGCGGGCGCGGAAGGGCGCCGGCGGGAGACCCTGCTCGGGGAGTAGCCGTGGAGACCTGCGCCGAGGGGAGGGCGCGGCCCTCGATGGCCCATCCGCCGGTGGTCGTCGGGCGCAGGACGCCCCGCTCGACCAGCCCGGTCAGCGACATGTGTAGCCGGGCGGGCAGCCCGTGGGTATCGTCGTATACCTCCTGAAGGAAGTCGGCCGGTGGCTCGGTGCGCAGCACGCTCCGAAGCCAGACCTGCACGCCGGTGCGCGAGAGCGGCCGAAGCTCCAGCCGCTCGCAGAACCCCGAGGTGATCGGCAGCGGCTGCGGGGCCTCGACCGCGGTCGTATAGACCAGCGCGAGGGACGCCACGCCCGTCGACTCGAAAACCTCGCGTACCCGGGCGAGGTGCGCCGCCTCGAAGCGTTCCAGGTCGTCGATGGCGATGACCGCACCCATCTGGGCCGGGTCCTGGCAGATCTGCTCGAGCGTCTGCGCCAGGGTGGCAAGCTGCGTGACGCGGGCCGCGGGTACCGACCACACCCCGCCGGGCCCGGCCGGATCGGTCAAACGGTTAGTATCGCCCGAGCCCCGGAGCGCGAGGACCGCGTAGCCGCGGAGGTAGGCCGCCTGCATCGCCGCCGTCAGCAGCTGCGTGCGGCCGACTCCCGCCGGCCCCGAGATGGCGACTATCCCCCGCCGCTGGGACGGGAGTTCGGACAGAAAGCCGTGGACACGATCGAGCTCGCCCTCTCGCTCGATGAGGCGTGACGGGCCGTCGAGCATCCGCCGGTGACCGACCACGGTCGTCTGCCCGACGGCGCGATTGCGTCCGCCGCGTTTGCCCTCATACAGCCGACGATCTGCCTGCTCGAAAAGCTGGCGGGGCTCCGCGGCGTCGACCGGGAACGTCGCCGTGCCGATGGTCGCGGTGAGCCACAGCGGCGGATCGTCGCCGAACGGGGTGTTGCCCACGGATTCGAGCAGGCGCCGCACGATAGTCAGCGCCTCGCCACCGTGGGGGCGCGGCAGGAGCAGGACAAACTCGTCGCCGCCGTACCGGTAGAGCTGGTCGGCTCCGCGGATCTGACGGCGTATCCGATCGGCGAACTCGGTCAGTACCCGGTCGCCGCGCAGATGGCCGTACGCATCGTTGACGCTCTTGAAGTAATCCAGGTCCACCACGCAGAGCGTGAGCGACTCGCGGCGCTGACCGGCCGCCCCGAGGGCCGCGGGCAGGTGGGCGTCGAACGACGCCCGTCCGTGGGACCCGGTGAGGGCGTCGCGGTCGACCGCAGGCGTACTCCGCCCGCTCGGGGTGTCGCGGTCGTCCGACAACCGCGGCCTGCGGGCTTCGTGTCGCCCGGCGACGCTCATGGCTGCACCCGACGGCCAGGCTGTACGCCGGCATGTACGCGGCGGCGGACCGACATCGATAGTCGCTGGGTTCCCGACCAGGGGACGAAGCCCGTCCCTGCACATCGCTGCAGTGGCTGCGGTGATCGAAGCGACCACGAGACGAGAAGGTGAACGCCCACGACCATACGCCTCGCATTCTCGGGGGATCCATGCGACGCCTACCCCGACGAGTTTGAGCGTAGCGTGTACTCACGGAGACAAACAGGGCCATAGGTCGTAATCATGACTGAGAAACGGACGCGTACTGCCGCTCGGGACGACTCATCGGATTCCCCGGTATTGGTCGGCTGAGGTGCGGAGTTGGATGCGCGTCACACGGCGCGCGCCTCAGCCTCCGGCCAACCCGGCACGCACGTGTGGCACCATGTCCGGGAGGGCCGGCCAGCCGCGATAGGCGAGCGCGGGCCATCCGGCCGTGATGGCCTCGGCGAGATCGTCGGGCCAGCTCCGCTGTCGGTGGCGGTAGTCGCGGTACCAGGCGGCGTAGGCAGCCTCGAGCTCGTCGAAACGGTCGGGCCGCGACCGTCGGAAGGCCAGCGCGAAGTGCCACGCCTGGACCTCGCGCGCGTCGGCGCCTCCCAGTCGCAGCGCACGCGGGTCGACGCCGCGGTGGTCGTGCGCGGCGTGCCCGAGCTCATGGAGGAACCAGAGG
>DATKRJ010000005.1:0-5023 GCA_035532355.1 Thermomicrobiaceae bacterium | reverse complement strand
GGTAGGCGTCGGTCTCCATGGCGAAGGTGTTCCAGCCATCGGCGTAGCGGGCTACCGCGCGCAGGGTCAGCTGCTCGCCCGCCCCGCCGATCCAGATCGGCGCGTGTGGCTGCTGGACGCACTTCGGGTCACAGAGTGCCTCGGTGATCGTGTAGTAGCGGCCCTTGAAGGTGGTCTTCTCCTGCGTCCAGAGGCTCTTCAGGATCTGCGCGACCTCGGTCATCATCTTGATCCGCGTCCCGGTCGGTGGGAACGGGATGCCGTACTGGTCGTGCTCCTGCTCGTACCAGCCGCCGCCGATGCCCAATTCCAGGCGCCCGCCCGAGATCTGGTCGATGGTGGCGCCTTCCTTGGCCAGCACCGCCGGGTTGCGGTAGGTCACGCCCACCACCAGGTTGCCGCAGCGCAGCCGCTCGGTGTGCGCCGCCATCGCCGCCAGCATCGTCATCCCCTCGAAGCACGGGCCCGGAGGTCCGCCGCTCTGCGGCATCGGCATGAAGTGGTCGAACACCGATGCCCAGTCGAAGCCCAGCGCCTCGGCGGTCTTCCAGAGGTGGAGGTACTGATCGAATGTGGCGTTCTGCTGGCCGGAGTGGATCCCGAAGCGTAGCTGCCGGTCGAAGATCTGCAATACATCCTCCCATGGTCGTGCGGTCGTGGCGGCGGTCCAGCCGGGGTCCTCAAATCGGTCCCGGGCCGCACCCGGCGTACCACCGGCGGCCCACGTTCGTCTCTAACGCGCCAGCCACTCGATCCATTCACCGTGTCCCTCGCAGCGCGCCAGGGCCCTGCGCGATCGCCGCGCGCCGGCCGCGTAGCGCGCCAACTCCAGTTCGGCGTGAGTCGCCCCGCGCCGCCCCTCGATCCCGATTCGCCAGATCTCGCGCTCGGTCGAGGCCCGGCACAGGATCGCTTCCAGCCGTTCACGCGCCTTGGGCGTGAACTGGTTCAGCGTGTGGGTGTGGACCACGCCGAGGGCCGCGTCGGCCGGCGCCTCGGCGATCAGGCGCGGCAGATGCTCGAGCGCGTCACCCGCCAACAGCCGCGGCGGGTCCGGCCGCGCCAGCGCGATCGCCGCCTCGAGCAGCGCCGCCCGCTCCGGCTGGTCCGGCCAGACGAGCGCGCGCAGCCAGCCGACCGCGGACGGGTCGCGCAGGTCGACGGGGCTCAGGTCGACGCCCACGCGCCAGGCGAGGGCCGGCAGCCGCGGCGGCAGCGGGGGCAGCTCGCCGCGTACCTCGCAGGTGAGCTGGACAGGCGAGGCCGGGACACCGAGCCGCCGCCCCGCGCCATAGTCGTAGCCGTACCGGTCCCAGTTCAGATTGAGCCCGGCGCTGGCGCCGACCTCCAGCATCGCCAGCGGCCGATCACCGCCGGTCGCGGCGACGAGCCCGAGCGCCGGCAGCAGGCAGGCGCAGCGGCGCACCTCGTTGGTCTGGATCAGCCGCGTCGAGATCAACGCGACGATCTCCTCGCGGTGAGCGAGGCAGAAGGCGCGGAACAGCGGATACGGATCCTCGACCGGAGCCGACCGGCTCGACACGCTCGGGTAGTGCGCGGCCAGCGGATCGGCGACTCCGGCGAGCAGCAGCGCATGCACCGCGGCCAGCAGCGCGTTGGGCACCGGCTGGCCGGGCCGCGTTCGGGCCGCGATCTCCAGGATCTCGGGGTCCAGCGCCACGCCTTCGGCGAGCCGCCGGTAGAGCGGCGACACGCCCCGGCACTCCGCGGCGGCAAAGCGGGTGAACCGCTCTGCCAGGTCCACACCCCGCACGGCATTGCCCCTTTCGATGTCCTCGCGCGCCGCGATCCGCTCGAGGTTTGGCGACAGCGGAGGGCTGGCATCCGAGTTGCGTCCCTCGGTCGCGTACGCCGGCGTTGGACCGCACCCAGGCACGCGCGTCCGCCGCGCCGCGAAAGGAGAACCCATGGACCTCGAACTTGGCAAGACAGTGGTCAGCTCCGACGGCGAGAAGGTCGGCCGCGTCGACCGCCTCGTTTTCGACGCCAACACGAAGGAGCTGCGGCAGTTCATCGTGCACCAGGGCACGTTCCTGACCAGCGATCGCATCGTCGACCGACCGATGATCGACCACGTGGACGACGACGGCACCGTCCACCTTAACGCCCCCGCGGCCGTCGTCGAACAGCAACCCGAGTTCGTGGTGGCCGAGTTCCTCATCCCTACCGAAGACGAGCTGCGCTGGTTCCCGCACGCCTGGGTCAACAGCGGCGGTGGCGTCGGCGCGCCCATCCTCTACGGACCCGGTGAGCTCGGCCAGGGCTACGACCAGCACGGCGGCCTGTTCGAGCCGGCGCCGCTCAACCCGCCGCAAGAGGAGGTCCGCTCCAACCTCGCGGAGGACAGCGTCATGCTCGACCGGGGCACCAACGTCGTCGATCGAGACGGCGAGAAGGTCGGCACCGTCGAGGACGTCATCTATGACGAGAACGGCGCCATCGCCGGCTTCGTCGTCAAAGCCGGGTTCCTCTTCCACCACGACGTCCGCATCCCGGCCGACCTGGTCGAGTCGATGAGCCCCGCAAGCGTTAGACTGAAGGTGTCCGCCGACGAGGCGGAGAGTGCCGGCGCCGATCGGTAGCGCGCCGGCCGGCCTTTAGCGCCGGAGGCGCGTCGCGATGGAATCGGCGGCCATGCCCGACAGGGGCCCAGCAGGGGCCGAGGTCCACCGGACGAGCCGATCCCGCCGCCCCCGGGCGGCTGCCGCCTGGGACGCGGTCACCCTCTTGCCGAATCCGGCCCCCGAGATCGACCGCGACGTGATCGACCTGTCCGCGCGCTTCCTGGGGCGATCACTGGGGTTGCCCCTCCTGATCGATGCCGGCGCCGACGCCGCCATCGCGTCCATCGCGGCCGTGGCCGGCCGCTGGAGGCTCCCCGCCGTTCTCGGCGACGTGCTGCCCTCGCTTGCCGACGGCGGGCGGCTCACGCTCCTCCAGGCGGCGCGAGCCGCCGCGCCCGACGTCCACCTCTTTGGGGAGCTGCCCGCGAGCGCGCTCGTGCCTCAGCTGGAGCGCGATGAGCTCGACCCCGCCTGGCTCCAGGGCCTCCTGGCCGAGACCGGACTCGACGGGCTCGTGGTGCGACTCGACTTCACCGAGCTGGCGCTGGGTGGCCAGCGCGGTCCGAATGGGACCGGCTTTCTCGACGCGCTGCTCGCGCTCGTACGCCGCCTGCGCCTCCCGGTGCTGATTCGCGGCCCGGTGGGCATCCCCCGCCGACTCGGGCGCGAGCTGGTCGAACGCGGCGCCGCCGCGCTGGTCGTGGCCGGCGCCGAGGTCGCGTCCGCCCGCGCGGCACACGACGTGGCGGCGCCCACCCATACGTCCTTCGCCGGTTGGGGGATCCCGCCGCTGGCAGCCCTGCGCATGCTCCGCTCGGTGGGCGTGCCGTTGCTGTGCGACGGCGCGCTCGCCTCCGGCCTCGACGTGGCCCGCGCGCTCGCCCTGGGTGCCGACCTCGTCATCGTGCGAGCCGACGATCCGACCGAGCTCGCCGCGGACCTCGAGTCGATCGCGCGCGACCTGCGCGTCGCCATGTTCCTCACCGGCTCCCCACGGCTGCAGGCGCTGCGGCTGGCACCGTTCGTAGCTACCGGCGAGACTCGCGAGTGGCTGGAGGCAGCCGAGTCCCTCTGGCGCGCCGACACCCTGGGCAACTGAGCGCGCCGGCGCGCGTGCCTGTGCGCTCGTGGCCCGCTCCCCTCTCCCCGGTCGCGGATTCGCTGGCCGCCCCGCTGTGTCAGAAGCACAAGGCATCGATCCAATGACTGAACCCCTCGGTGGTCACTTCGCTGGACACACTGTCGAAGTTCAGGTAGATGCCCGCGACCGCTGGACCGTGCACCGAGCTGCTCGCCGGCGGGCCGACGTCCGCCGACGCGGCTAACCCGCTGCCGGGGACGAGGCTTCCCATCAGTGACAGCACCACCGCGAACCTGCGAAGCGCCTGTCGCAGCCGCATCGATCCACCTCTCTCCGTCCTGCTACGAAACACCGCGACTGGTGCCAGCATACGGAGGGGCGAAACGAGCCGCTGCCAACTGCTTTATAGGCGCGTTGTTTCGCCGGAACCCGCGCCCTGACGAGGTTGCCACCCGGCCGGGCTTCTTCCGGGCCCCGGCTCGCGCCGGCCGGTTGATCGGGATCGCCACGGCCATCGTCCGGTGCCCTTCGATGCGGTGGCAGTGTGGTAATACGGTGACGTGGCGGTTCCGGGACCATCCGAAGACCCGGCGCGGCGCGGTCGCTCACCGCTGACCACGCGGGAGCAGGCCGGAGCGGATCTGCGTGAAAGGCGTGGCGGTCAGGTGACGACCCAGGTCATCGTGCTCAACGGCGGGTCCAGTTCCGGCAAGACGGGCATCGCGCGCTGCCTGCAGGCGATCCTGCCCCAGCCGTGGATCCGCCTCGGCGTGGACGACCTCCTCGACGCGCTGCCGCCGTCACTCATGGGCTCGGGGTCGGGCGTCGCGTTCGGCGGGCAGGGCGAAATCACGCTCGGCGACGGCTTCCGCGAGGTCGAGTCCGCCTGGATGGCCGGCGTCGCCGCCATGGCTCGTGCCGGGGCGCGGATCATCGTCGACGACGTGTTCCTCGGCGGCAGCGCCTCGCAGGAACGCGTTCGGGCGCACCTGCGGGGCCTCGAGGTGCTGTGGGTCGGGGTGCGCTGCGACCCCGAGATTGCGGTTGGCCGCGAGATCGCCCGGGGCGACCGGATAGTCGGTATGGCGGCCTCGCAGGCAGAGCTGGTGCACCGGGGCGTGGTCTACGACGTCGAGGTCGATACCGGCCATGCCGAATCTCTCAATTGCGCCCGCGCCATCGCCGCGCGCCTGACCTGACATCCACCGGGCACGTCTCTCCGGTTGTCCGTGGACAGGGCGACGCCGACTACCGTCAACGACCCGGGTCGACCGCGGCGAGGCACGGGGATCCGTGAGGATGCCACCGTGGCAGACGCGCCATCCCTCGGCGGTGCCGCTCAGCTTGTGAACTCGCG
>DATKRJ010000004.1:0-38517 GCA_035532355.1 Thermomicrobiaceae bacterium | reverse complement strand
ATCCGTCGGCTCGGCCAGGTGGGCCAGCGCTGACGAGGAGAGAGGCGAGGGCACGGGCGACGAGGTAGAGGAGGGACCACATCGGTCGATCGTACCGGGACGGTCCGAGCGTGAATCGGGGTTTCCGACCCCCACGGGCCGACGCTGACTCCGTATACGCTTCCTCGGAGTACGGCGGCATGGGCGCAACGAGCCGGCGTCGAGCCGACTCAGCGCGGCGGTTCAGCAACGGCCCGGCCGACACGGCGAGGTCCCAACCGCCGAAGTGGTTGCAGTTGGCGCCGATCTCCCCCGCGGCCATGACGAGCCTCTTGACCAACCCGTTGATGGCCACGTCGTTGACGGTCTTCTCATCGTCCCTGACCGCATAGTCGAGGTCGCCCGATCGCAGTCGCATGACGCCGTCTTCATGGACTTCGAGGTTGAGACGGTTTCGCGTGATCGCCCATCCATCCGCTCTGGGCTCGACCGGTAGACCGTCCTGACACGGGTTCGCGTGGAAAGACCACGGCGTGCAGCATCCGGCCCACGCGAGCGGCGTCGTCGGGGTTCGTGGCATCGGCAAGGCCCGTTCGGCCTCGTCCGTCGCCGCCGACCCCTCGGCGAGCGACTGACGGCCAGCGTCGGTGAGCGCGACGCTGTTCCGGCGCCGACGCGGCCGCGATCCGTCCGAGATCGTGCGTTCCGTCCAGATCCTGGTGCGCGGCGAGGCCTCGGCGCTCAACAGCACGCGGAACTTGGTGCGAGCGTTCATCGAGGCTGGCGCCAGCCACATCGTGCCTGGAGCGATCCCGCCCTCCGGGCCCCGACGGTGCGCTACCTCACCGACGAGGTCGTCGGGCCTGTGTCAGAGGCCGGCCGGAACTGAGCGAAGCCGGATGAGCCTCCGGTGCTCGAAGCACGCGGGACCATCGCCGACGTTGTCGGTTCGGCTATGAGTCGATGTCGAGCGTGTCGAGGGCATGCCGGAGGGCTGCCCGCAGCCCGCTTCTCATCCGACGTAGCGGCGGTCCCGATAGCACCAGACGAACCCCTTTGGCGCCGGCATCGAGTAGATCACGGGGTGCCCCTCGTGCAGCGCATGTGCACGCGCGTCACCCCGCTGGGACTCGCAGCAGCCGACGTGACCGCAGGTGGCGCAGAGCCGGAGGTTGAACGCGCTGCCGCACTCCTGGCAGCGCTCGGCCTGCGGTTCGGGCACCGACTCCGGGATGTGGGGGCAGGCTTCGGTAGACGGGAGTAGGCGACGGAGTAGTTCCATGCCGACGACGATATCGGGCGGGGTCGCAGAGCTGATGTGAGCCCGGACACGTTCACTCCGACACCGCAACGGGGCCATTCCCACGGGACGACTCGTGCCGACCGGCAGCGACCGCGGAATAGAGCGAGACACCGAAGGGCACGCAGTAGTTCAGCGCGATCTTGGCGATCAGCAGCGGCGAGATTCCGACAGTGAGGATGAGGTCAAGCTCGTTGATCGCCGACAGCGCGGTTCCGACAACGAGGGCGACCCCGATCGCGCGGCGCACGGTCGGCCCGGTCGCTTCTCCCCGCCGGATGCCGCGACCACGAGTCGGATCGATCGCGTGACCCGCGGCATCGTCGGGCCCGGCCGTCGGCGACGGGGCGATGCCCGTCATCGACGGATCCACCACGCGGCGACGGTGATGCCAACCGCCGTCACCAGGGCCGTGACCCACGGAGCGTCGAGTGCGCGGTGCCCGGCGCCGATCGACGCGATCGTCCCGAGGACCACGACGAGCGCCCCAGTCGTGAAGCCGACTGCCTCGGCAGGCGACGCCCTGCGCGCGGCGGGCCCGGTCCGTACCCCGGCGGCCTGCCGGAACGCCCACGCGCCGGCGAGAATCACCCCCGCGGGCAGGAAGTGAAAGATGAGTCCGGTGGCGAGCGACAGGCCGTACCATGCCGCGCCACCGATCAGCGAGGCGGCCCAGCCCGCAAGGAGCGGCGATACCGATCCGACCCGGGTCGATGGCTGCCCCTTCCCAACCCCTGGGACAGATCGCTCGGTCATGACGTCTCCTGCTCGTGTCGGGGGCGGTCCTCTCGGCTCCGGGAGCCGCGGCGCGCTGCCAGCCACACCACGAGCACCACCATCGCGCTCACAGCGAGGAGCACGGGCCCGGGCACGGCGGACACGGCCGCGCCGACGGTGGTCTCGAGGCCGACACCGAGGTCCGACGCCCCGACCGCCGCGTAGGCCGCGGACAGCGCATTTCCGCCCTGGAACACGATGAACGCGATTCCCAGGCCGACGAAGAGCAGGCTCGAGGCGACGATGCTGCTGTGCCGTCGAACCGGCCCGAGCCGGAGCTCGCGGCCTCGAAGTCTTTGCCGTCCGGCGCGTCCAAAGGCGCTCCCACACGAGCGCCAGGACGAGCAGTGGCATGGCCATTCCGGCCGCAAAGATCGCGAGCAGGATGCCCCCGGCGAGGGCGCCGCCCGACGTCGCGGCGATCGTCAGGACGCCCCCCAGGATCGGCCCGGCGCAGAAGCCGCTGATCCCGTATACGAGTCCCAGCGCGTATGTCGCCGCGGCCGACTCGCCACCGACACGGGCGGTCAACCCGGCCGCACCGGGGACCGCGAAGCCGCCGACGGCGAGCTGGTACAGGCCGATCCCGATCAGCAGGAGTCCGGCGACCAGCGTCAGCTCCGGCCGGTGCACCAGCACCAGCGCGCTGATCGCGCCGAGGCCGAGGCCCAGTGGAACGAAGAGCGTGAGGAGACCTGCATAGAAGATGCCGGTGCGGGCCACGAGGCGGCCCGGAGACCCGAAAGCGTAGGCGAAGAACGCAGGCAGGAGCAGCGCCGAACAGGGGCTCAGGAGCGAGAGCAGTCCGCCGAGGAACGCGACGATAGCCTCGGCGAGCATGCGGCGTTCAGCGGGCTGCGAGCGCCGCGTTGATGGCGGCGGCGAATGTGTTGAACAGCTGCGCGCCGATGATCCGCTGTCCGATCGCACCCGGGCTCCCGATCACGAACGCCGGCGTGCCGGTGAGCCCGAGCTGCGCCGCCAGGGCCGTATCCGCGGCGACTGCGGCAGAGTACGTCCCACCGTCCACGCACGCGTCGAAGCGTGACGGGACGAGCCCGAGCTGGGCGCCGAACGCCTTGAGACGGTCGAGCGTGAACGCGCCGGAGTTCTCGCCCGCCTGGTGCTCGTAGAGGACGTCGTGATAGGCCCAGAAGGCCCCTTGGGCGCCCGCACACCGCGCCGCGTTGGCGGCGTCGCGCGACTCCTGGCCGATCCAGGCGAAGTCGTGCCATTCGAGGCGGACCCTGCCGGTGTCGATGTATGCGGTCTTGAGCTGCGGCTCGACCGTGCGGAAGAACGCCTCGCAGGAAGGGCACTGGAAGTCGCCGTATTCGGCCACGACGACGGCGGCATCGGGGCGTCCGAGTACCGGGCGGACGGCTGCGGCCGCAGCTGGGCTGCCGGAGCCCAGGGCGGACAGCCCGACGACAAGCAGCACGGCCAGGCCGGCCGAGGCGAACAGCAAGGGCATTGCCCAGCGCCGCCACCGCGAACGCACGGGCGCCCTGCGCGGGTGGCCGGGTCGCCCGGTGGTGGGCCGCTCGCGCAGCGAGGCGACGGCGGGGACGGGGCGCTGTCCGGGCCCGGGACGAACGCGGGTGGATCGTCGAGACATCGAAGGGCATGCTCCCCGTGGCGATCAGGCGGTGCGACACACCGTAGACACTGGCCTCCACACCGGCTGTGCGATGGATCACACAGCGCCCGAGGGGCAGCCTCCAAGATGCGGGTGTGGCCGGGGCCACAGACGCTGCGGCCGCTCGGCGCGATGCTTGGCCCGAGCAGTGCGCGGGGGCGGCAGATGCCGGCCGGTCATGGGGCGGCGCCGCGTGCGCCAAGGAGGATGGTGAGTGATCGCCGCGGCCGAGCCCGTGAGTGTGGAGGTCGACGCGCCCGCGCCCCTCGTGTACGAGATGCTCGCGGCCGCTGGCCAGGGCACGCCCGGACCCGACGAGCGAGTCGAGGTGCACCTGCGCGAGGAGCGGCGTATGGTCGCCGACTTCTGGACACGGGTGCCGCTGCCGGCGGGGCGTTCGCGGATCGTCCGGACGCGCGAAGAGGTGGAGTTCCGACCGCCGGACCGGATCGACTACCGACACCTCGACGGACCGCTGCGCGGACTCGTCGAATCGATCGTGGTCGCGCCGGTCGATGGAGCGCGCCGGCGCAGCCACCTGCGCTATGAAGCCGCCTTCCCACAGGTGGGGTGGTTGCAGTTCGTCGTGTTCCGCCTGGTCATGCGGCGCATCCTGCGGCAGACGATCGCCGCGCACTTCGCGGACCTGCGCGCACGCGCCGAGGTGCGGGCCAGGCGAAGCCGCGTGTTCGCAGACGTCCCATCGGGCGATCGGCCGCGCTGACTGGCCCCTCGCCGGCCCGCGAGCCGGTGCGTTCACGGCTCAAGCGCGTTCGCGCCGTGACACTCCGAACAGGGACGCCACCGGTGCGAGCAGCGCGGCGATCTCGTCGGGGTCGCGGCCCTCTGCCAGCGCCGGCGCCAGGCAGTAGCGCAGGTGGCCTTCGAGCAGGCCATCCCGCACCTGGTCGAGATCGGCCTGGACGACGGTCACCTGGGCCAGCGCCGCATGGCATTCGCGTCCACTCTCGATCTCGCGCTTCAGCCACTCCACGGCACGAGCCAGACGAGCCGACGTGGACAGCAGGTCCGCGTGCGCTGCGGAATCGAACGAAGCCGGGACGTGGCAATGGGCCGGTGCTCGCCGGACCTCGCCGGCAGCCGCCGATGAACGCTCAAGCCTCACGGTGCGCACTCCTTTGGACGGGAACCACGCTGGGGAAGCAGATCGCCTCCGCCGGCCCCAGCCGGCCCACACGCCGCCGGGCCGGCGCCGCCGAGGAGCCCGGCGCGGGCGCCGGTGGTCGGGGTGGCGCTGCTCCGGGCGGTCAGGATGGTGCTCGACATGGGGGCTCAGTCTGCTCTGTACTGCGTGGTCTCCCGACCCCGACCGTAGCCCCCACGGCGTCCCCCATCTGTGACACGCCTTACAACCCCCCGGACGGCCCGGACCGGCGGTTGGCGATCCGGACGGGAAACGGCGGCCGGGGCGCAGCGGGCTGCGCCTCAGGCGAAATCGACGGCTCGGGCGACGGCCGCGAAGTACCGGAGGTCTCCGCGGTGAACCGCCCGGCGCACCTCATCCCCAAGACGTCGCGCAGCCGCGTGGTCGACCGGTGCCGCCCTGAGGCCGGGCAGACTCGCCAGCGTCGCGAGATCCAGGCCCAGGTCGCGTGCGGCAGCCGCCGCGAGCTTCACCCGAGCCTCGATGCGGTCGACGAGCGTGAGGATCGACGCCGTGCGATCCCACCGCCGCAGCAATGAGAATCCCGCCGGGCCCAATCGCGCCTCGAGCTCGTCAGTGCGCCAGGCATCGGTGATGCACAATGCGGCGCCCAGTATCCCGAGGTCCGCGAGCGCGGGAATCGAGGAGCCCCCGACTTCGACGTCGCTCACGAGGAGCAGGCCGCCCGGGCGCAGGGCTCGCCGCATCTCGGCCAGCGCGTCGCCACGATGGAGCGTCGAGAGGACGCACTCGGACAGGATCCCATCGAACGCGGCGTCCTCGTGCGGCAGTGCGAGCAGGTCAGCCCGCAGCCACGTCACCCCCGCACCGGGATCGCGCGCTTCGGCGCGGGTCAGCACCTCCTGGCTCGCGTCCACTCCGTCAACGCGCAGGCCGAACTCGCGGGCGGCGACACGCGCGCCGGCTCCCAGCCCACAGCCCGCGTCGAGCAGCCTCGCGCCGGGCTCCAGTCGAGACCAGGCGAGGAGCTGGCGAGTGCTCTCGAGGCCGCCTGGATGCAGCGATTCTCCAACCAGCAGCTCGGCCAGCGGGTTGCCGTAGACGGCCGAGCAGCAGGCGAGGAGGGTGGACGGCTGGCTGATGATCTCCGACACCGGCGCAACCCCCGACGGCATGCGTGGGCGCAGTCGCGTCACCCGACGACGTCCACGACCGGGAGCGCACGCGTTCCCCGGCGTCGCGCCCCAAGCCGCGCACGCGTCTGCTCCCGATAGCCGACGGTGTTGTAGGTGCAGAAGGGGATCATCCGGCCGTCGGGCTCGAGGATCCCGATGCAGCACTTCATGGCCCGCTTGACGTCGAATGTCCAGGGGTCGAGGAAGTCGCGCAGCTGGACCATGAAGACGCGCCGGGCAATGTTCGCGAGCGAGGGCAGATCGACGTTGCAGACCGCGCAGGCGAAGCGCTCCTCGGTTGGGGTCCCCGGGATCGATCCAGCCGACCAGAGCCCCTCGAGCGCGTGGAGAATCTCCGGCTGCAGGTCCGGGAGCGTGCGATTCGTGATGTAGTCGAGGTACTGGTCGACCTCGAGCACCCGCGGCAGCGGGATCACCTCGCCGTCGTTCCCGAGATACGCATACGTGACGGAGCTGCAGGTGGGCTGGCAGCATGGGATCGGCACGAAGTCGCTCGAACGGAACGTGCCGTCCATCTGGCCGTCGATCGCGCGGAGGACGTCGGGGATCGTCATGCGCTGGAGCGGGTCGTGGTCCGGGTGGCGCCCCGTGTGGGTGACCGGCTGGAACATGACGCCACGCACGGCCGGGTGGCGCAGGCCGAACTCGATGATCGGGCCCACCTCGTGCTCGTTGACGCCCCGTTCGACGGCCGCCACGAGGACGACGTGCAGGTCGGCTTCGGCCAGCCGCTCGAGCGCGCGGAGCTTGCGCTCGAGCAGGGGCGCGCCGCGGATCGTCCGGTAGGTCTCGTCGGTGAGCCCGTCGAACTGCAGGTAGACGAGCGGCCGGCGGGCGGCGAACTCGGCGAACCAGGCCTGGTCGTCGGCGATGCGCAGGCCGTTCGTGTTGACCATGACGAATCGGATGTCCCGCTCGCGCGCCGCGTCGAGCATCTCGAGCAACTGCGGATGGATGGTCGGCTCGCCGCCGGAGAACTGGACCACCTCGGGATGGCCCTCGAACTCCACGAAGCGGTCGAGCATCGTCTCGACCTCCGGCAGTGTCAGGTTGTAGCCGGCGCCGGCGTTGGCGAAGCAGACCGGGCAGTCGAGGTTGCAGGCGGTATTGACCTCGATCAGCGCGAGACAGGTGTGCTGGCGGTGTTCGGGACACAGGCCGCAGTCGAGCGGGCAGCCGTTGACGACTTCGGTCGCGATCCGTGCGGGCGCCTGCCCGGGCTTGTTGTAGCGGGCCTGGTCGACGTAGGCCCGGGCATCGGCGTACACGAGCCCCTCGAACCAGCCGTGGGTCGGGCAGCGCTTGCGCAGGTAGACCTTGTCGTCGCGGAGGAGCACCTGGGCATCGATCACGGCCCGGCATTCGGGACAGATCGAGCGGGTCACGTCGTGGAGGATCTCGCCCGCGGGCCGCGGCTGCGCGGGTCGGGTCGGGACGAGCTCGGGTGCGAACGGAACGGGACGCGAGGGCGCGCTACCGGCCTCGGGAGCCGCTGCCGCGGACGTGGTTGCGGATGAGCCGATCACTGGTTTGTCCATCCCGGCATCGTCAGACCGGTGGGATGGCAGGGATGTGATGCACCACACACTCCTGCGCGGGACACCGAGGAATGCGGACGCAGCGCCTCACGTTCTCCCTGCGGGGCCTCGCAACGGCGGCGTGCACCCTGGCCCGGGGTAGCTGCATGCCTGTCGGCGGCACCCGTCAGAGCATGTGTGGGACATCGGAGGCGGCCGTGGGGTAGGCGTAGACCATGTGTCGCAGGTCGTCTGCCCGCAGGTTTGCGCGGATGGCGAGTCCGAACAAGTTGATCGTCTCGCCCGCGTGCTCGCCCAGCAGGTGCGCGCCCAGGATGCGATCCGTGTCCTCCTCGACGAGGACCTTGACGGCGGTGCGCGCGAGCCCCACGCGCCGCGACGAATACCAGCCGGACGTGTCCTGCAGGTTCGTCCGGAAGCGCAGGCCCTGCTCGCGCGCCGCGGCCTCACCAAGCCCGACGGCGGCGAGCGGGGGTACCGTGAAGGCGACGCTCGGGATGCCCCGGTAGTCCGGACGACGGTGATTGCCCTTGAGCAGGTTGCTGGCCACGATCCGGCCCTGCATTCCCGCCACCGGCGTGAGCGGGAACCCGCCGCTGGCGACTGCGTCGCCCGCCGCGCAGACCGCCGGGTTCGAGACGCTCTGGAGGTACTCGTTGACGGCTACGCCTGCCGCCTCGCGGGCCACCTCGCCTGCCTCGAGGTCGAGGTCGTCGATCTCCGGGACCCGGCCCGCGCTGTGGACCACGAGATCGGTCGCGATCGTGGCCGCCGCTCCGCCTCTCGAGACGTGGACGAGCAACTCGTCGCCGTGCCGCTCGAGGCCGGTCACGGCGGTGTCGAGATGGACCGTCACACCCAGCTCCCGGGTCGTCTCGACGAGCATGCCGACGAGATCCGGGTCGAAACGCCGGAGCGGCTGCGGCCCGCGATGGACGATCTCGACGTGGGCGCCGGCCCGCGCGGCGACGTGGGCGAACTCGAACCCGATGTAGCCCCCGCCGACGAAGACGACCCGGCGGGGCAGGTGCTCAAACTCCAGAAACTGCGTGCTGGTGGTCAGGAGCGCCTCGCCGGGAATGCCCAGGTCCGCGTGGCGAGCGCCGGCCGCGATGACGATGTGCTGCGCCGCGAGCGTATCGTCTCCGATGCGGAGGGTCGTCCGGCCGACGAAGCGGGCTCGCCCGTGGGCCATTCCGATGCCTGCCCGGGCGAAGGCCGCCTCGTTCGCCTCGGGCACAGGGTCCGTGAACGTGCGCTTGAAGCGCATGAGCGCGGGCCAGTCGACGGTCGAGACAGCGGCGCCTGCGCCACGGCCCGCCATCCTGCGGTTCCAGTCGGCCAGCTCGGCACCCCCGACGAGCACCTTCTTCGGGTCACATCCCCGCAGTTCGCAGGTGCCACCGAAGGGCCGCGAGTCGATCACCGAGACGCTCCAGCCGGCCGAGCGACACTCGTACGCCACGGCGGCGGCGGCCGCACCGGTCCCGATCACGGCCAGGTCGACCGTCGACTGCATGTGCGTGCTCCCGGATCTCTGCTATTCCCGATCAGGCGCGGGAGCGATGGTAGGCGCGCGCCAGGATCAGCCCGAGCACCGAGCCGAAGAAGAACGTGTGGGCCACGAACTGGACCGCGGCATTCGTGTTGTCGGGGAACCAGGTCCAGCCGAACAGGTTGGCGAGGACGTAGAAGTTGACGATCCAGAGCATGAACCCGGCCACGCTGGCGCCGGCGACGGTGGTGCCCCACGAGCGCGAGAGCTGCGGCACGCTGGCGATGACCGCCGCCACGATCACGCCGAACATCATCGAGAGGACCATGTGGATCACGAGCCCTGTGCCCCCGGCGCTGAGGAGCGAGGTGCCCGGCATGAGGGCTGACTGCCCGAGGGCGATGCCGCCGATCATGCGCAGCGGCATGAAGAAGGCGTCACTGCCGTTGAGCACGAGCGCCATCACCATCTCGAACATCGCGAACACGATGCCCGCGACGATGCCGCCGACGATCCCAACGCGGAGCCAGAGCCTGGGCTCGCTGCGCGCCCGATCGAATGTTGTGGTTGCCATTGGTCGATCCTCCAGGGGATGAGCTTGACGGGACCGACCCTATGCGCCCGCCTCCCCCATTCGCCGTAAGCCAGGACACAACGGGCGGTGTCGCCAGCCGCAGAAGCAGTCGGCCTCAGGACGCCTCGGTGAGCGCCGCATCGACCGCGGCCTCGATCCAACCGCGCTCGGGCACGCCTCGAAGGCCCGCCGCGGTGTGGTACACGCGGCAGCGCGGCGTGTAGTCGCCCGGATCGCGGAAGCCGGGCATGACATCGGTCCCGTTCACCCGGATCGTGGGCGAGCCCGGGAAGCGGAGGCGTTGGGCAATCGCAGGCGCCGTCGCATCGACGTCGCGGATCGGCACGTCAAGTCCGCGGGCTTTGAGCACGTCGACAAGCAGCGCCCGCGCCGCGGCGTGGTTCGGGCAGTCGGAGAACCAGAGGAACTCGATCTCGATCATCGGTTGACCTTTCGTTCAGCTAGGGGCGGCCGGATCGGTGGCCTCCCGCCGCTCACAGGATCCACACGGCGAATCCCTCCGCCACGTGCGAGACAATGCTCGGGTGGTCCATGTACGCAGCGGTCAGGAGCTCACCCGCCTGCACCAACTCGTCCCGGACGTCGAAGGCGCCCGCGCAGTAGTCGCAGACCTCGTATGTGACTCCGCCGTCGGTCAGCTCGCGAAGCATCGTGGTGAGCCGACCCGCGGGCCGGGCGGGATCGCGGAGGCGAGCCAGCCACTCGGTTCCCGCGCCGTCGAAAGTCAGGCGGACGGTCGCACCCGCCTCGCGCAACTCCTTGGCGTACAGGAGGGCATGCAGCGCCCGGGCTTGGCCCTCGTGGGTCTCGGTGCCGGCCTGGAGGATGATGAGGATGCGCGTGTCGTTCGTGGGAGGCTCCTGTCTCTATCGGCCCGCGGCCGCGCGATTTCGGGCGTGCGCCATTGACGCATGATCGTCGCGACACGGCCGTTTGCCAGCCCATGGTGCAGGCGCGAAACGCCTCCCACCGTAGCGCCGCTTACATTCACGGCGTACTCGGGCAGATAGCGTTCCCGGCGTCGCGCCGAGCCGTGGAGCCGGCGGAGAAAGGGAACCTGGTTCGCATGGCTGAGATCAAGCACGCAACAGACGAGACCTTCGAGGCACTCGTCCTTCACAACCCGAAGCCCGTCGTCGTCGATTTCTGGGCGAGCTGGTGCGGCCCGTGTCGCATGGTCGCGCCCGAACTCGAGAAACTTGCCTCGAAGTATGCGGACAGCGTCGAGGTGGTCAAAGTCGACGTCGACGCCAGCCCGGGCCTCTCCCGCACCTACAGCATCCTCTCGATCCCGACCATCGCGTTCTTCGCGCCGGGCGAACCGCCGCGCGGCGTGGTCGGAGTGCAGCGCCTCGAGCAGCTCGAGCAGGTGTTCGGACTCGCTCGGATCGCCCCGGCAGCGGCATAGGCTCTCTCCATGGGCGGGCGCCGGGGAACGCGCGTTCTGCGCGCGGCGCCCGCCCGCCAAGGCAACTCCCGAAGCCCGACCAACCCGGAGGTCATGCATGCGACCCGACATCGAGCCCGCCGGCTCGTTCCCCGACTACGAGCTGCCCGACCAGACTGGCCGACGGCGGAAGCTCTCCGAGATCCAGGGCGCCGATCCCATGATCGTGGTCCTCTCGCGCGGCCACTTCTGCCCAAAGGACCGGCGGCAGCTGCGCAACCTTGTCGAGCTGTACCCCGAGATCCGCGTGGCGTACACGAAGGTCGTGACGATCAGCACCGACAACCTGCTCGAGACCAACGAGATGCGCGATGCGCTCGGCGCCGCCTGGCCGTTCCTGTCCGATCCGGGCCGCATCGTGCAGAAGGACCTCGACATCGCCGAGTACACCGACCCCACCCACGACCCGATGATCCCGCACACGCTCGTCCTCGGGCCGGGTCTCCGGGTCCACTCGTTATACAACGGCTACTGGTACTGGGGCCGCCCCTCGAACGAGGACCTCCGCCGCGACCTGCGCGAGGTCACCCGCGCGGTCCGGCCCGACTGGGATCTCGGGGCCCCCGGCCTGCGCGAGAAGTGGGACCAGGGTCAGCGCGACGACGACTTCTGGCCGTACGGGCGCTCAATGCGCGACGTGCTCGCCGCGCGCGAACAGTAGCCTCAGTCACCGCGCCGGGAGTCGCAGCTACCGCGCCGGGCCGAGTGCCAGGCGTGCATCGACGGGTCGAGCCTCGCCGAGGCGAGCGGCATCGGCCGCGGGGCAATCATGGGGGGTCCGGCAAGCGCCAGCCGTAACTGCCCTGGAGTCTCGGGGCTCGGCTGTCGGATGCGCCCGCGCTCGACACTGGTTCCGATGTCATCGCTGTCACGTATCGCCGCAGCCTAGTCGACCCTCGCCGCCCTCCGGTTCCGATCCCTTCTGGACCTTAGCTGGTCGGTGCCGGGGGGCTCGCGTTGGGCCGGGATGCGAGACGCCGACGTGGGCTCGTGAGCTGTCAGTCGCTCTCGCCCTCGGCGATCTCCGCGAGGCGCTCCGCGTCGCGAATGACGACCTGGTGGTGGACCGTGTCGAGCAGGCCCCGCTCTCGGAAGTCGCCGAGCGTGTGCGCGAGGGTCTCGCGGGTCGTGCCGATCATGTCCGCGAGCTCCTGCTGCGTCAGGCGCGCCTCGATGAGCGTCCCCCGGACGCTCTTCACGCCGAACCGTTGGCCGAGGTCGATGAGGCGGTGTGCCAGGCGCTGGCCCACGCGCTGGTAGGCCATCGCCTCGAGCTCGCGCTCCGCCTCCTGGAGACGACGCGAGAGGTGCCGGATGACGTTGAGCCCGATCGTCGGATAGCGCTCGATGAGCTTGCGCAGCTCATCCGGGGTGATCGTGCAGATCACCGCTTCGTCGAGCGTCTCGGCGTACGCCTCGGGGAGACGGTCCTGACCGAGCAGGCTCATGTCGCCGAGGATGGTGCCCTTCTCGTAGATGTCGAGCGTCAGCTGCTTTCCGTCGGGCGTCATGCGGTACACGCGGACGCGGCCCTTCTTCAGGATATGGATGCGATCAGGCTGATCGTCAGGCGAGAGGATCCGCTGGCCGACGGTGCAGTGGGTCATCGTGGTGGCGTGCCCGATCGCCTCGATGTCGGACGCGCCCAGGCCCGCGAACAGCTCGAGCTCTCGCAGCAGGCCGAGCTTCTCGGCCAGCGAGCGGCTCGCCTGGCGATCTGAGACCGCGCCGGTCATGGAGGGCATTGTAGGCATCACGACGCGAGCTCCACCATGCGACCGGTGGCGAAGGGTACGCCGACCGCCAGGCCAACCCGGGCATAGAGCGCGGCGGGAAGGCCCAGGTCGGCGAGGTAGAGTCGGCCGGCACGGGATCGGCCCGTCGTCGTGAGCAGCCCACGCTTGGGGAGCGCGAGGGTGAGCGTCGCCGTCGCGTTGATGACGATCCCCGGTGCCTCCCCCGTGTCCGGGTCCAGGCCGGAAGGCAGATCGAGGCTCACGATCGGGCGACCCGCGGTGTTGACCCGGTCCAGCAGTGCCGCCACGTCTCCTCGCGGCGCTCCGGCGACGTTGTACCCGAGGAGGGCGTCGATGACGAGGTCTGCGTTCGCGAGCGCGGCGGTCAGCTCGGCAGCCGGCAGGTCGTAGCCGTTCACGCAGCAAGACACGGTCATGGCGAGCAGTGTGCCGAGCTGGTGGCGCGCGGCGTCACTGAGCCGGAGGGCGGGGCGAGCGAGGATGACGCGGACGTTCGCCCCGCGGTTGACGAGGTGCCGCGCGGCTGCCAGACCGCCCCCGCCGTTGCTGCCCGGGCCGACGGCGATCAGGATGGAGTGGCCGCGCAGGTCGCCCCTCAGCGTCAGGCGCGAGAGCTCGGCAAGGTGGGAGCCGGCCTGTTCCATCATCGCGAGCAGGGGGACGCCGAACTCGCCGATCGCCAGGCGATCGACCTCCGCCATCTGAGAGGCCGTCACGGTGGGGACAAGCGCCGCCGCGACGCGGGGGGCGCCACGGTCGTCCGCCGCGGCGCTTACGGTCGTCGAGACCAGCTCGGTCACTGGCGCACCTCTCCTGTGTGCAGTCGGCCCGGACGACGTCACGGCTGCTGGTGGCATCGTCTGCAGGCGCCCACTGTGATGCCGGACGCGCGCGTGGGCTGTGTGCGGCGCCACATCCGACCTGGCGGCCGGTCCCTATCGTGTACCTGGCGTTGGACCGCAGCCGTCTCGGAGCGACCGGGCGGCGATCAGGCAGACCGCAGGACGGGACGGACACGTGGATCAGATCGCATTGTATGGGGCGCCCTGGTGCCCTGACTGTCGCCGCTCGAAGGCCTTCCTCATGGAACAGCGGATCCCTTTCACCTGGGTCGACATCGACGCCGACGCGGCGGGGCTGCGGTTCGTGGAGGAGCTCCAGCACGGCGGGCGGACCATCCCGACGATCGTCTTCCCTGACGGCAGCCACCTGCTCGAACCATCCAATGCCGACTTGGCGGAGAAGCTCGGGCTCCGGCTTCGCGCCGAACGGATGGTCTACGACGTCCTGATCCTCGGTGGCGGCCCGGCCGGGTTGTCGGCGGCGATCTATGCGGCGCGCGAGGGCCTCGAGGCACTCGTGATCGAACGAGGCGCCCTCGGTGGCCAGGCCGGCACGACCGACCGGATTGACAACTACCCGGGGTTCCCCGAGGGCATCGGCGGTGCCGAGCTCGCCGGTCGGCTCATTGCCCATGCCCGCCGCTACGGCGTCGAACTGTTGTCAGCCGTGGAGGTCACGGGCATCCGTCGGGAAGACGGCTGCGTCATGGTCACAACGGCGTCGGGCGACACGTATGGCGCCGATGCCGCGATCGTCGCAACGGGATCGCGCTACCGGCGTCTCGGCGTGCCGGGCGAGGCCGGGCTCATCGGGCTCGGCGTCCATTACTGCGCGACGTGCGACGGGCCGTTCTACCGGGGCGCGCAGGAGCTGGTCGTGATCGGTGGCGGCAACTCGGCGCTCGAGGAGTCGCTCTTCCTCGCCACGCTTGCCGACAAGGTCACCATCCTGACCCGGGGCGAGCTTCGTGCGAGCGACCTGGTGAAGGACGCGGTGCGCTCGAACCCGCGGATCGAGGTTCACACCGGGATGGATATCCTCGACTTCGAGCGGGCGGACGGGCGCCTCGGCGCGGTCCTGACGCGGGAGCGGGCGACCGGCCGGGATCGCCGCTTCGAGCCAGCGGCGGCGTTCGTCTTCGTCGGCCTGGATCCGAACACGCAGTTCCTGCGTGGCCTCGTTGACCTCGACGACCGGGGCTTCGTCGTGACCGACGACACGTACGCCACGTCGCTCGGCGGTGTCTACGCGGCGGGCGACGTGCGTGCTGGCGCGACCAAGCAGGTCGGCAGCGCGGCAGGGGAGGGCATCGCTGCGCTCCTGTCGATCCGGCGGTCGCTGGAGAGGGACCATCTCAAGGCCGTCACGACGATGGACGAGGCATTGGTGGGGGCCGGCACCGACCGCGTCGCCAGGTCCTCCTCGCGGTCCGGCGGGGTCGGTCGCTGATGCGTGTCGCCCTGGCTGCTGACCACGGGGGCGCCGGCCTGAAGGCCGAGCTGCTGGGCGGGCTCGCCGGCAGCGGGCACGAGCTGATCGACCTCGGCGGGGACGGCTCCGACCCCACCGACGACTACCCGGACCTCGCCCGGCGCCTCGGCCACGCGATCCGGGGCGGCGAGGCCGACCGCGGGATCCTCGTCTGTGGCTCCGGGATCGGGGCCAGCATCGCCGCGAACAAGATCCGCGGTGTGCGGGCCGCCATCGCCCACGACACGTACTCCGCCCGGCAGGGCGTCGAGCACGATGACATGAACGTGCTCGCCCTGGGGGGCCGGGTGATCGGCCCCGAAGCGGCCCTGGAATGCGCCAGGGCCTTCCTCGATGCCCGCTTCACGGGCGAGACGCGCCACGTCCGCCGCCTCGCAAAGATCCTTGCCATCGAAGCGGAGGAGGGGCCGGGCGGGCTCGCGGCTCCCCGCACGGAAGCAGCGGAACGGACGCTCGCATGACCGCAGCCACGGCGCCGGGCGCCGCCACGCCAGAGATCGCGGACGTTCTCGTGGTCTTCGGAGCCACGGGCGACCTCGCCCGGAAGAAGCTGCACCCGGCGCTCTACCACCTCGTATCGGCGGGCCGTCTGACCATGCCGGTCATCGGCGTCGCCCGGTCCGCGTGGAGTGACGACCAACTCCGGGCCTTCGCCCGCGAAGCCGTGGCCACCCGGCTCGGACCGGTTGCGGAGCCTGCCCTCGACGCGTTCGATCACCGACTGTCCTACGTCAGCGGTGACTACGGCGATGGGGCGACGTACAAACGCCTGCGGGAGCGCCTGGGCTCGGCGCGTCACCCCGTCTTCTACCTGGCGATCCCGCCCAGCATGTTCGACACCGTCATCGGCGGTCTCATGGCGGCCGGGCTCCACCGGGGCGCCCGGGTCGTCGTCGAGAAGCCGTTCGGACGCGACCTCGCCTCCGCTCGGGAGCTCAACGCGTGCCTGCACCGGGCGTTCGACGAGCAGGCGATCTTCCGGATCGATCACTACCTCGGCAAGGAGACCGTCCAGAACCTGCTCGCCTTCCGCTTCGCGAACGCCGTCCTCGAGCCGGTCTGGAACCGGCGCTACGTCTCGAGCGTGCAGATCACCATGGCCGAGTCATTCGGCGTGGAGGGGCGCGGCGCCTTCTACGAAGAAGTGGGCGCGCTGCGCGACGTCGTCCAGAACCACCTGCTCCAGGTGGTCGCCCTCCTCGCCATGGAGCCACCGATTGGCGCCGACGCGGACGCCCTGCGCGACGAGAAGGTCAAGGTCTTCCGCGCCACGCTCTCGGTCGATCCGGCCACGGTCGTGCGCGGGCAGTACGAGGGATACCGCGCCGAGGCGGGGGTGAAGCCGGACTCGGATGTCGAAACGTATGTCGCGCTGCGGCTCGAGATCGAGTCCAAGCGCTGGGGCGGCGTTCCCTTCTTCCTGCGAGCGGGAAAGCGCCTCGGTGAGACCGCGCTGGAGGCGCTCATCGAGTTCAAGGAACCGCCCCGCCTCCTGTTTGCCGAGGCGGGCACCCCGAAACCTCACCCCAACCACCTCCGGATGCGCCTCGGCGGCGGCAACGAGGGCATCGAACTGCTCCTCCAGGCCAAGATCCCGGGAGAGACGATGGCGACACGATCCGTGCCGCTCGCCCTGTCCTACGCGCAGGCGCTTGGAGAACAGGCTGAGGCCTATGAGCGGCTCCTGGCCGATGCGATCGAGGGACGCCAGGCGCTCTTCGCACGGCAGGACGGCGTCGAGGAATGCTGGCGCATCATCGACCCCGCAGTGGCGCCAACCCGGCCGGCGCTCGCGTACCCGTCCGGATCATGGGGCCCGGTGGCGGCTGACGCACTGATCGGGTCGATCGGTCCGTGGCATCGACCGCGCGCGCTCAGGTGAGCGCCCCACGCGTCCCCGGCGATTTCCCGTTCGACATGGACAACACCCGTCCCACCGCGATCGCATCCGGCGCCATCCGGCGATTACGTCAACGCGCCGGCGTTCCTCTCGATCTCACCGCCCTCCTGGAGGCCGCCTCATGAACCCCACGTCCTCGCTCCGAGCCGCGGGCCAGAGCCTGTGGCTCGACAACATCACCCGGGATCTGCTCACGAGCGACACGCTCGCGCGCTACATCAACGAGCTCTCGGTCACCGGCCTCACCTCGAACCCCACGATCTACGACAAGGCGATCGAGGGCACCGACGCGTATGACGCCGAGATCCGCGCGGGCCTCGGGTCCGGCGCCGCGGCCGAGGACGTGTTCTTCGAGCTTGCGCTCGATGATCTTCGCCGGGCGGCAGATGCCTTCCGGCCGGTCTTCGCCCGCTCTCGCGGGGTGGATGGCTGGGTCTCTCTCGAGGTCTCGCCACTCCTGGCGCACGATACCGGCGCCACCGTCCGTGAAGCGACTGCGCTTCATGGTCGGGCGGACCGCCCCAACCTGTTGATCAAGATCCCGGGCACCGCGGCCGGCCTCGCCGCGATCGAGGCGACGATCCATGCCGGCATCCCGGTCAACGTGACGCTGCTGTTCACCGAGGCACACTACCGGGCGGCCGCCGAGGCGTACATGCGCGCCATCGAGCGGCGCATCGACGACGGCCTGGATCCCGCGGTCGCGTCGGTCGCGTCGGTGTTCGTCAGCCGCTGGGACTCGGCGGTGGCCGGGAAGGTCCCGGAGGTCCTCGAGACGACGCTCGGTCTCGCCATGGGCCGGCGGATCTATGCGGCGTACCGCCGGCTGCTCGCCTCGGACCGGTGGCAACGCCTCGAGAACGAGGGCGCGCGGCCGCAGCGACTCCTGTTCGCGAGCACCGGGACCAAGGACGCCCACGCGTCAGACACCCTCTACATCGGCGGGCTCGCCGCTCCCCACACCGTCAACACGATGCCGGAGGGCACGCTCCTCGCGTTTGCCGATCACGGGACGGTCGGGGAGCTGCTGCCGGCCGATGGGGGCGAGGCCGAGCAGGATCTGGCCGCATTCGCAGCGGCAGGCGTCGACATCGACGACGTGGGGCGGCGGCTCCAGGAGGACGGGGCCGCGGCGTTCGTCCGCTCCTGGGAGCGGCTGCTGGCGTGCATCGCGGCGAAGCCCATGTCGACGGCGGTGGCTCGATGAGCGCCCGGCAGGCGCGGCGGATCCCGGGACTGCACCAACGATCGGCCTGGCGGGCGCTGGAGCGGCACCACGCCGAAATCTCCGGAGTCCACCTTCGCGACCTGTTCGCGGCCGATCCGGAGCGCGGTACGCGCCTCACGCTCGAGGCCGCCGGTCTCTATCTCGACTACTCCAAGAACCGGGCCACGGACGAGACACTCGCGCTGCTCGTGCGCCTCGCCAGGGAGTCCGGGCTGCGGGAGCGCATCGACGCGATGTTCGCCGGCGAACACATCAACGTCACCGAGGGTCGGGCGGTCCTGCATACGGCCCTTCGAGCGCCCCGTGGCGAATCCGTCATGGTCGACGGCCGGAACGTCGTGCCCGATGTCCATGCCGTGCTCGACCGGATGGCCACGTTTGCGGACAGCGTGCGAGACGGCCACTGGCTGGGCCACTCCGGCCGGCGCATACGCAACGTGGTCAACGTCGGCATCGGGGGATCGGACCTCGGTCCGGTCATGGCCTATCGAGCCCTCCGTGCGTATTCGCGACGGGACCTGACGTTCCGCTTCGTGTCCAACGTGGACGGCACCGCATTCATGGAGGCGACCCGGGATCTCGAGCCCGCCGAGACGCTGTTCATCGTCTCGTCGAAGACCTTCACCACCATCGAGACCATGCGCAACGCCGCCGACGCGCGTCGCTGGATCGTCGCGGGGCTGGGTGACGCCGCCGCCGTGGCCCGCCATTTCGTGGCGGTCTCGACGAACGCGGTAGAGGTGTCGAGGTTCGGCATCGACACCGCCAACATGTTCGGCTTCTGGGACTGGGTCGGCGGGCGCTACTCGATGGATTCGGCGATCGGCCTGTCAACCATGCTCGCGATCGGCCCGGAGCACTTCCGAGCCATGCTGGCGGGCTTCCACGAGATGGACGAGCACTTCCGGGCGGCGCCCTTCGAGCGCAACCTGCCGGTGCTCCTCGGCCTGCTGACGGTCTGGTACGCGAACTTCTTCGGGACGCAGACGACCGCCGTCCTGCCGTACGACCAGTATCTCGAACGCTTTCCGGCCTACCTCCAACAGCTCACGATGGAGTCCAACGGCAAGAGCGTGACCCTCGACGGGATGCGGGTCGCCTACGAGACCGGCCCGATCTACTGGGGCGAGCCCGGCACCAACGGACAGCATTCGTTCTATCAGCTCATCCACCAGGGAACACGTCTCATCCCGGTGGATTTCATAGGCTTCCTGCAGCCGCTCAACCCGCTCGGAGACCACCACGACCTGCTGATGGCAAACCTCATCGCCCAGTCCGAGGCGCTGGCTTTCGGCAAGACGCCCGACCAGGTCCGGGCGGAGGGGATCCCCGAGTGGCTGGTGCCGCATCGCGTCTTCGAGGGTAACCACCCATCGAACACGATCCTCGCCGAGCGGCTGACGCCGGAGGCGCTCGGCCGGCTCGTGGCCCTGTACGAGCACAGCGTCTTCACGCAGGGGACGATCTGGACCCTGGATTCGTTCGATCAGTGGGGCGTCGAGCTGGGCAAGGTGCTGGCGACCAGGGTGGCCGCCGAGATCACCGCACCAGAGGCGCTCGCGCTGGGCCACGACTCCTCGACGAACGCGCTGATCGCCCGCTACCGCGGCAACCGCCGCACCGGGTAGCGGCCACCTGTACGGAACAACACAGCGCGGGCCCCTGACCTCGGACAGACTCGACGTCAGCAGCCGCGAGGACGGCGCACCAACGACGAGGAGATCGGTGAAGAGCGGGAACGCCCCACGGGGATGCTGGCTCCCGGGCATCGAGGAGCGCACGCCCTCCATCCACCGAGCGTTGGGTCGGCCGCTCGCCGAGGTGGCGCGGTGAGGCCGCCACTGCGGGTGCGCGAAACGCGTCACCCCATCCTGTACGAGATCGACGCCCGGTCCTGGTTGGCGCGGCTGTCGCGCCGTCACGGCCGGCCGATCAGACTCGCCGACCTCACGCCCGACGACCTTGAACCGGTTTTCGAGACGGGAGCGGACCTCGTCTGGCTCATGGGCGTCTGGCGCACCGGCCCCGCCGGCCGGCGGTTCTGGCGCGAGGACACGGGGCTCCGAGAGCAGGCCGCCTCTATCCTTCCCGACGTCTCGTCGGCGGACATCGCGGGATCACCGTATGCCGTCGCCGCCTACGAGGTCGCCCCGAATCTCGGTGGTGACGAGGGGCTCGCGGTGTTCCGGGCGCGCCTGGCCGATGCCGGCGTTGGCCTGATCCTCGACTTCGTGCCCAACCACACGGCGACGGATCACCCATGGGTTCATCGGCATCCCGAGTGGTACGTCCGGGGTTCCGACAGCCTCGTCGCGGCCGATCCCGAGGGGTGGTTCACCGTGCGTGCGGGCGGTCACGGCCTCCGGCTGGCGCACGGCCGTGACCCGTACTTCCCGGCCTGGCGAGACACGGCGCAGCTCGATTACCGGGTTCCTGCGCTCCGCACCGCCATGGCCGACATGCTGCTCCAGGTCGCGTCGCGCTGCGACGGCGTCCGCTGCGACATGGCGATGCTCGTCCTGGAGGACATCTTCTGCACGACGTGGCAGGGCCGATCGACGGCGCCCGCGACCGGGGACGCCCCGGCGGGCGAGTTCTGGTGGCACGCCATCCGCGGCCTGCGCGAGCGATACCCCGATGCGCTCATGATCGGGGAGGCGTACTGGGGCCTGGAGTACCGCCTGCAGCAGCTCGGCTTCGATTACACCTACGACAAGGTGCTGCTCGACCGCCTGCGCGCGGGTCCGGGCGAGGAGGTGGCGGGGCACCTGCGCGCCGATCTCGACTTCCAGCGCCATTCGGTGCGCTTCCTCGAGAACCACGACGAGCCGCGGGCCGCGGCCGTCCTGCCCTCCGCCCGCCTGCGAGCTGCCGCGCTGGTTGTCGCGACTGTGCCGGGCATGCTCCTGCTCCACGACGGACAGCTCGACGGCGCACGCATGCGGACCCCGGTCGAGCTCGTCCGCCGGCCCGACGAGCCCATCGACACCGAGCTCCGCCGCTTCTACGACCGCCTTCTCGGGACGCTCTCAGCGGACACATTCCGGCGGGGCAGTCCCGTCCATCTCGAGCCACTGCCGACCTGGGGAGGTGACGCCACCAATCGCGCGTTCGTAGCCTGGCTGTGGGTCGGGCCGCGCCGCTCGCTGCGGCTCGCCGTCGCGAACCTCGGCGGGTCCACGGGGCGCTGTTTCGTGCCGCTGAACCTGCCCGACTTCGCGGGACGGGCCATCGAGTTCGAGGACCAGCTGAGCGACGCCCGCTACGTGCGCGACGGTGACGACCTGCTCGCTCGCGGCCTCTACCTGGAGATGCCGCCCGCCGGCTTCCACCTGTTCCGCATCCGCGGTCACGCTCCCCGCAACGCGGAGCAACACGCCGACCCGCGTTGAGCGCCGGACATGGGTGAACTCCGGGTCATGGCGCCGAGGGGTCGCAGCTGATGAATGAGCTCGTGCGTCCCCCATCCGTGACACGCCGTGCAACCCCTCGGCGCACCGGACCGGCGGGCGGCGATCCGGGTGGGAAACGGCCGGCGGACTCTCCCGTCACTCGTGCCATGTCACGATCCGCCAGCGGCCGGCGCAACCATGGCCGACGAGCACCTGGACCAGGTACTCCTCGGCGAGCACGAGTGCCATCGCCAGGCGCCCCCGGGCGGTGATGGTCGTCTCGCGTGACAGGCCCCGGGCCACGTTCGCGCGGCCCTTGCTGCTCGCCACGAGGGCCGTCGTGACATCGTCGAGTCGCCCGACACGCATGCCTGCTCTCCGCAGCGAGCGCACCAAGCGGTTCCCGCCGTCCGCACCGAAAACGAGGAGCGTCGCGAAGATGCGCCGCCCCGGCCCGAGCTCTTCGCCCACGGCGCGGAGAACGCGTGCCGGGTCCGGCAGGAACATCAGCGAGTCGATGGCGTAGGCCCCCGTCGCATTGATCCGCAGAGGCCGCGCAAGATTGCCCTGGACGAACCTGACCGCCCCGCCGACCCCTTCGCGCTCGGCGCGGTGGGACGCGGCCGCGACGGCCGACGCGGAGACATCGATACCCACGATCTCGACGCCGGCGAGCCGATGCATCTCGAGGGCGATGCCCCCGATCCCGCTGCCGAGGTCCAGCAGCCGCTCACCTGCGACAGGGGCCAGAGCGGCCAGCAGCACGGCGCGGTCCTCGGCGGTGAAGTAGCCGTGAACGGGCTCGTCACCCGACGCCGTGAGCTGCAGCAGCCGTTGCCCGGCCTTGGACCCGACGAGCAGCCGGTAGGAGAGGTCGAAGTAGGCTCCGGCAAGGGCCGCCGCCGCGCGCTCGCGGATGCCTGCGCGTCGCGGCGCCGAGGTCTCGCGGGGCCGCGAGCTCACGACCCGCCGCCCGGCCCCACGTTGCCGCTCGGATCCGCGAGCCGGGCTCCCGGCGCGGGCACCACCTCCGGCGATTCCTCGCCCGACATGCCGGTCGCGGAGGACGGGCGATGGAGTTCATCGATCAGGTTCGCGATCAGCGCCGTCCAGCCGGTCTGGTGGGACGCTCCGAGGCCCTGGCCGGTCTCGCCGTGGAAGTACTCGAAGAAGAGCAGCCGATCCCGGAATGCCGGGTGGTCGCGCCAACGCGCGTCAGGACCCTGCGCCGGCCGGCGTCCGTCGGGGCCGGGCAGGTAGAGCGTGACCAGGCGCCGGCCGAGGTCGCCTGCGATGGACCGCAGGTCCGCCGGAGCTCCGTCATCGGAGGGCAGCGGATGGCGCACCAGCTCCCCGTAGAACCGGCCGTACTGGCGCAGCGCCTGCCAGAGCAGGTAGTTGAGCGGAAACCAGACCGGGCCACGCCAGTTCGAGTTGCCGCCCTTGATCCTGGTCTCGGCCTCGGCCGGCTCGTACTCCACCCGGGAGGTCATGCCGTCCAGCGTCACGTCCACGGGCAGGTCCCGTTCCCTGTGGCGCCGGGACACGCTGCGTACGCCGTGGGGCGAGAGGAACCGGTCCTCCCCGAGCATCCGGTCGAGGATGGGCGACAGGCGGTGCTGGTCCACCAGTGCAAGGAGCCATCGCCCGTCCGGACTGGAACGGCTGAAGCAGTCGCAGGCCCCGAAGAAGTGGGCCTGCTCGCCTGCCAGCTGGCGCAGGTAAGCCGCGAACCCCGGGACGCGCTCGAGCAGGTCCGGGTCGAGGACGCGCGTCGCGAACAACGGCACCAACCCGGCGATCGAAAACGCCCGCAGACGAGTGGGTGCGTGACCCGGCTGGCGGAGCAGGTCGAAGAAGAACTCCTGGTCCGGGTCCCAGAGTCCCTCGCCGCCGACACGCGCGAGCGCCTGGCCGATGGCGACGAAGCGGCCGAGGAAGTGCTTGGCGAGCTCCACGTAGACGGGTTCCTCGAGGGCGAGTTCGAGGGCCATCTCGGTGAGCCCGAGGGCGAAGAACGCGATCCAACCAGTGGCGTCCGCCTGGTCGAGCGTCTCGCCCGCCGCCTCGATCGCACTTCGATCGAGGATCGAGATGTTGTCGAGGCCGAGGAAGCCGCCCTCGAAGAGGTTGCGGCCGTCGCGATCGCGGCGGTTCACCCACCAGCCGAAGTTGAGGGCGAGGCCGTGCAGCATCCGTTCCAGGAAGGCGCGATCGCCGCGGCCGTTCACGTGCTTCTCTCGGCGGTAGATGCGCAGCGCCGCCCACGCCTGGACCGGCGGGTTCGGGTCGGAGAACTCCCATTCGTAGGCCGGGATCTGGCCGCTCGGGTGGAGCAACCGGTCGTCGAGCAGGGCCAGGAGCTGCTCCTTGGCCCGGTCGGGATCGACCAGGCCGAGCGTGACCGCCTGGAAGGCAAGATCCCAGGCCGCGAACCAGGGGTACTCCCAGGTGTCGGGAACACTCAGGACAGTGGACACCCGCAGCTCGCCCCACTCGCGGTTCCGGCTCTCCGCATGTCCGGCCGGTGGGGCAATCCGGTCCCCCGTACGCCAGCGGGCGACGTCGTAGGCGTAGTACGCGAACGACCAGAGGAGCCCGGCCAGGGCCTGCCGCTGCACGAGCCGCTCGTGGGCGCTCATGGAGGGCCAGGCGAGGGCCCCATAGAAGCGATCGGCGTCCACGGCGCGGGCCGTGATGACCGCATCCGCGGTGCTGGCCAGCTCCGCCGCATCGGCCGCGCCATCGGCAACGAGCGTCAACCGCATTTCGACGGTGCCGCCGGGCGGGACGACCCACCGCGCGTGGGCGGCGGCTCGGGTGCCCATTCGCTCGGGGTTGACCGCGTCGCTCTCGCCGGCCACCAGATAGCGGTGAAAGGCGTCCTTCGTGTAGCGCGCCGCAGTCTCGGGCGGCGACCCGTACAGCGCCACTTCGTTCGTCTCGTTGTCGGTGAACAGCCACTCGATCGGGGCATCGTCCGCCTGGGCCACCAGCCGGTACCGGCCGAGCGTGGGATGCTCGGCAACCACCCCGTCGACGGTTGCACGCAGGGACGGCCGCTCGACCGACGCGTTCTCCCACGCCCACGTGTTCCGGAACCACGCCATAGGCAGCAGATGGAGAGGAGCCGGATCTGGGCCGCGGTTCGTCGCGCGCACGCGCAGCACGATCGTCTCGGACCCCGCCTTCGCGTAGACGACCTCGACGTCGAAGAAGCGATCGTCGTCCAGGACGCCGGTGTCCAGCAGCTCGTACTCCGGGCCCTGGCCGGCTCGTCTCGCGTTCTCCGCGACCAGATCGGCATAGGGAAACTCCCGCTGGGGATAGAGGTACACCGCACGCAGGAGGGCTGCACTGGGCAACGCGTCGAGGTAGAAGTAGAGCTCCTTGACGTCCTCGCCGTGGTTGCCCTCCGGATTGGTGAGGCCGAAGAGCCGCTCCTTCAGGATCGGATCACGCTCGTTCCAGAGGCATAGCGAGATACACAGCCGCTGCTGGTCGTCGCAGATCCCGAGCAGGCCGTCCTCGCTCCAGCGGTAGGCGCGCCGGTGGGCATCGGCGTGCCCGAACGAGTGCCACGCATCGCCGCCGGGGGAGTAGTCCTCACGGACCGTGCCCCACGCCCGTTCCGCAAGGTACGGCCCCCACCGCTTCCAGGCGACTCCGCCACGTGCCTCGGCCAGGCGGAGGGCTTCGGGATCGGATGCAGCCTCCTGCCCGGACGATCGCTCCGACGAGGGGCTCACGGCGCGCTCCGGCTCCCGCGTGCCTCGAGACAGCCAGCGGCTGGCGTGGCTGCAGGTCCTGCAGCCTTCGAGCGACGGTTCTCGCACTGCCCACTGCTCGGCGTACCCATGGAGCCGTTTCTCCTCACTGTGCCGCGGCGGCCGCGTGTTCTGTCTCAGATGAACCGCACGCTTCAGCGAGGATCATCCGTCGGGCACGCTGTGTCATGGCCCACAAGTTGCCCGGCCGTGGTCAAAGAGTGGATCAGCGGTCGCGACGAGCTGCCAGTGCGAAGGCAAGGAAGTAGGTGTCGAGCGACTCGGCGGTCGATGCGTAGTCGTTGTCGCCGACAAGGAAATCGCAGACCACTTCGCGCGCGCGGGCGATCTCCTGTCTCCGCGGACCCTGCCACCGGTCGTCCGTCAGCGTCAGGTCGAGTAGTTCCAACGCCCGTTCGAGTGCCCCCTGCAGGCGGACATCGTCATGGCGGGCCTTGGCCCGGATACCTCTGCCCACGTCGCTGCCGACGTTGCCCAATTGCTCGCTGAGCGTCAGTGTGTGCCAACGTCCAGCCGCAAGGTCGGCGTGCAGAGCCTGCTCGGCCACTTTCAGCTCCTGACCAGACGTGCAACGACAGACACGATCTTCTCCCGCACCGTAGGGTCTTCGACGCCCCGCGATCGATTGCCCCGGCGCGGTCGGATGTTGATCATAGAATCGAATTCGATCCAGTCGCTCTGGCCATAGTGCGACGGGTATAGATTGATCCCCCACAGGTCGGTGTGGCTCGAACCGAGTCCCAGCAGCACGGCCTCCTCGTCGGCATGCATCTCACCGCCGATGGCCATGATTCCCTCGCCGATATCGACGACCGCCTTCACGAGACTGCCGAATCCAGACTCCGCGAGTCCCGCGAGATGCTCGACCGTGACGGATTCGCGGATCACTTCCATGTGGTCTGGCGGCATCTCCACTCCCTCGGGCCCCCGCGGCATCGGCCTCGAGGACCTTGCGCTCGCGCTACGATGATGGAGCATTGGACGAGAACGCGCACCCGAGTCAAGCCGACATTCGGCTGGAGCTCGAACGCCTGCGCGCTGAGAACCGTCAGCTGCGTGGGCTCCTAGGCCTTGATCGGCCGGACGAGGCTGCTTCCATCCCAACCTGGGAACCCACGCTGTTCCCGGAGCACGCCGTGCACGACACGTCGCCCCGGGTCAATCAGCGCTCGCGGCCGGAAGCGAAGGTCGCCCTATTCCGGTCGATCTTCGTGGGGCGCGAAGATGTCTATGCCCGACGGTGGGAAAACAGCCGTACCGGCAAGTCTGGTTGGAGTCCGACGGTCGTTGGCGGCTGGGCAAACGCCCGCAAATCCGAGCGCGAGTACGTGCCCTTCTCCGTTGATGTCGTGAGGGATCATCTGGCCGGTGAGATCCATGCCGGTCTCTACCCGTTGCTTCAGGGCGACACGTGCCAGCTGCTCGCATGTGACTTCGACGGACCCACCTGGCCGCTCGATGCCGGGGCGTATCTTGATGTGGCTCGGTCGGCCGGCATTCCGGTCGCCTTGGAGCGCTCTAGGTCCGGAGCAGGTGCGCACGTGTGGGCCTTCTTCTCCGAGCGCGTCGCGGCAGCCTCGGCCAGGCGGATAGGCGTCCACTTCCTTCGCGAAGCGATGACCGTGCGGGCGGAACTCGATCTTGCCAGCTACGATCGTCTGTTTCCGACGCAGGACTTCATGCCGAAAGGTTCGTTCGGAAACCTGATCGCGCTGCCTCTCCAGGGGGCCTGCCGAAAGCGGGGCACAACCGTCTTCCTCGATCCAGCCACCCTCGAGGCCTACGAAGACCAATGGACATTCCTATCCACCCTTGGCAGGTCATCGGTCCGGGCCATCAACTCGCTGGCGGAATCGTTGCCGCAGGTGGCCGCAGGTCTGGATGGGTCCACGTTCAGGCGACCGCGCCTATCGGGCCCTCAACCCAAACCGCCTGAGGTTATTCGCGCAACGGCCGGCGCAATGTTGTCGGTCGACCGTATAGGAATGCCGCCGGCGTTGATCGCGGCCTTGAAGCATCTCGCCTCTGTGCACAACCCCGACTATTACGAGAAGGAAAGGCTGCGCTTCTCGACCTGGAACACGCCGCGCTTTCTGCGGATGTACTCGGAGACCCTCGAGCAGATCCTGCTTCCGCGCGGCGTCAGGGAGCAGGCGGAGCGGATAGTGGCCGAGGCGGGGAGCAAGCTCGTCGTCAGCGAGGGATGTACTGAGCCCGCGCCGATCGACGTGCAGATGCGCTCGGTGCTTACGGACGGTCAAGCCGTCGCGTTGCAGGCTCTGGTGCCTCGGGAGCTTGGTGTGCTCGTTGCGCCTCCGGCCGCAGGAAAGACCGTCATTGCGTGCGCCTTGATCGCCCACCGGCGGGTGCCAACTCTGATCATCGTCGATCGACGCCCACTGGTGGAGCAATGGCGCGACCGCCTAGTCCAGCATCTTGGTGTCTCCCGGTCGCAGATCGGGGAGCTCGGTGGTGAACATGCCCGCGCCAAGGGCCTCATCGACATCTCCATGGTGCAGAGTCTGGCGAAGCACGATGATCTCGCCGAACTCACCTCCGACTACGGCCTCGTTATCGTCGACGAGTGTCACCACGTGCCGGCAAGGACGTTCGAGCGCTGCGTCCGCCAGATCCCGGTTGCGAATTGGCTCGGCTTGACGGCAACTCCCTACCGGCGGGACAAGCTCGAAAGTCTCATCTCGATGTTCTGCGGTCCGGTGCGATACGACATGAAGTCGTCTCATCCCGGCGGTCGTCGCGAGTTCGAGCGCGAGTTGATCGTGCACCCCACCAACCACACCGCCGGAGCCGACGGCACCGCTATTCAGGACGTGTTCCGAGCCATCGTTGACGACGACCGGCGCACGCAGCAGATCGGCGCTGACATAGCCGCTGCCGTCGCTGCCGGGCGCAACTGCCTGGTGCTCTCGCAATGGACGGAGCACTTGGCTCGGTTGGTGGATGACCTTTCCGCGCGCGGCCGCTCAGCGCTCGTGTTGCAGGGCGGGATGGGCAAGAAGGCTCGCGCTGCGGTCGTCGGTCAGCTTTGGGAGCGCACGTCCGGTCGAGGCATCCTGCTGGTCGCCACGGGGAGTTTCCTTGGTGAAGGGTTCGACTGCCCGCCTCTTGACACGCTCTTCCTGACGTTCCCCCTGGCCTTCAAGGGACGCCTCGTCCAATACGTGGGTCGCGTGCTTCGGCCGACGGATGGGAAGACCCGAGTCGAGGTGCACGACTACGTGGACGTCAATGTGCCGGTGCTAGCCCGAATGCATTCCAAGCGGCTGGCTGCCTACTCGAGTCTGGGCTTTGACGTGCCGCCGGCACGCAGCCCTTCAGCTCGTACGTGGAACGTTGTTCGGCTGGGCCAACCCCACGCTTGACCGGACCCAGGAAATCGACGACCGGTTCAAGCGCTGTGGCGTGGCGGCGCTTTCGAGACGGGAGTGCTCTCGCTGGCGGCCGGCGTTGCTTCAGAACGTGGCGGAGCTCGCCTTGCGCCGCGCCCACATGGCGGTGCGCGGTCGCGCTGCGTGCACCAGTCGCGCCCGTGGCGTTGCGACAGAATAGTTGGTTGGGAGCAGCCGCCACGCGAGCCCGACGCGCCGGCTTCGAGGCCCGAGGCCGACCCGCGGCCCCTGCGTATCTGACGCAGCGCCATCGCGTCGACGCGCCGATCCGAGGGACGCAACGACGCCGACCAGCACGATCTCACTGTATGGTGCCCGAACACCGGCCGCCGGCTCCATGGCGTCAGCCCACCACCGTGAGCGTCCCCTCCATGTAGCCGGGCGCGGCCATCGCACCGCCCCAGCCAACCGAGCCGGCGCCGCAGGGATCGAAGCAGCGCCAATCGTAGGTGCCCGGGGCGCCGGTGTGGATGATGAACGTCTCGCGTGCTTGAGGTGCGATGGGGACGTTGATCCCCAACGCCAGGATCGTGAACGTGTGCGAGACCGCCGCCGGCGAGAGGGCGGAGATCGACCGTGCCGCACCTGCGCTGCCGTTCGGGTTGGACGAATGGATAGGGGTGACAGTCGCGACGTCGCCGAGCGTACCTCGGACCTTGGCGTAGCGCTCGGAGCCGTTGGGCAACGCGGTCGCGGTGTCGAAGTTGGTGACCGTGATGACTACGGTCGCGTGCGCCGGCAGCTCGAAGCTGGACGGGACGTAGGCCGGATAGCCGGGTCGACCGGTCGCAGCGTCGGTCACGATGGTGAGATCGAGGTGGACGACGGGGTCCGCGGGTGCCGATGCCAACCCCGCTGCCGGAGCAGTCTGAGCGGTCTGAGCGGCCGCAGCGGGAGGATCGCCGCCCGCTGTCTGGGCGGCCTCGTTGACCACTGCTGCCTGCGCGCTCGTGAACACCGTCACGGGTCCGGGAAGCGGGTGGCCGGTGCCCGACTCCGTCCAGGCTGGCCCGTCCGTCCGTGCCGGCGCAGCAGCCGTGCCGGCACAGCCCGTGGCGATCGCGGCCACGGCGACGCCACCAAGGGTACGCAGAATCAGGGCGCGAGCGAGACGCCGCTGAGGCATCGGTGTCACCCGGCCGCTCGGAGGGTCGGAACCGATACCTCGGGCCGCGCGATCCGCCGCCAGCCCAGCGTGACCGGACAGGCGCACTGACGCGCACGCCGGTGGCCCACAAGCAGCACATCGAAGATGACCTGGTCGTCAAGCGGTTTGCGTCCCGGCAGCATGACCGCCGAGCTGGCACCGTGCTCACACGCGATCTGGTAGCCGCGGGCGCCCGGCGCGAAGGGCAGATCGTCCCGCGTCGTGTAGAGGATCTGGCTCACGGTACCGCCTCCGATGTTGATCGATGACTCCACCAGCCTCGCAGGCGGAGCCGCGTGGCACCAGCAGGCGGACGGCCGAACTCTGCCTCCCGGCAACGACCTATTCGGGGGTGGGCGGCCCGGGCTAGGCCGTTCGGCCCGTCCAGGAGGGGCCGAATGGACGTCAGGGAGTCTCGAGGTCGATGAGGCCCTTGGCGATCGCATACTTGATGAGGGCCGCCTTGGAGTGGAGGTCGAGCTTGGCCATCAGGTGGTCGCGGTGCGACTGCACCGTGTGGGGGCTCAGGACCAGCGCCTCGGCGATCTCGGGCGTCGTCTTGCCCTGGGCGATCAGGTGGAGGATCTCGCGCTCCCGATCGCTCAGGCGTTCGTATGCGCTGCGGTCCTCGCCGCCGCGCGCGCGGCGCAGATAGTCGGCGACCAGCGTTTTGGTGGCCGTCGGATAGAGGTACACCTCACCGCGCCCGGCGGAGCGCACGGCGGCCAGCAGGTCCTGGACGTCCGCACCCTTGAGGACGTACCCGAGCGCCCCCGCGCGCAGGGCGCGGAACAGGTAATCCTCCCGGTCGTGGATGGTGAGGATGACGACCTGGACGGTCGGGAACCGCGCCCGGATCTCGCCCGTCGCCTCGAGCCCGCTCGCGCCGGGCATCGTCACGTCCATCAGCACGACGTCCGGGGACAGGTCCGCGACGGCGCGCATTGCCTCCTGGGCGTCGCCGGCCTGGCCCACCACATCGATGTCCGCCTGGTTGTCGAGCAGGCCCACGATCCCCTGGCGGATAAGGGTGTGATCGTCGACCACGACGACCCTGAGCGGATGCATGTCAGGCGCCCTCCCCGATGATGGGGGCGTCGACCCGCACCGTGCTGCCGACGCCGGGGCTCGACTGGATCTCCATCGAGCCGTTCAGCAACCGTACCCGCTCGAGCATGCCGAGCAACCCGACGCTTTGGGCTCCGCTGCCCGACTCGAGGGCCTTCGGCACGTCGAAGCCCCGGCCGTCGTCGGCGACGGTAATGCGCACCGCCCCGTCGAGCAGGCCGAGGTGGATGCGCACGTGGCCGGCGTGGGCGTGCTTGGCCACGTTGGTGATCGCCTCCTGGACGATGCGGAACAGGGTCACCTCGATCGCCGCCGGGAAGCGATCTGGCAGCCCCTCCACGTCGATCGTCACCTCCACGCCCTGATCGGATAGGGTGCTCTCGGCGTACCAACGGATGGCCGGCAGGAGGCCCATGTCGTCAAGCACCGTGGGACGCAGGCCCAGGATCAACTGCCGCGTCTCGGCGAGGAGACGGCCCGCGATCTCCCTCGCCGCGCGGATGTGGGACAGGGAGCGGGAGGCGTCGCCGTCCGCCTCGTCTCGGGCGCGGTCGAGGGCGATGGACAGCGCGGCGAGCGTTTGCGCCGTCTCGTCGTGAAGCTCCCTGGCCAGCCGGCGCCGCTCGTCTTCCTGGGCGTTGATCGTCTGGTGCAGCAGCTCGCCGAGGCGGGCCGTGCGCTCGGCGACCCGCGCCTCGAGTTCGCGGTTCGTCTGCTCGATCGCGTCCTGCGCGGCCCGCATCCGCTGGCGCATCGCCTCCAGGCTCTCGGCCAGCTCTCCGACCTCGTCTTCGGCCCGGACCGCGATCGGCGTCGCCAGGTCGCCGCGGGCCATCCGGCCGGCCGCCGCGGTCAGCTGCTCGGTCGGCTTCACGACGTGGCGCGTGGTGATCCAGGCCACGACGAGGGCGGCCAGGAAGCCCACAGCGATGGTGAGGATTAGGCGCTGGCGGAGCTCCATCGGGAGCGCCAGGGCGACGTCGATGGGCTGCTCGAGCACGAGATAGAGGGGGCTGCCCGCCACCGGCACGACCGCCATCACATGGGGCGGAAAGTGATCCCCGGGTCCCGGTTCGTGGAGCAGCGCGGCGGCGCCTCCGCGGGCCATCAGGCTCTTGATGACCGGGTAGTGCTCGCTCACCTGGCCGGCCTGCTCGTCTGCCCCGATGCCCAACAGGACGATGCCCTGCGCGTCGAGCACCTCGAGGCGGTAGGCCTCGGCCGCTGTGGTTGGTGCCGCGGGGGCGGCAGGCGCTCCGCCGTTCGGCCGTCCGTACCGGGAGGGGATGTAATCGGCGCGACTGTTGGCCGACACCGTGGTCACGACCGCGAGGCGCGGGGCACTCGCCGGGCTCAACCGCACGGCGACCGTGGCCAGGGCGGAACCTCCGGGCACCGGGCCGAGGGCCGGCACGATGGTGTAGCTGCCGCCGAATGCTCGGAGCAGCGGCCACGCCGCCGCCACGTTCACGCTCGCGATGCTCGGGCTGCCGGCCGCGTCGAGCACGTGACCCTGGGCGTCGAGGAGCCAGACGCCGCTGATCCGGAAGAACGTCGAGGGGCCGACGCGGGCGAAATGGTCGAGCAGCGCCTGGGCCGCGCCGGTGCCACCAGCGGCGCCGGTGGCCGACGGAGGAGCAGCCGCCTGGACGTCATCCGCCACGCGCGCAAAGTCGCTCTCGAGCAGGCCCGCGGTGGTGTATGCAGTGGAGAGGCGCTCCTGGAAGACGAGCTGGGTCGCCTGGTCGATCGCCCCCAGTCCGAGCAGCGCGAGCACGCCGAACATCAGCGCGAGCCCGACGGTGACATACAGCATGATCCGCCGTTGGAGTCCCAGACGGCGAAGACGGCCGAGGCGAGGGCGTGCCAGCCGATCACCGGACACCGCTGCCTCCTGGCGGGCCGATCCGGGAGGCCCAGCGAACGAGGACGCTCATGCTGTGTCTCCCTGACGTCGGACGACGATCCGGCCAGGCGCGGGGCAGACGGTCAGCCGGATCCCGCCCGGCAGTCGCCCGGGGAGTACGCCTCCGGGGCCACGCCGACCCCACTCGCCGCCGCTCGCGCATCGCCCGATTGGATCCGCCGCCGCGACGGACTCGGCGGCGCGATCCACGCGTACGACCTCGCGGGGTGGTGGTCGCACGCTGGTACCTCACACACGCTGTCTGGTTGCGGCATACGGGCATTACGAGGCCCACCACTGCCCCGAGCCTACGCGACCCAGTTGAACATGCGCTCTTGGCCGCAAACACAGGCGGCGAGCACCCTGAGTTGGGCCCCCGACCAGTCCTCCTCGGCGATCAACCTGGCGAAGTGGTGCTGGTGACAGCGTCGCGCGGCCGTGCACTCGTGGACCACCCCGAACAGGCGCGCACCGGCGGGCAGCGTCTCGCATAGGCACCACGTACGTTCTCCGAACCAGACAGGCACCAGACCACAGCACCGACAGCGGCAGGGTTCAGACCCGGACTCCACCGGAACTCATCCTCAGCCGGTGGCCGGGGAACCGGGATTCGGCAACCCCCGCCGAAGATATGCCGGACAGCAGGGTGGCCCTTGGTATCGTGCCCGTCTCGGCTGATCTGTGGGCGGCACCATGCGCGCTCCTCGTGGTGCCATCCGCAGCTCGGTCTGGCGCCAGGAGTCGAGCAGCGGGTGGGTCGCTTTTCGGGGTCTTCCAGGTCTGTTTGCCCTCGCCGGTTACGTGCTCCGACTCTGTGCCGGACCGATCAACCGCCGGTCACTCAGCCTGGCCGAAGGCCTTGATCTCCTCCAGCTCCTTCGCGGACAACTCGCGCGGCGTCTCGCCCCGGGCGACCTTCTCGGACTGCACGTGGTGGCGGATACCCTCGACGATGTCCGGGTTCGCCAGCGTCAAGACGTCACCGACATCGGTGAAGTTCGAGACGCTCGCGATGACGCGGCGCATGATCTTGCCCGATCGGGTCTTTGGCATGTCGGGCACGATCCAAACATTCTTTGGCCGGGCGACCTTGCCAATCTCGATCTCGATCGCCTTGGAGACCTTCTCCTCGATCGCCGGCGACGCCTGGAACCCAGGCTTCAGCGCGACGTACATCTCGACGGCCCGACCGCGCAGCTCATCGATTACCGGGACTGCGGCAGCTTCGGCGACCTCCTCCACGGTCAGAGCCGCCGACTCGAGTTCCTTCGTGCCAAGCCTGTGCCCGGCCACGTTGATCACGTCATCGACGCGACCCAGGATGCGGAAGTAGCCGTCGGCCGCCTGCATGGCGCCATCGTTCGCGAAGTACGGCCAGTCGTGCCAGTCCTTGCTCGCCTTATTGCGGCAGTACTTCTCGTAGTAGATCTGGACGAAGCGCTCGGGCTGGCCCCAGATGGTCTCGAAGATGCCGGGCCAGGGGTTGCGGATGCAGATGTTGCCGGCCCGGCCACTGCCGGCTTCGACCGAGTTCCCCTCTTCGTCGTAGATCACGGGGTAGATGCCCAAGACGCCCGGGCCGCAGCTGCCAGGCTTCATGGGCTCGAGAGCGGGCAGCGTGCTCCCCAGGAAACCGCCGTTCTCGGTCTGCCACCAGGTGTCGACGATGGCCGCTTGGCCCTTGCCCACCACCTCGTGGTACCAGCGCCAGACCTCCGGCTCGATCGGCTCGCCCACCGTCGTCATGTGCTTGAAGTGGTAGCGGTACTTCTTCGGCTCGTCCGGCCCGACCTTGCGCAGCATGCGGATCGTCGTGGGGGCCGTATGGAAGATGTTCACCCCGAGCCGCTCAGCGATCCTCCAGGGACGCCCGGGGTCGGGGTAAGTGGGGACCCCCTCGTACATCACACTCGTTGCGCCGAGCGCTAAGGGCCCGTAGACGATGTAGGAGTGGCCAGTGATCCAGCCGATGTCGGCGAAGCACCAGTAGGTGTCCTCGGGGTGGATGTCCTGGTAGTACTTCGACGTTCCAGCGACGTACGCAAGGTAGCCGCCGGTGCTGTGCTGACAGCCCTTCGGTCGGCCGGTCGTCCCGCTCGTGTACATGAGAAACAGGGGTGCTTCGGCCGGCATCGAAACGGGGTCCACCAACTGGCCACGATAGTCGCCGAGCACCTCGTCGACGAAGACATCGCGGCCTTCGACCATCGGGCTCTTCGAGGCGTACTGGCCAGCGTGTCGGCGGAAGACAAGGACCTTCTCGACCTCGGTTCCTTCGTCGTGCGCCCGAGCGAGCGCCTCATCGGCCTTGACCTTGTGGTCGATGAGCTCGCCGTTGCGGTAATAGCCGTCCATGGTCACGAGGACCCGACTGCCCGAGTCCGCGATCCGGCCGCCGCAGGCCGCGCCGCTGAAGCCGCCGAAGACCTCGGAGTGGATGATTCCGAGGCGGGCGCAGGCGAGCATGGCCACGGGCAACTCGGGCACCATCGGGAGATGGAAGGTGATCGTGTCACCCGCCTTGAGGCCGCAGTAGTCACGCAGCAGCGCGGCGAACTCGTTGACCCGCGTATAGAGCTCCTGGTAGGTGATGGCCTGCGTCTGCTGGTCCTCTGGCTCGGGGACCCAGATGAGGGCGGCCTTGTTGCGGTTCTTCGCCAGGTGCCGGTCGACGCAGTTGTACGACGCGTTCAGTCGCCCTCCGACGAACCACTTCCAGAAGGGAGGGTTGCTGGTGTCGAGCGTGGTGTGCCAGTAGCTGTCCCAGCTGAGCAGGTCGGCGTACTCCTTGAAGCACTCAGGAAAGAGCTCCTCGCGAAACCGCTCGCGGATGGCCGGGTCGGACGCGTTCGCCTGCCCGATGAACGTCGCCGGCGGGTAGACGTACGCCTCCTCGCGCCAGTGGACGGCGATCTGCGACTCCGAGACCTGTGCCTCTGAGACCACGCCTCTACCTCCTACCGATCTGGCTCCGTAGAGCCTCCCGGGAGGCAGGCGTTGCGCCGTTACCAAGACTGCAGGTACGGCGCAGCGTCCGCTTCCACCGACCCGTCGCACAGAACTTCCAGGCCGGCATCGTTTGGCATGCGTCCCGCCGGCGCCTAACCTGACGCCAGTCTACGCCCAAATGGCTCTGTCAAGGCGGGCCATTTGTCCAGCCTCGGCAGGGCTAAAGGATGGCGCCGAGCCAGGAGGCCACCCGCCGGTTAGCCCAGATCCACCGAGGTTCCGGCTGACCGGGTCGGCTGAGGGTCGACAGGACCGTTTGGTCGACTGATCGAGCGGTCGCGACGAGCCGATGGCGCGCTGACGCGCCTCGCAGGGCCGTCGGGATGCCCGAACCGGGCTGCGTGAGCGCGGCCGACGCGGAGGCGGGCAGGCTTGCGCCAGGCCCCCGAGCCAGCCGGGTGGTCGCGATGGTGTCAGGCCCGGAGCGGGAGCGCCCGGAGCCTGCGCAGGGCGGTCAGGAAGTCGATCGCCCAGGGCCAGCGGGCCGGCAGGTGGAGGGTGAGTCTCCGGGCCGAGCGGGTGAGTCGTCCGACGAGACCGAAGAACCGGCGGCGCAGCGTCCTGGTGGTGACGATCCCCTCGCCGAGGCCAAGCCGCGCGGTCCAGCGCGCCAGTGGGCCAGCACCTGCACGGCGAGCCAGGCCCCGTTGGCGGCGAACCGACCGGACGGCAGGTGGTTCAGGCCTACCCCGTACTTCAGATCGCGGATGGCGTTCTCGATCTCGGCATGACGGCGGTGATCGGCCTCCAAGCTGAGCGTGTCGCCGGCGCGGTCGGTGATGAGGGCATGAAAGTCGTAGTCGGCGAAGAGGGCGAGCTGGGAACCGGGCGTCGGTCGCACGCGGCGCACGATGAGCCGCACCGGGCGAGCGTCGGGCTCCGAGGCGAACGGGGTGTAGGTCGTCTCGGCCACGTCGGCCCCACCCTCGAGCCAATACGGGATGGGGGTCCAGGCGTCCTCGGGGATCGCCTCGATGAGCCGCCGGACGGACCGGTACTGGCACACCGTGATGCTGAAGCGCACGTCGGTCGCGCGGCAGACGGCGACCACGGCATGGGCGTAGAACCCGGAGTCGGCCCGTATGGTGAGCGGCCCGCTGGCCCCCGCGGAGCGGACCCGCCCGATCGTCTCAGTGAGGAAGTGGGCGGCGCCCCGGACGGTGTTGGCGTTGCCACCCCGCAGGCGCGCCATGAGCACCTCGCCGGTCCCGGCCGCCACCGCGAGCAACGGGTGGTAGCCGCGCACCCCCGTGTAGGCGAAGTCCCGCCCGCCTTCCTTCTGCAGGCCATACGTCTCGCACACCGTGGAGTCGACATCGATGGTCAGGGGATCGGCACCTGGGCCTGCGCCGGCAGCCCACGCCCGCGCCAGGAGTTCCCGGCTGACCGCGTCGAGCTGACGGACATGGCCCCAGCGGAAGCTGCGCAGGAAGGTGCACAGGGTCGAGGGCGCCTTCACGGTGAAGCCCAGGACCCGTCCGGTGGCGCCCGCGCGCAGGGCGTCCGCGTCGTCGATGCTGTCGCCGCCCGCCAATGCCGAGAGCACGAGCGTCAGGAGCTTGTCGCTGGCATGCGCCCGGCCAGGCGCGGCGCCCAGATCGAGATGGGTCTCCACCAGCGTCTTCAGGCCGAGATGGTGGGCCAGGGTGGCCGGCAGCACCAGGCCCGCGTCGGCCACCAGGTGGTCATCGTCGAATGCCGTCTCGAGGCGGTCGGGGCTGTGCGATGATCGCATCCGTCAGGTGCTCCGCTGCGCCGGTTGGATGGGTTGCTCAAACGCCATCTTCCCTGTTCAGCGGGCGCCTGATTCCTCGTTTCAGCAGGCCGTCAGCCCGCGGCGATCGGTGGATCGGGGCTAACCGGCGGGCGGAGGCACGAGCTCGGAATGATCGTCTCAGGGAATTCCGCGCCGACGGCCTCAGGACCGCCTACCGGCAGCTTGTTGCCCTTGCAGAGCACACTCGAGCCCAGCGGGCCGGGGAGTCTCCGCAGCAAGTCGCGCGACTGCGTACCCAGATCGAAAGCTCCGTCAACATCGGTGCTGATCAGTCGCTCTTCGGACCGGAAGCCATCCCGACGCTCGCGGGATTCCACCAAGCCCTTCTCGGTGTCCTTCAGGGTCCGCCCGGGTCGGGGATCACGCAGCGCGAGGTGACCGACCTCGCCGTGTGGGAGAGTCAACTCGCCGGGCTGTACCTCACGGGGATGCGTCGCATCCTCGGTGATGAAGGAGACCCCTCGCCTCGCGGCAGTTAGTGCCCGCCAATTGGCCGCGCTGACAGCGGCTCAGTATGATGGCGAGCGACGGCAGCACGCCGATGCGGCCCTGTCACCAGGGCCCGATCGTGTCCGGGTCGTCAGGGAAGCGATGCAGGGGGCCCGCGACGCGCGCTCTCCGCGTCGGAGGCCTTGGCCTGTCGCCCGAAGGACGTGGACGGCTACCCGATCTAGGCGAGGTGGGCCCGCAGCAGGTGGGTCGTACCGGA
>DATKRJ010000003.1:0-17745 GCA_035532355.1 Thermomicrobiaceae bacterium | reverse complement strand
GTCCTCCGCGGGCGGCTCGTCGATCGGGAAGCGGAGCGTGCTGCCGCGGGATGTGCCATAGAGCGCCCAGTGGTGCCTGGCCGCGGCGAAGTGAATCAGCCGCTTCCCGTGGTAGGTGAAGCTCGGCATGCCGTAGCTGATCCCCTCGACCGCGTCGGGCGCCGCCGCCCTGATCACCCGGCGCACCTCCGTGAGCGTTGCCCGTGCGTCCTCCGGCAATGTCGAGAGATACTCGTCGATGTCGGTCGGCTTGCCGTTCATGTCCCGTCCTCCCGCGCCTTCCGGACTGCTCGATCTACCCTTTGAGGCAGATGACCGGCCGCAGTCGCGCGACCCTGGCCACCACCCCTGCCTCGCACATGATCTCCACTACCCGGTCCACGTCCTTGTAGGCCCCGGGAGCCTCTTCGCTGAGCGCGTCCCGGCCGTGCGCCCGCACCGTGACACCCTGCGCCCTCAGCAGACGCACCACCTCCTGCGCCGGGTAGGCCTTCTTCGCCGCGTGGCGCGACTTCGCCCGGCCCGCCCCGTGGAGCGCGCTGCCGAAGGTCTCCGCCATGCCGTGCTCCGTCCCACGCAGCACGTAGCTCGCCGTCCCCATCGTCCCACCCACCAGCACCGGCTGGCCGACGCCCCGGTAGCGCTCGGGGACCTCCGGTCTGCCCGGTCCGAACGCCCGGGTGGCTCCCTTGCGGTGGACCAGCAGGCGGCGCCGCTCGCCGTCGACCTCGTGCTCCTCGAACTTCACCGTGTTGTGAGCGACCTCGTACAGTGTCTCGATCGACTCCGGCACGACGCCCACCGCCTCGGCGAAGGCCCGCCGGATCAGGTGGGCCAGTACCTGCCGGTTGGCGAAGGCGCAGTTCGCCCCCGCCATCACCGCCCCGTAGTAGCGCCGTCCCTCCTCGCTCTCGATCGGCGCGCAGACCAGCTCCCGCTCCCGGATCGGGATGTCGTACTTTTTCGCGGCCGCCTCCAGCACCGCCAGGTAGTCGCTGCCGATCTGATGCCCGAGCGCGCGGCTGCCGGTGTGCAGCATCACCATGATCCCGCCGACCTCGAGGCCGAAGACCCGCGCCGCCGCCTCGTCGTACACCGCGTCGACGACCTGCACCTCCACGTAGTGGTTGCCGGAGCCCAGCGTCCCGACCTGCGCGAGCTGGCGCTGCTTCGCCGTCCGGCTGACCGCCGCCGGGTCGGCCCCGGCCATCCGACCATGCTCCTCGACGTACTCCAGGTCGCCCCGCGTGCCGTAGCCCAGGCCGACGACGTAGCTCGCGCCCTCGGTCAGCACCCGGTCGATCTCGCGCTCGTCGAGCCGCAGGTCGCCCGTGCTGCCCAGCCCGGCCGGCACGACCGAGAAGAGCGCGTCGGCCAGCTCCTGCTCCTTGCCGGCCAGCTCGTCCCGCGTCAACCCGGTCCGCAGCAGCCGCACACCGCAGTTGATGTCGAACCCGACCCCGGCGACGCTGATGACCCCGGTCGCCGGGTCAAAGGCGCCCACCCCACCGATCGGGAAGCCGTAGCCGGGGTGCACGTCGGCCATCGCCAGCGCCGCCCCCTGGATCCCCGGCAGGCTCGCCACGTTCACCAGCTGCCGTAGCGCGCTCCACTCCTGCCCCGGCTCGGTCAGCTCCCGTATGCCGGTCTCGTCGGTGTAGACCCGCGCCGGCACCTGCATCGTGCCGCTCGCCGGGATCTCGTAGAGGTACCGCTCCACCCGCTCGATCGCGAAGCTCGGCTGCTCGCTCATGGTCGACTCCCTCAGTCGTCCGGGCCCGCGCGCCGGACGCGCGGAACGGCCCCGCCTCCCCGCATGCTAACGGTGGCCGGTCACCCCGACCAGCGCCGCCGGGGAAATGACACCCCTTTCGCGACGTGCGTCGGAGCGGGTACGCTAGCACGAGCCGCACGGCACCCAGGACGAGGTGGAGGAGAGGGGACCCGATGGACGAGCTGTGTTTCTTGACCGCCCGCGAGCTGGCTGACCGCATGCGCCGCAAGGAGCTCTCCGCCCGCGAGGTGATGGCGGCGCATCTGGAGCAGATCCGACGCGTCAACCCGTCCGTCAACGCGATCGTCTCGCAAATCCCCGACGAGGCGGCGCTCGCCCTGGCCGACGCCGCCGATCGGGCGCTGGCGCACGGCGACGCCACCGGCCCGCTCCACGGGCTGCCGATCGCCCACAAGGACCTCGTCGAGACGGCGGGCATCCGCACCACCTTCGGCTCGCCGATCTACCGGGATTACGTGCCGGAGAACGACGCGCTGATCGTTGAGCGCCTCAAGCGGGCCGGGGCCCTGACCATCGGCAAGACCAACGTGCCCGAGTTCGGCGCCGGCTCCCAGACCTTCAACCCGGTCTTCGGCGCGACCCTCAACCCGTACGACACGACCAAGACGTGCGGCGGCAGCAGCGGCGGCGCGGCCGTGGCCCTGGCGACCGGCATGCTCCCCATCGCCGACGGCTCGGACTTCGGTGGCTCGCTGCGCAACCCCGGCAACTTCAACAACGTTGTCGGCTTTCGCCCGTCGTTCGGCCGGGTTCCGGTCTGGCCGGCCGGCCTCGGCTACTTCGGCATGTCGGTGGTCGGGCCGCTCGCGCGCACCGTGGGCGACGTCGCACTGATGCTGACCGCCATCGCCGGGCCGGACCGCCGCGCGCCGATCGCGATCGAGGAGCCGCCGACGACTTTCGCCCGCACGCCGGAGCGCGACTTCCGGGGCACGCGCGTCGCCTGGGCGCCCGACCTGGGCGGCCTGCCGGTCGACCCGCGCGTGACCGCTGTCCTCGAGAGCCAACGGCAGGTCTTGTCGGACCTGGGCTGTGTGGTGGAGGAAGACGTCCCCGACCTCAGCGACGCCGACGAGGTCTTCACCGTGCTGCGCGCCTGGACCTTCGCCGTTGGTCACAGCGAGGAACTGAAGCAGCACCGGGACCTGCTCAAGGACACCGTCATCTGGAACACCGAGGAGGGGTTGAAGCTGAGCGGGCTCCAGGTGGGCCAGGCCGAGGTCAAGCGCGCCCGCCTGTACCAGCGTGTGCGCGAGTTCATGGAGGACTACGAGTTCATCCTCTGCCCGGTCAACCAGGTCCCGCCGTTCGACGTGACCGTGGAGTACCCGACGGAGATCAACGGCGTGCCCATGGAGACGTACATTTCGTGGATGCGGAGCGCCTACTACATCAGCGCCACCGGCCTGCCGGCCATCTCGGTGCCCTGTGGCTTCACGCCGGAGGGGCTGCCGGTCGGCATCCAGATCGTCGGCCGCCACCACGACGACTTCGGCGTGCTGCAGCTGGCCCATGCCTTCGAGGCTTCAACCGAGGTCTGGAAGTGCCGCCCGCCGCTCGTGGCGTGACCGGCGGCACGAAGTGTGGGCGGCGGTCCGTCGACAGGCGGTGCCGCCCATCCCATACCTCGCGGCTACGCGCCCTGGCATACTCGAGGCACGAGAAGATTGCGTGCAGGTGTGCACGTGTGCAGGTGGAGGTGCGACGTGGCAGGCTCCTGGGATCTCGACCCTCAGCTCTTCCGGACAGAGGCCATCGACCCGGTGACGGCGGCCTTCAACGAGCAGCTCGCGCAGCTGCTGGCGACCGTTCCCTCGATCGTCGGCCAGGACGCGCAGAAGGTCCGCGATGCGCGCCGCGAGGGAGGCAGCACCTTCCCGCCCCCGCTCTACTCTGAGCGGGCACAGACGCGGTCGATCCCCGGCCCCGGCGGAGCCGTCCCGCTGCGCCTCTTCGTGCCCGACACGGTGCGCGGTGTCTACCTGCACATCCACGGCGGCGGCTGGACGCTCGGCACTGCCGATTCCCAGGACACCATGCTCGACCAACTGGCCGACGCCGCCTCGGTCGCGGTCGTCAGTGTCGAGTACCGCCTTTCCCCGGAGCACCCCTACCCGGCGGGTCCCGACGACTGCGAGGTCGCCGCGCTCTGGCTCGCCGAGCACGCGGCGTCGGAGTTCGGCGCCGACCGGCTGGTGATCGGCGGCGAGTCGGCCGGCGGCCACCTGAGCGTGGTTACGCTCGTCCGGCTGCGCGACCGCCACGGCTACACCGGCTGTCGCGGCGCGGATCTCGTGTACGGGGCCTACGACCTGTCGGGGACGCCGAGCGTCCGCGGCTGGCAGACGCCCAACCTGGTCCTCGACAGGTCCAACATCGAGTGGTTCACGGACAACTTCGTGCCCGACGCCACGCGGCGTCGCGAGCCGGACGTGTCGCCGCTCTACGCGGACCTGCGCGGCCTGCCGCCGGCGCTCTTCACGATCGGCACGCTCGACCCGCTCATCGACGACAACCTGTTCATGTACGCGCGCTGGGTGGCGGCCGGCAACGAGGCCAACCTGGCCGTCTACCCCGGAGGGGTGCACGGCTTCACGCTGTTCCCCACCCCAATCGGTCAACGGGCGCTGGAGCGTTCCGCGGCCTTCGTGGCGGCTGCGGTGTCGTAGGGGGGTCTCGGCGCCGAGGCAGCTACTCGCCCGGGAGTCCGCGTGCGAGCGCGCGCAGGTCGGTCGCCGGGTCGGCCAGCGCGTCCGGGTCGACCGCGGCGCCGGCCGCGATCAGCCGCCGTGCCGCCCGGTGTTCGCGCGGCCGGTTCACCATGGCCGCCGCGATCACGCGGCCCTCGGCCAGGTAGAAGGCCGTCACCGGAAAGCCATCCAGATCCCCGCGCAGCACCACCGCGTCCCAGGGAATCGGGTAGCCGTAGTACTGCAGCGTCGTGTCGTACTGGTCGGACCAGAACGAGGGCACCGGCGCGTACGACTCGGGCTGTCCCGCGACCGCCCGCGCGGCCGAGGCGGCCTGCATCCCCGCGTTGTCGAAGTGCTCCACCAGTAAGCGGCGACCCAGCGCGGGGTGGACCCACTCCGCGACGTCGCCGGCTGCATACACGCCCGGCACGTTCGTCGCGCCGTGCTCGTCGACCAGAATGCCCCGGCCGACCGCAACCGGAGTGCCGGCCACCACACTCGTCTCCGGCCGCACGCCAACCCCCACCACGACCAGGTCGCAGGCGAGGCTCTCGCCATCGGCGAGGACCGCCTCCTCGACGTGGCCGTCCCCGCGCAGCTCGACGACCGAGGCGCCCAGGCGCAGGTCGACACCGTGGGAGCGGTGGAGCTCGGCGTAGCGCCGGCCGAGCTCGTCGCCAATCGCGCGCACCATGGGCGCCTCGAGCAGGTCGACCAGGGTTACCTCGCGTCCGAGTGCCCGCGCGCTGGCCGTTACCTCGGACCCGATGAAGCCGGCGCCGACGACCAGCACGCGCCCGGCACGCTGCAGGTCGGCTCGCAGCGCCTCGGCGTCGGCCAACGAGCGCAGATAGCGGACGCCCGGCAGGTCGAACCCCGGCTGGCGCAGCCGGATCGGGCTCGCGCCGGTGACGATGAGCAGCGTATCGAAGGGCATGGAGCCGCCCCCGGACAGCACGAGGCGGTGGCTCTCGATATCCACCCTCTCGACCGGCGCCTCCAACCGCAGCTCGACGTCCAACTCGCGGTAGAACTCCGGCGGCTTGAAGAAGAGGCCGTCCGCGGTCTTCGCGCCCTGGAGGAACGCCTTGGAGAGCGGGGGCCGGTCGTAGGGCCTGACCCCCTCGGCGCCGACCAGGGTCGCCTCACCGTCGTAGCCGGCCTCCCGCAGCGCCTGCACGGCGAAGTGGCCGCCAACGCCGGCCCCCAGGATGACGCAGCGCTGCCGCGGCGTCACGGCTCAGTCCTGCTCGCGCGGCGCCTGCGCCACGTAGACTTCGCCGCCGTCGACGCGCACGTCGTACGTCGCCAGGGGTGTCGTGGCCGGCAGGTTGGACGCGGCTCCGGTGTGGACGTTGAACCCCGAGCCGTGGAGCGGGCACCACAGCACGTCGTCCTCGACCTCGCCCTCGACCAGCTCGGCGAACTCGTGGGTGCAGATCCCGTCCAGCGCGCAGAGATGCCCCTCGACCCGCGTCAGGATGCGCTCCTCGCCGTCGACCTCGAACCCGTAGATGGTGCCCTCCTCGACCTCCGCGTCGGGCATCACCCGCACCCAGCCTTCGACCTGCGCCATCGTTGCCCACTCCCTCCTGCTCGCGCGAGCGGGACGACCGGCTCGGCCGCCCCGCCTCCGTGCCCTATCCGTTCGCCGCGTTAGGCGGTGGTGTCGGCCTCCCGCGGCTTGATCGGCACCATGATCGGGCCCTGGAAGCCGATCTTGCGGTGCGTGCCGTCGCAGAACGGCTTGGTCTGCGATCCACCGCAGCGACACAGCCAGAAGTCCTCGCCGTCAAAGGGGATCTCGTTGCCCTGGTGGTCGAGCAGCACGACCTCGCCCTCGACATGGTACGAGCCGTTCCGGCTGACGGTGATGCGAACCTGAGACACCTTACCTCCTCCTGTTGCCTACCACGACCCATCCCCGAGCCGACCGGTTGCTGTCGGCGGGTTGCCTCACGCCGGGGGTCGACGGGGCGGAACTCTCCGCCCCACTATAGCATGGACCCGCGCCATCGCCGGCGAGTCGACCAACCGGGAGCGCGTCCGCCCGCTGCTATCTGGTTGGACGCGCCGGCACCGGAATTCTTACCCGCACCGCCGCCGCGCTAGTGCCGCGGTCGTGGACGGCTCACGCCTGCGCGACCTGCGCGATGGGAAGACCGCTTCCCGATCGTCGTCCGCCTTGACGCGCCGCGATGCCCTCCAGCAGACTACGCTCGCCCGTGCACCTGCCGGGCGTTCACGTGAGAGAGAGATGAGACCGTGAGACTCGACCCGCGGCTGACCCCGACCGAGATCCGCCGGATCCTGCAGCGCCGGGCCGCGGAAGCCTTCGGCCCGATGCGCGCCAACGAGCTCTTCGACCTCGTCGGCTACACGACCGACTGTCTCGCCCGGATCGCGGCCGCGCCGCTCTCCCTCACCGGTGAGGCGCCGGACCTCTCGGGCGTCGACGCGCCGGAAGGTAGCCGCCCGTCATGAGCGAGCTGTGGGATCTGACCGCCGCCGAGATCGTCGCCGGGATCCGTGGCCGCGAACTGACCGCCAGCGACCTGGTAGCCGCGCTGCTCGACCGCGCGGCCGAGGTCGAGCCGGAGGTGCTGGCCTGGGCCACTCTGGACGCGCAGGGTGCGGCCGCCGAGGCACGGGTACGCGACGATCGGGTCGCCGAGGGGGTAATCGGGCCGCTCCAGGGCGTCCCGGTGGGCATCAAGGACATCATCGACGTCGCCGGCTTGCCGACGATCGCCGGTTTCGAGCCGTTCCGCGACCGCGTTGCCGAGCGGGACGCGGAGATCGTCGCGCGGCTGCGGACCGCCGGGGCGATCATCCTTGGGAAGACCCACACCACGCAGTTCGCCCACGGTGATCCCGCCCCGACCCGTAACCCCTGGAACGCCGAGCGCACCCCCGGCGGGTCCAGCTCCGGCTCGGCCGCCGCCGTGGCCGCGCGCATGGTGCCGCTGGCCGTCGGCACCCAGACCGCCGGCTCGGTGCTCCGACCGGCCGCCTATTGCGGCGTCGTCGGATTCAAGCCCAGCTTCAACTGGGTCGACCGGGCCGGAGTGCTCCCGCTGGCCTGGTCCCTCGACCACGTCGGCCTGTTCGCGCGCACGGTCGCGGATGTGGCCCTGGTCTTCGGCGCCGTGTCGGGCACCTCCCTCGATCTTGACGCCGACGGGCCGGCCGCGCCCCGCATCGTGCTCCTGCCGGAGTTCCTCGAGCGCGCCGAGCCGCCCGTCCGCGACCACCTGCTGGACGTGGCCACACGGCTGCGCGAGGCGGGCGCCTCGGTAGAGGAGCGGTCGCTCCCCGTCGACCTCGACGTCCTGCTTGCCGTCCACCACGTCATCATGGCGTCGGAGGTGTCGGCGGTCCACGCCGAGGCGCTGGCCGCGGATCCGGCGAGCTACGGCCCGGTCATCCGGCTCACGATCGAGACGGGGCAGCTGATCCCGGCCGCCTATCTGCTCAAGGCCCAACGGCTGCGCCGGCAAATCGCCCGCGCCATCGACGAGGCCCTGGCCGGAATCGACGGCTTCCTGCTGCCGACCGCGTCGAATCCGGCCCCGCCGCGCCGCTCGACCGGCGACCGCGCCTTCCAGGCGCCCTGGACGCTCGTCGGCGCCCCATCGATCACGCTCCCCACCGGTCTGACCGAGGACGGCCTGCCGATCGGAAGCCAGCTGGTCGGCCGGCGCGGCGGCGACGCCCGTCTGCTCGCGCTGGCGGCCTGGTCCGCGCGGAAGCTTGGGCTGATTGCCGCGCCCGAGATCCGCCTGCCCGAACCGGAGCCCATCGCCGAGCCGGAGCCGCTGCCCGAGGAGCCGGAGGCCGTCGGGGCCGGAGAGCTGCCCACGTCCGAGCCTGTCCCCGCCGCCGGAGAGTCCGAGGCCTCGGAGCAGCCGGTCGAGCCGACGGCTCCCGAGAGCGACCTGCCCGCGTCAGCGGAGGAGCCGGTCGAGCGGCCTGTGGAGCCCGCAGAGCCCACCGAGGCGTCGTCCGGCCGCGCGACTGCGGCAGACACGGCCGTCGAGCCGTTCCACACGGAGTCACCGGCCGGGGGCGCGATCGAGTCGCGGTCGGACGTGCCCAAGCCCGGCACCGACCTCGCCGACGCGGCTGGGGAGGCCGATCAGCCTACGGCGCCTCCCCACCCGGAGCGAGGCGAGCCGCCCGAAGGAGCGTGACGTGGGCGTGCTTACCCGCTCCGAGATCCTGCGCCACGTCGCCGCGGGCACCATCCGGATCGACCCGTTCGACCCCCGGCAGGTCGGCCCCGCCTCGGTCGACCTGCACCTGGGCCGCCAGTTCCGCGTTTTCCGCACCGCCCGCGAGATCTTCCACGTCACCGACGACGCGGACTACCGCGCGATCACCGAGGTCATCGAGGTCGAGGACAATTTCCTGCTGTTGCCGGGTCACGCCATCCACGGCGTCACCGAGGAGCGCATCACCCTTCCCAACGACATATGCGGCTGGATCCAGGGGCGCAGCCGCTTCGCGCGCATCGGGCTGATGGTCCACGTGACGGCGAACTTCATGCAGCCTGGGATCGCCCATGCCAAGCAGGTACTCGAGATGAACAACGCCGGCCCGATCCCGCTGGCGATTCATCCCGGCACGGCGATCTGCCAGATCATCCTCGAGGAGTGCGTGGGCAGCGCCGCTTATCACGGGCGCTTCCAGAGTCAGGAGCTGCCCTGACCGTGACGGTCAGCGCACGATGGTGCCCCCGAGTGCGGGGCCGACCAGCGCCGCCAGCTCGTGGGCGCCGACCACCGCGAGGTCGCCGCGTATTGTCATCTTGAGCGCGGCCAGGCGCACCCCCAGACGGAGCGCGAGGGCCACGTCACCGTCGAGATACCCGTGAAGGAACCCGGCGGCGAACGCGTCGCCGGCGCCCACCCGATCGATCACCACCGTCGCCACCGCCGGCTCGCGGTAGAGCGTGCCGTCCTGGGTGAGCGCGACGGCCCCCTCGTCCCCGGTCGTCAGCACGGTCGTCGCCGCGCCGAAGCGCGCCGACAGCGCTCGCACCGCGTCCTCGTCGCTGCCCTCGAGCCCCCACAGCGTGCGCGCGTCGGCGCGACCGCAGATCAGCACGGTGGCGGCGGTACAGAGCGGGCCCAGCATGTCGGCCGCCACGTCCGGCGACCAGAGCAGGCTGCGGTAGTTGACGTCGACGCTGATTGGGACACCGGCCTCGGTCGCGCGCCATGCGAGCCGCCGAGTCACCTCGGCGCAGCTCGGGCTGAGCGCCGGGGTGATCCCGGTCAGGTGCAGGATCCGGCATCGCGCCGCCAGGTCGGGATCGATGCTGTCCGGCACGCAGCGGGCCACGGCCGACCCGGCCCGATCGTAGAGCACGTGGGTTGGGCGCGGCGCTGCCCCGGTGTCCAGATAGTAGACACCGACCCGGCCGCGCTCTGCCCAGCTGACGTGCGACACGTCCACGCCGTGGCGCCGGAGATCGCCCGCGATGCGTTCTCCGAACGCGTTGCGGGGGAGCACCGAGGCCCAGGCGGTGCGCCGGCCGAGGCGCGAGAGCGCCACCGCGACGTTTGACTCCGCCCCGCCGATCCCGACGTCCAGCGATACGGCCGTCTCCAGCCGCTCGCCCAGCGGAGTCGAGAGGCGAATCATCGTCTCACCGAAGGTGACCACGTCGTAGGTCGCCACGCTGACGTTCCCTCGCCGCTCGGCCGACAACTGCGGCTAGTCGGTCGCGATGGCCTCGCCCATCTCGACCTTCGAGGTCAGGTCGGTCGCCCACTCGTGCTGCTTCTTGAGCACGCGCAGCGCGACCGAGGTCTCGGTGCGCAGCGTACCCGGAATCCGGGCCAGCCGGTCGGTCAGGAACTCGAACATCTCTTCCTGATTGCGGAAGGAAGCCATCAGCATGATGTCGTGCGCACCGGCGGTGATCGCGGCCCACATCACCTCCGGCATGTCGGCGATGATCTCGGCCGCCCGGGAGATGCGCTCAGGCTCGACCTGGACGCTGATCACGGCGGTCAACGCGTAGCCGAGGTGCGCCGGGTCTACCGACGCCGTGATCTTCAAGATGCCACTCTCGATCAGGCGGCGGACGCGGTAGCGAACCGTGGCCTCAGGCACGTTCAGCCGGCGCGCGATCTCGCGATTGCTCCGGCGTCCATCCGCGCGCAGCAGTCGAATGACCTGGCGATCCAGATCGTCCGGCTGGAACTGACGCGCGCGTCGCGGCATGTGGCCGTCACTCATCAGATGCCCAACACTCCTTCCTGCGTTCGATGCGTGTCGAGAAGACAGGGGAACCCGAACCCGGACGGGTCTCGCCCCGGCACTCTCCACTGCTCCGCGCCAAACGGGGCGGAGCCCACCTAATCATAGACGATTCTTGCCAGGATGGTTACGCGGAACGGCGGGGTTTCGCCCCCTCGACGCTACGCATCGCGTCGGTCAGGCGACGCCGGGGCGACTACGGCCGGACGAGTCCCCGCTGGATCGCCTTGCTCACGGCCTCGGTGCGACCGCCGACGTCGAGCTTGCGGTAGATCGCGTTGGCGTGGAACTTCACCGTCCGCTCGGTGATGTGGAGGTCGTAGGCGATCTCCTTGTTGCGGAAGCCTCGGGCCATTAGCGTCAGCACATCCAGCTCACGAGGCGTCAACTGCTCCTCGATGCCTTCGCCGCGGAGGATGCCACCGACCCGGTTGAGGAGCTTCCCGGCCACCGCCGGCTCCAGCAGCGATCCCCCCAGGTCCACCACACGCACCGCGCGGTAGATCTCCTCGCGGGGAGCCCCTTTGAGCAAGTAGCCGGAGGCCCCCGCCTGGACCGCCTGCAGGATGCGGTCATCAGTGTCGTAGGCCGTCAGCACCACCACCCTGGCCGCCGGGTCGATCTCCCGAATCTGCTGGATGGCCTGCACGCCGTCGACCCCGGGCATCGCCAGATCCATCAGCACGATGTCCGGCTTGACCGCGCGATACTGGCGCACCGCCTCCTGGCCGTCCCCTGCCTCCCCGACCACCGCCAGGCCGTCCTCGGCCTCCAGGATCGCCACCAGCCCTTCGCGAACGACCGGGTGGTCATCCACGACCAAAATTCGGATCACGCGATCGCCTCCCCACCCGCGACCGCCACGACCGGTGCCCGCTCGTAGGGCACCCGCACCTGCAGGTGCGTGCCCTGACCCAGCGTGCTCCGGATCGTCAGGGCACCCCGCAGCAGGCGGGCGCGCTCACGCATCCCGAGCAAGCCAAAGCCTGGGCCACCGGCACGGGACCGCGCCTGCCAGTCGAAGCCGGAGCCGTCGTCCTCGATGGTCAGCACCACCGCGTCACCGCTCGCCATCAGCGCGACGCGCACCCGGCCGGCGGACGCGTGCTGCCGCACATTGCTCAGCGCCTCCTCGGCAATGCGGAACAGGCCGATCTCCACGCGCGCCGACAGCCGACCGATCGGGCCGTCCGCCGCGAAGTCGACCGCCGCCCCGGTCTCGCTCGCCAGCGCCGACGCTAGCCGGCGGAGCCCGTCCGGCAGCGACAGACGGTGCAGATGGGCGGCGCGCAGATCCAACACCGAGCGGCGGGCGTCTTCCAGGTTCTGACGGGTCAGGTCGAGCGCCCGGCGAACCGCCTCGGCCGCGAGCTCGGGCTTGGTCGCCAGATGCGCGTCGGCGAGGTCGAGCCGCAGCGAGATCGCCGCCAGCCCTTGCGCCAGCGTGTCGTGGATCTCCTGCGCCAGGCGCCCGCGCTCCTCGGCGATCGCCAGGCCGTGGGCTCGCGCGTAGAGCCGCGCGTTCTCCACCGCCAACGCGGCCGAGTCAGCGACGCCACGGATCAGCTCCAGCCGCTCCGAACGGAATCCCGCCGGGTCGGAGCCGATGACCAGCGCCGCGCCGAGCAGCCGGCCTTTGGTGACCAGTGGCACCGCCAGCGCGGTCGAGCCGGTCGGCAACCCCAGCGTCGCGGCATCGACGAGCGTCGGCTCCCACGAGCACCCGGCTCCGCACGGCTCCGCACAGACCAGTGCCCAGCGAGCCAGCAGCATCTCCTCGAGTGCACGGGGCGCCCGCAGCAGCCGATCGCGCGGTACCGTCGAGTCCGGGCCGGCCACGGCGACCGCCGGCTGGAGCGCCGCGGCGTCCTCATCCAACAGGTAGATGGCGCAGTCGGACACGCCCGCGGCGGCGCCCAGCCCTTCGGCCACCCGTTGCAGCACCTCGTCGAGCACCAGCGACGACCCCGCTGCCTGGGTCGTCGACAGCATTAGCGCGAGCGCGCGGCTACGCTCACGCTCGGCCGCCAGCAGGCGAGCGTTGTCGAGCGCCAGCGCGATCTGATCCGCGATGGTGCGCAGCGTCGTGATGTCGTGCTCGTCGAACGCCTTCGGGACGGGACTCTGAACGTCGAGGACGCCGAAAAGCTGGTCGTCGCGGAGGATCGGCACCGCGACCTCCGAGCGGGTCGCCTGCGTCCGCGGGTCCGCGACCGAGCAGCAGTGGCCGGCAGCTTCGCCGACCCGTACCGCCTGGCCGCTGTCGGCGGCGCGGGCCACGGTGCTCGGCGGTGTGCGGCGAATGCGCATGCCCAGTGGGTGCGCCGCGGAATCGGGGCACGCCTGCGCCCGCAGCAGGAGATCGCCGCTGCCCTCTTCCACCAGGAACAGCGAGACTACCCCAGAGCCGACGAGCTCTCGCGTCAGCTCCACCGCAGTCGTCAGCACCGATTCGGCGTCGGGCTGCCCCGCTATCTGGCGGCCGAACCGGTTGACGGCTTTCAGCTGCCGCAGCCGCTGGTGATGTGCCTCGAGCAGCCGGCTATTCTCCAGGGCCGCCGCGGCGTGCTGGGCGATGCCGTAGAGCAGGTCCGCCTCGAGTGTCGTGAACGGTCCCCGGGGGCAGACCGCGGAGATGACACCGGCGCTGCGCCCGCCCACGACCATCGGCGCCGCCATCCAGCCGAGCCGACCGCTCCCGAAAACCTCTGGCTCAGGCAGCAGCTGACGCTCCGCGCATGCCTCCGCGTAGTCGGCCACGACCAGCAGCTGCTGTGTCTCGGCGACGACCCCGCCCAACGAATGCGAGGTCGGCCGGCCCTCGAGATCGCGCCGGCGCTCGCCCGACCGATAGACGAGGCGCGGCACCACCGTACCGGCGTCGGGGTCGTAGAGCGCGATGCTGAAGTCGGCACCATCGATCATCTGCCGACAGGCCGTGTGTACCTGCTCGAATAGCGCCTCGATGTCGCCCGCGGCGCGCATTGCCCGGGCGATGTCGCTCAGCACACCGATCGCGTTGCTCCGGCGTGCCCGTACCACTTCCGGGTCGGGTCGGTGCCCGTTCGGCGCGGCGGTGGGCCCGACCATAGCGGGCGCCCCCAGGGCGGCCTGTGTGGCCGCCCGGGTGAAATGAAACGCGGCGGCCATGAGGCTCGCCGCGTCACTGTCGTGCTGCCGCCCGACGTCGGTACCCCGACGGATCGCCTCGACGAACAGCCCCATCGCCGTCGCGACCTCGGCGACCTGCTCCGGCGCGGCGATCGCGCCGGCCCAGCACGCCGTGGGGAGGTCGGCGTCGCTGAGTCCGGCGGTGAAGGCCGCCACGCAGCGTTCGAGACGGTCCGGCGTCATCCAGCAGCGCGATTCGGGACCCCAGATGGAATCGAGCAGCATCGCCCAGGCCGTCGCAACCTCCTGCCGGCGCGCCGCCAGGCGCCCGGCCGCCGTGGCGGAGAAGTTGGACTGGTAGTCGCGACGGGTCAAGACGATCGCCTCACTGCCGCTCACCGCTCATGACGCTATGACGACGGACCCGGTAGACCTTCGGACCTCGGCACGAGTATCGGGACCCGTCGCCACCGGTCCATCCGCCCACGGCACAGGATAAGCCTGTCCATTGGGACAGGCAATGGCTACTCACTGTCGTGGGTGTCCCTCCCTCGGGCGGTCAACTGGCGAGCTCGTGGAGTGAGCGTAGCGTCATGTCCGGCTCCACGCCCAGCCGATCGAGCGGCGTTCCGGCGCGGTCGAGGCGCGCGACTCGCATGCCGAACTGTCCCGCGCCGGCCACGTCGAAACCGTTGCCGGACACGAACAGCAAGCGGCGGGCCGGGACCATGAGATGGCCCGGCGCGAGCGCGTACACCGCCGGATCGGGCTTGAACCGCTGCACCAGGTCCGTGCTCAAGACGTGGCCGAAGCGGCTGCGTAGCCCACCGGCGGTCAGCGCCCGCTCCAGCATCGTCGGGCTCCCGTTCGACAGGACCGCCAGTGGACGCACGCTTAGCGCGTCGAGCGCCGGCACCACGTCCGGGAACGGCTCGAGCCGATTCCAGCCGTCCATCAGGTGGTCGCGGGCCGCCGGATCCAGCGTCAGTGCCAGCCGCGCGCACGCGTCGTCCAGCGCATCGCCGGTGACGGCCCAGAAGTCGATGTAGCGGCATGCCAGCGTGCGGATGAAGGCGTACTCGAGCTGCTTGGCCCGCCACAGCCGGACCAGCCCGCCCACGCCCGGCAGGGCCTGCTGGACCGTCGCCTCCAGGCCCTCCACGTCAAGGAGCGTGCCGTAGAGATCGAAGACGATCGCCTCGACGTCGTCCGGCAGCATCGTCCCCCCTCCGCCACTGCGCGGCACCCCGGCCCCCGGGTGTGCGTTGTACAGTATAGGGCAACGGGGTACGGCCAGCCGTCGCCCCGGACCAAGCACCGGACGCACGCCCGGCCCAGCCGCGGCCGGGCGTCTCGAGAGTCGCCGTAGCGAAGCATGGAGCCGTGAAGCAGGTCATTGCCCTCCTGATCGCCACCCTCATCGGCGTCTGCCTGCTGCCGATCCAGCACGCCACCACCCCGCCCTTCGCCAACCCGGCGTTCCAGTCGACCTGGGCCGAACAGTCCGCCTCGGCGGCCCAGCTCGATCTGTGGGGCAGCGAGCCGCTCGCGTGGCGCGTCGAGCCGTACGCCGATGCGCCGGACGGCCGCCGCGTCGTGCAGTACTTCGATCGGGGCCGCATGGAGCTCGCCACGGCGCCCGGCGACAGCACTCAGCCGACGGTCACTCAGGGGTTGCTGGCACAGGAGATGACCACCGGTGAGGTCCAGCTCGGAGATCGGGTCACCACGCCTCAGGCACCTCCCGCCACCCCCATCGACGGCGGGGACTCGGATCCGCGCGTGCCCACCTACGCCGCCCTGGCTGCCGTGGTCGGGCAGCGGGTCGACAGCCTCGTCGGTACGGGCGTCCTCTCAGTCAAGTGGATCGACAGCCGGGGAGTGCCGACCGCGGGTCCGCCGCCGATAGCGATACGCGCGGCGGCCTTCGTGGTCGCCACCGGGCACAACCTGCCCGACGTCACGGTCACGTTCTTCAGCACCCAGCCGTTTGGCAGCGTCGACTGGGTCGCCGCGATGGGTTATCCGATCAGCGAGCCCTACTGGACGATCATCCGCCGTAACGACGTGGCGCTCCCGTCGCTGATCCAGGTTTTCCAGCGTCGCATCCTGGTCTACACCCCGTCCCTCTCACCCGACCAGCGCTTCACCGTGACCAACATCGGCAGCGACTACTATCGCTGGCGCTACGGGACCGATCCGGCGCTGCGGTGGCCGGACCCGCTCGCCGGCCCCCAGGCCAGCGGCATCGCCGTCCCGTCGGGCTTCAAGGCGGGCGTCTACGCGCAGGGGCTGGGCACCCCCATCGGGCTCGCCATCGGCCCGGACGGCAGACTCTGGATCTTGACCGAGGAGGGCCGGATCCTGTTCGTCGCTAGCGAGCGCGCCGACGGCTCCGTCCAGAACGTGACGGTCTTCGCCCAGGGGCTGGCCAACCCGCGTGGCATCGCCGTCGTCGGAAACTCCGTCTACGTAGCCGTCGACAACGGCGTCATGCGCTATGACGACTACAACCTGGCCGGCTCGCCCGATCACCAGCAGTACCTGACCCAGTCCGTCGAGCCAGCCGCCGGCTCGCGGGGCGCGCCAATCCTGGACGCCCAGGGCCAGCTGTTCGTCGCCGGCACACGCCTGCCGGACGGCCGGCCGCACGTCGTCATGATGATCTCCCCAACCGGGAGTCTCATCTCGACGGGACAGGGCTTCAGTTCGCCCGGGCCGGGCACCGTCTTCCAGCACCAGCTCTACGTCGTCGACCGCACCGGCGACGGCAACGCGACGCTGCTGCAGTACCCGCTGGGCCCCGGGACCGCCGGGACCGGTGCCGCGCCGCAGCTCGACGTCACCAGTGGCCAGATCGCGGCCAAGTTCGCCGAGGGGGCCTCCGTCACCGCGGTGCTCTGGTTCAACAGCGCGCTCTGGCCCCGGGTCCCGCCCGACACGCTCCTCGCCGCCACGGTCAGCGGCAACGGTGGGAGCGTTGTCCGCTCCGTGAGCCGCAACAATGTCTCTCCGCCCGACCTGGTCGATTTCGCGACCGGCTTCGTGCGCCCAACGGCACTGGCCGTGGGCCTGGACGGCTCGCTCTTTGTGGCCGATGCCGGCAGCGGGACGGTCTACAAGATCATCGCTCCGGCGGCCAATCCGTAGCGCGGCTCGAGAGACGTCGGGCGCGCTCGACGCTGTCCGTGACCTCCTCACACCGTCGATACCAGACGCGGCGGGCGGTGCGTCTCCGCACCGCCCGCCGGGTTCGCCTGACGTGAACCGGTCTTTGCCTACAGGAGATCCGGGCCCGCGCTCTTGCGGCCCTGCCCGAGCTCCTGGGCGCGGCGGTAGGCGGCCCACACGGCCTGCGCGATCACCGTGCGCAGCCCGCCCTTCTCCATCTGGTAGATGGCCGCGGCCGACGTGCCGCCCGGCGTGGTGACCATGTTGCGCAGCTCGGCCGGGTGCCTAGCGGATTCGCGGGCGAACAGCACCGAACCCAGCATCGTCTGGTGGACGAGCTGCTCGGACACCTTGCGCGGGAAGCCCATGTGGACCCCGGCGTCGATCAGCGCCTCCATCACCTGGAACACGTACGCCGGACCGGTGCCGCTCAGCGCCGTTGCCATGTCGATAGCGTCCTCGCTGTCCACTCGCACCGCCAGGCCCATCGCGCTGAGCACGGCCGCGACCAGCTCCTCGCCGGCTCCGCCGACCGCCCCCGATGGGTACCAGACCGTCACCCCGGCGCCGATCTGCGCCGGGGTGTTCGGCATGGACCGCACCACGGCGCGGTGGTCGAGCCCCTCCACCAACTGCGCGACCGTCGCCCCGGGCACGATGGAGACCACGATCTGGTGCGACTGGAGCGTTCCCCAGAGGTCACGC
>DATKRJ010000002.1:0-3420 GCA_035532355.1 Thermomicrobiaceae bacterium | reverse complement strand
CCATGGCGCTCACCGCGCTCGACCTGCTGCTGGAGCCGGAGCTGCTGGCCCAGGCCAAGGACGAGAACCAGCGCTGGTCGGAGCTCTACGAGCGCTGACCGGCGGGCGGCGTCGGGCTGCCCACCCCCAGTCGCTGCCGGGCAGGTCGCGAACCTGCCCCGGGCTGGACCAGCGCCGGTGTGGGTGGCCGGGCAATGGTACGGGATAGGGAATCACGTCACCGAGGGGAAGGAGCGGGCTTGAAGCTCGTTTCGACAGACGAGCCACGCATGACGCCCGTCCACTTGACACATGTCCGGACGCTCCCGTACGCTCTGCTCAGCGAGACCACGGCACGAATTGACACCGGGCACCGCTGCGCCGGATGGGCTGCGTCTACCGCGTAGGGCGGTGACCCCGGGCGACTCCGCTGCCGGAGAGAAGGGCGACCATGACCGACGATCGTCGAAATCCGCTGTCGAACCCAGCGGCTGGGGGCGAGGCCGCCCCCGCGGATGGCACCGCGACCGAGCCCGCATTCAGCCGTCGTCGGGCGCTGGGACTCGGCGCGGCCGCGGTCGGCGCGCTCGGCCTCGGCCTGGCGCGGCCGCTGGGCGCGGCCGCGGTGCCGGCGAGCGGCGCCATCTCCGGTACCGGGACGATGCCGCTCTACATGACCTCGGTCATGGTCTCCCAGCCGGCGGTGACGGCGACCAGCTTCATCGCGGTCACCTGGCTCGGGAACCCCTGCATCTCTGGCGTATTCGGCTTCTGGGTCGTCCCGCTGCCCGGTCAGGGATTCGTGCTGCACATCTCCGTGCCGGCCCTGCGGCCGACCCCGTTCGCCTACTTGATCGTCGACGCCTCCGCGCTGGGCGCGCCGGGTCCGACCGGCGCCATCGGCCCGACCGGTGACACCGGCCCGACAGGTCCGACCGGTCCGACGGGGCCCACCGGTGCGACCGGCCCGACGGGTCCGACCGGTCCGACGGGGCCCACCGGTGCGACCGGCCCGACCGGTGACACGGGACCGACGGGACCCACCGGCCCGACGGGTCCGACCGGCGCGATCGTGCCAACGGGACCCACCGGTGCGACTGGCCCTACCGGTCCGTAGGTGTGAGTGGGTAACCGGCGTGGTTGGCCGGGGCCCGGGGCCCGCCGTCGTCCGTCGTAGCCGGATCGGCCCGACGTGGATCGTCTGACGTGACGAGCGACAGTTCGGTAACGGTCGTTCCGGGCCGGTCCGCCGTGAGCGCGCGCGTCATCCTCTGCATGATCACCCGTGACGAGGCCGCCGTGCTGGGCCGCTGCCTCGACTCGGTGCTCCCCGTCATCGACGCCGCCTGCATCTGCGACACCGGCTCCAGCGACGGCACGCCGGACGTCGCCCGCTCGCTGCTCACCGCGGCCGGCATCCCGCACGAGGTCCACCACCACGTCTGGGTGGACTTCGGTGCCAACCGCAGCCGGGCGTTCGCCGCGACGCAGGGTCTCGCCCGTCAGCTCGCGTGGGACTTCGAGCGCGCCTACGCGCTCTTCATTGACGCCGACATCGTGCTCCGGATCGGCCCCGGGTTCGACCGTGCCTGCCTGGAGGCCGACGCCTACCACGTCACGCAGGAGTACGGGTCGTTGCGCTACGAGACACTGACCCTCGCCCGGCTGTCGCTCGACTGGGTGTGCCGCGGCGGCGCCCACGAGTACTGGGCGGCCGACGGCGCAGGCGACAGCCCCCGGCTGGACTCCCTCTCCCTGTTCCACTTCGCCGACGGCGGCTCCCGCCCCGGGAAGCTCGCGCGCGAGATCGCCCTCCTCGAGCGGGACCTGGTAGCGACGGACGCCGCCCGCACCGTCTTCTACCTCGCCCGCTCCTACGAGGACGCCGGGCGCTACCAGGAGGCTCGCCGGCTGTACGCGGTGCGGTCCGGTGCCGCCGGCTGGAAGGAGGAGACCTGGTATGCCGCGTACCGGGCCGGGCTCTGCTCGCTCGAGCTGGGCGAGTGGGAGCGTGGCGTTGGCGAGCTGCTCGCCGCCTGGGAGCGGCGGCCGCGGCGGGCCGAGCCGCTTTACCAGCTGGCCCGTGCCGCCCGCGTGCGCGGCAGCCACCACCTCGCGGTGCTGGCGGCCGAGCGGGGCCTGCGCATCCCCTGGCCCGACGCCGACCGCCTGTTCATCGAGGCGCCCGCCTACGGCGAGGGACCGCTCGAGGAGCTCTCCATCTCGGCCTACTACACGGGCGAGCACGCGCGGGGCGCGGCCGCGTGCGAGGCGCTGCTCCACCGCCGCGGCATCTCGCCGGGCGTGCGCGACCTCGCCGGCAGCAACGTCACCCACTACGCGGAGCAGCTCGACGTGGCCCGCGCCGTCCCCGTCGAGATCCCACCCCAGCTCCGCTTTCCCGGGTACGCGGCGAGCAACGCCGCCATCCATGCGAGCGGCGACGGCTACCTGGTGCTCAACCGGCTGCACTCCTACGATCAGGCGGGCGGTGTGCGCTACGTGTCGCGGGAGCCGGACGGCCTGATCCGGTCGCGCAACGCGGCCCTCTGGCTCGACCGGGATCTCCGCCTAACGGCAGGCGCGGCGATCGACGATGGGCTCGTGGAGCGCGTCGCCCCGCTCGAGGTCGACCCCGGCGGGATCCACGGCCTGGAGGATCTGCGCCTGGTGCGCTGGCGCGACGCCTGGTGGTTCACGGCGGGCAGCTGGGCATTCGGGCCGCCGGGCCACCCGAGCCTGGTGCTTGGCCGTCTCGACCCAACCGGCACACGGGTCGAGCACCTGGCGCCGCTCGACTACGCCGGTCGCCGGCCCGACGAGAAGAACTGGCTCCCGTTCGTGCACGACGACCGGTTGCTGGTGCTCTACGCCTGCGACCCGACCGTGATCCTGGAGCCCGACCCCGACAGCGGGGTCTGCGGCGAGGTCTTCCGCGCCATCCCCGAGGTCAATCTCGGCCGCTATCGCGGCTCGGCGCCGCCGTTCCCGTTCGGTGACGGCTACCTCTTCGTCGCGCACGAGGTGACCTACGTGGACGGTCGTCGCGTCTACCTCCACCGCTTCGTCGAGATGGATCGCGGCTTCACGATCCGGCGTGCGTCGCACCCGTTCTGGTTCTGGCGTCGTGGGGTGGAGTATTCCTGCGGCGCCTGCCTTGACCACGCCGGCAGCTCCGTGCTGCTAACCGCGAGCCGGGATGACCGGGAGTCGTGGATTCTCAGCGTGCCGCGGGAGCGGGTCGAGCGCCTGCTCATGCCGCTCGCGCGACTGGCCAGGGGGGAGCCGGACGGGCTCGAAGATGCGGCGACCTGACGTCCCAGCCTGAGCGGGACTCAGTGGCCGAGAGGAGGTCGCGATGTCCGCGCGCGCCCGTGAGCTGGCCGAGCGCTTCGAGCAGGCAAGCGAGTCTTTCGCCGCAGCCGTGGAGCGCCTGTCGGA
>DATKRJ010000001.1:0-29847 GCA_035532355.1 Thermomicrobiaceae bacterium | reverse complement strand
GAGCAACCCGAGATCGGCGCCTGCCTTGGCGGCCAGCGACAGCGCCTCACCGACCAGCACCAGCGCCGTGCCGTTCAGCATGTTGTTGACCAGCTTGAAGACCTTGCCCATCCCGACGTCGCCGACGTGGTAGACGCTGCTGCCGAGTGCCTCCAGTAGCGGGCGGACCTCGACGAACACCTCCTCGGCGCAGCCGGCCATGATCGTCAGCGTGCCGTGCTCCGCGCCGAAGACGCCGCCGCTCACCGGCGCGTCGACCACCCGGACCTGGCCCGCCTGGGCCTCGGCCTCGATGCGCTGCATGATCATCGGCGAGGCCGAGCTGAAGTCGACGATCGTCGCCCCCGGATGCAGGTGCTCGACGACGCCCTCGGGGCCCAGGTAGACCTGGAACAGCTCGTCGTCCGAAGGCAGACAGCTCATGACCACGTCGCTCTGGTCGGCGACGACCAGCGGCGTGGGCAACGAGGTGGCGCCGTCGGCCACCAGCCGCCGGATCGCCGCGGGCCGGCGGCTGGTAAAGCAGACGGAGTACCCCGCGGCGACCAGCCTCCGGGCCATCGGCATCCCCATCGCGCCCACGCCGATGAATCCGATGCGCTCGCCCGCCATGTGCCTGGACTCCTTCATCCGCCCGCGTGCCCGCGGGCCCGCCGCCGCGCCAGGGGGATCGTTGACCCGCGCCGCCGACCAAACAGGTCGAGGATACCAGAGGGACCGGGGCGCATCAGCGCGCAGCGCTGCTCGGCTGCTCGAACCGCGGCGCTCAGTGGATGGTGGCGTGAATGGCGCCGTCTACTGCTGGGGATCGAAGACCGGCACGAACTCGGTGAGCCGCGAGCGGTCTCCCGGGAACTGCCGGTCGAGCTCGACCCGGTAACGCACCCGGTCGGCGCGGTAGTAGCGCTGCTGGTAGTAGATCGGGTCGCGCCCCTCGGTGTAGGAGGTGCGGCGGATCACGAGCACCGGCGCGCCGCGTTCAATCTCCAGGGATTCCGCCAGCTCCGCGGTCGCTTTGCCGGCCTCGATGAGGAACGTCCCGGAGACGACCGGGATCTGATACTGCTGCTCGAGCTGATGGTAGATCGTCTCGCGCTCCAGCGCCTCCCGGTTGAGCAGGCGACCGTAGCGCAGCGGCAGATAGGTCACGTCGAAGGCGATCGGGCGGTCGTCGGCCAGGCGCAGGCGGTCGAGCCGGACGACGGAGGTATGTGGAGCCAGGTCGAGCTCGTGCGCGACGTCGCTCGAGGCCAGCTCCTCGCCCAGATGGGTGATGCGCGACGCCGGGCTGATGCCGGCACCGGCCATGTCCTCGACGAAGTCGGTGAGGCGGATGAGCTCGTGCTCGACCAGCGGCGCCGTGACGAAAGTGCCCTTGCCGCGCTGACGCCAGAGGAGCCCGGCGTCGACGAGCTGATCGAGAGCAGCGCGGACCGTGATCCGGCTGACGCCGAACTGGGTGCAGAGATCCGCCTCGGAAGGCAGCCGCTCGCCCTGACGGTAGGTGCCCTCGGTGATCTGCCGGCGGAGACGCTGGGCCAACTGCTGGTAGAGCGGGACCGGACCGCCCCGAAGCTCACTCATGCTTGCCCTCCCGGGTACGCGTGTTGTTATACCCGGGCGGCGGCGATGAGTCAACCTGCGGTACTTGTCATGACCTGAGCCCCGTCACGCCATGCGCTCGAGCGCCGCGGCGACCCGGTCGATCTCCTCCTCGGTGTTGTAGTAGTGGGGAGAGGCGCGCACGACCAGCTCGAGTCCCCGCGCCGTCATGTCGTAGCGGGTCGAGAAGACGCTGGAGACGGTGACGTTGACGCGCTCCGCCGCCAGCCGCTCCTTGATCGTCCCGGCGTCCAGGCCGTCCAGCGTGAAGGTGACGAGCCCGCCGCGCACCGCGCCCAGGTCGTGGACGTGACCGCCCGGGATGGCAACAATGCGCTCGCGCAGCCGCTCGGCGAGGGCGCGCAGCCGCAGCGAGCCGGCCTCGATGCCGATGGCCATGGCGTAGGCGGCGGCCACTCCCATGCCGAGCTTGCCGGCGACGTTGCATTCCCAGTTCTCGAAGCGGCGGGCGTCGCCCCGAATCTCGTAGCGGTCGGGGGCCACCCAGGTCGCCGCGTGCAGGTCGAGGAAGGGCGGCTCCAGGCGCTCGACGACGCCGCGCCGGACGTAGAGGAAGCCGACCCCGCGCGGTCCGCGCAGGTACTTCCGGCTCGTCGCGGAGAGCATGTCGCAGCCGATCGCCTCCACGTCGACCGGCACCTGCCCGACCGACTGGCAGGCATCGAGCAGGTAGAGGGCACCGGAGGCGCGTGCCACCCGGCCGATCTCCGCGGCCGGCTGGACCAGTCCGCCATTGGTCGGGATGTGGCTGACGGCGATCAGGCGGACGCGGTCGTCGATCATGCCGCGCAGCGCCTCGACCGACAGCTGGCCCTGCTCGTCGTTCGGGACCACCTCGACCCGTGCGCCGGTGCGCGCGGCGACCTGGAGGAAGCTGATGACGTTGCTGGCGTACTCCGCCATCGAGGTCAGGATGCGGTCGCCCGGCCGGAGCGACACGCTGTAGAAGGCCATGTCCCAGGCGCGGGTGGCGTTCTCGACGACGGCGATCTCGTCGGGCGCGGCGTGGATCAGGTGGGCGACGTTGTCGTAGACCGCCTCGACGCGGTCGGCGGCGGCATCGGCTGCCTCGTAGCCGCCGATGCGGCTCTCGAGCTCGAGGTGGCCGATGGTGGCGTCGATGACCGGGCGGGGCATGAGGGCCGCGCCCGCGTTGTTGAAATGAACCACCTCCAGGCAGCCCGGGGTGTCTTGCCGCACGCGGCGGACGTCGATCGCTTCGGCCATCGCTCCTCCTCGCCGGCCCGGTGATCGCCGCGCGCCGCGGTCCGGCAGATGATAGCGGACGCCCGAGGCTTTGGCGACGCGGTGCCGTGGCCGCGACAGGGAGGTAGGGAACGGTTGCCGGCGCTACGGCGGCGCGGTCGCCAGGGCCACCCCGCTGAGCGGGGCCGTGAGCGTGGCCCCACCGTCGGTGACGACCTGGAGATTGGCGGTTCTGCTCCCCGCCGCTCCTACCGGCTGGAACTGGACCTCGACCGTGCAGATCTCCCCTGAGTTGAGCGCGACGTCCTGGCACGTGTTCCGCGCGATGACGAAGTTTGGGTCGCCGGTCACCGACACCTGGACCTTCCGCGCGACGGAGTCGGTGTTGGTGAAGACGACGGGCAGGGGCACACTCGTGGCCCCAAGGGTGCAGTTGCCGAAGTCGAGGCTCGCCGGGGAGAGCGGAAGGTAGCTGAAGACGCCCGGGAGTGAGGCGTTCGCCCCGCCGGGATTGACGACGAGGAGACCCAGTCCGGATCCGACACTCTTGGGGACCCGGCCGGTGATGACCGTGCCCTCCGCGTTTACGACGACGTTCTCCAGTGGCCGGTCGCCCAGCAGCACGATCGCGCCGCTCGAAAATCCCCGTCCGACGATCGAGAGCGTCGCGCCGGCGGCTCCGCCGGTCGGGGAGACCCGATCCATCGCCATGCTGGCGCCAGACTGATCCCCCGGCACCTGCAGGACCAGGCGCCCGACCTCCTTCAGGAAGTTGAAGAACGTCCGCTCCTGGGTCCCGACGACGAAGGCCGCGGCGAGCGCGACCGGGACGGACGGCTGGCTCTTACTGACGACCAGGAGCAGCAGGTAGGTGACGCCGCCGGCGATACCGCCGCTGAAGGGACGGCCGATGTGCCACAGGTCCCACTGCGTCTTCCACTCGGCCGGCCCGTGATCGTAGACGCCTTTCAAGCTGATGACGACCCCACCCAGCGCGCCAAACCAGACCGCGTAGATCGGCGCGCCACGCAGGACGTCCGGGATCGCCCGCGAAAGGGACCAGGGGCGACCGGTGAAGTACCACCAGACCAGTCCGACCAGCACCGCAACGACGATCAGGTTGTAGACGAAGATGCGCTGGCGGATGAGGGCGTGCTCCAGGCCTGGCGCACTGCCGCGCTCGCCCTGAGGGTTGTCTTTCACCGTCGCCGGCCGCGGTGGTTGTGGCGTACTCATGCCGCACCCTTCGTCGTTCGCCCGCCCTCGAGGCGATTCAGTGAGTCAACTGTTTCACGAGCGGATCGGCCACGGTGTCCGCGGGGGGCACCATCGACGGCGTGGACCCCTAACCCGGATGGCCTCCGCGGGGTCGAGGCTAGGAGAACGTGATGGCCACGACCGGGTGGAGCTCGATTCCGTTCCCGGCGACGCCGTCCTGTCCGTGGATGAAGTCGAAGAAACCGACACCCGTGATTTGCACCTGCTCGTTGATCTCGACCAGCCCAGGCCGTCCGGTTCCCCCACGAATCTGCCCGAGGGGCTTCATCTCCGGATGCCGCGCGTCAAAGGCCTGACGCGCGGCCGCGATCTGGGCCGCGAACGCGCCGCCCTGATCGACCTGCGTGGGATCGGGGATCTCCGCGACCATGGTGTTGCCCTGGCCGTCGCCCAGCACCAGGTGATAGTCGCCGTCCGTTTCGGGGTGGCTACGCAGCAGCCACACGTTGAGCGTGTAGAGGGTGCTCTCGACTCCCGAGGTCCGCGCCGGTCCCGGCGGCGTCTCCTTCACCCCCTGCAGCGCCGCGGGGATGGGCTCCGCTGTCAGCGCGCTAATCGTGGTCACCGTGGGGGCGGTCGGCTGGATCGACTGAGCCGGCGCGTCGGAACCGGTCTTGATGCTCCAGCGGTAGTGCTGCTGGCCGCCCCGGCTCCTGGTGCGCGCGAACCAGCCCCACCCCAGACGGTCCGTTGACGTCGTCATGGTGTATGCCCCCATCCCTTGCGTTGGTCATCCTCCGTCAGGCCGCGCACTCGCTGGACGGCGCCACGCGTAGTCGGTAGTGGGCCGTCGACCCGAATCCCCGCGGGCGGCGCGCGCACCGAGCAGAGGCAAGCACCGCATTGGCGGACAGCGACCCGGCAGTCTTCTGCCGAATACGTATGAGATTCGACTCATCCTCCGGCGAACGAAATCGTGTGTCAAGTGATTCGGCCGAATTCGTGACTAAGCCCCGGCGTTCGCGGCGCCGTGATCTGTTTCGGCTGACCGGCGAGCGATGCCGTTCGTCTGCCGGAGCGACCCTGGTGCCGCGCGGCTGGATATCCCGATGGATCCTGAGCCGTGCCGGCTCCGCCGTGTCCGGCGGCCGAGGCCGCCTCGAGGTCCCGCGCTTTGACGGCGGACCGGAGCCGCTGCTAGCATGTGCACACCGGCCGATCGAAAGCCGCGCCACCACGTTCGGGGTTCTCGGGATTCGGGGAGGGACGATGGAGCTCAACTTCGATCTGCTCAAGCGGATCTGCGAGGCGCCCGGTATCCCGGGACGCGAGGAGCAGCCACGCGAGATCGCGGCGGCGGAGCTGCGCGCCCTGGCCGACGAGGTCAGGGTCGACGCGCTGGGCAACGTCATCGCGACGAAACACGGCAACGGCGGACCGCGGGTCATGATTGCGGCGCATCTGGACGAGATCGGGTTCATGGTCCGCCACGTCGACGACCAGGGGTACGTGCGGCTGCAGAACGTGGGCGGCTTCGACGCGCGCATGCTGGCGGCACAGCGCGTGCTGGTCCACGGCTACGGCGGCGAGGTGCTGCGCGGGGCGCTCATGCCGGGGGCCAAGCCCATCCACGTGCTACAGCCCGACGAGGTCAAGCCGCTCAAGCTGCAGGACTTCTACGTCGACCTCGGCCTCAGCGCCGAGGAGGTCCGGAGCAAGGTCGAGATCGGCGACATGGTCACGATGGACCGCACCCTCGAACGCGTCGGCCACAACGTCATGAGCAAGTCGCTTGACGACCGCGTCTCGGTGTTCATCATGATCGAGGCGCTGCGCCAGCTCGGTGACCACCAGGCGGAGATCGTGGCGGTGGCAACGACGCAGGAAGAGGTCGGGCTGCGTGGGGCGGGCACGGCAGCCTTCGGCGTCGACCCGGACATCGGCGTCGCGCTCGACGTCACCATCGCCGGGGATATCCCGGGCTTCGAGGCGGCCGAGCGGGTCGCCAAGCTCGGCGACGGAGTGGGGATCAAGGTGTTCGACTCCTCGCACATCCCCAACCACCGGCTGGTGCGGCACTTCCGCCAGGTCGCCGAGCAGCACGGCATCAAGTACCAGCTGGAGGTCCTGGCGCGGGGCGGGACCGATGCCGGTGCGATGCAGCGCACCCGAGCGGGCATGCCGGCGATCACCCTTTCCACGCCGACGCGCTATCTCCACACGGTGAACGAGATGGCCTCGGTCGACGATATCCAGGGGACGATCCAGCTGCTCGCGCGCTATCTGGAGGCGGCACACGCCGGTGACTACCGGCTGGGCTAGGTCGAGCGGCCCGGCCACGGTGGTGGAGCGTGCCGGGCATCGACGTCGGAACATCGTTGGGTAGATCCGCGTCCCACAGGCGAGGAGGAGAGCGCCGGTCGTCCGTGGTGCGGAGAGGCTCGTCATGACCCGGCTCGGGCCGCGGGGATGGGACTGGTCCCGCGCGGCAGTGGTCGCGCTCATGCTGGTGCTGGTCGCGGGGATCGCGCCCGTTCCGACCGCCGCCAGTGCTGCCCCCTGGCGTTTCAGCGGGGCGACGCTCGAACCGTCTGATCCGACGGTTGGGGACGTGGCGACCCTGCGCTTCAACGTGGTCGACGACCAGGGCGCGCCGGTGCCCGGCCTGTCGATCTCGGCCGAGCTGCGGGCCCCGGCGACGAGCTACGATCAGAGCCCAACCGACCCGGTGCTGACGACGGTCGGGCGTCCGGCCGGCGATCCCGGGAACTACGTGATCGAGGTGGCCCTCAACGAGCCCGGCCGCTGGTGGCTCGACGTCCAGGCGATCGACTCCACCGGACAGACGGCGACCACCAGCGAGTTCCTGGTCGTATCACCTTCCAGCGACGTCCCGCAGGCGTCGATCGGCAGCACGGTCTTCCTGCGCGCGGACGCCTGGGGTGCGTTCTATCGCCTCGATCCAAGCACCGGCAGCGTCATCACCCTCAGCGGCCAGCAGCTCCTCCAGGTCGGCGAGCGGTCGTGGATGGGGGCGGCCAGGTTGACCGCTACCGGACCGGTGTCCAGCCTCTATGGCGGAACCTGGCACCTGACGGTCGACGTCAACGACTCGTTGACCGGCGCGTCGGTCGTGGCCCTGGATCTCGGAGACATCCGGGCGAGCGTCCAGGTTGGCAGCGCGGACCAGCCGGCCATCGCGACCTCGCTGGCAGCGGCCCCCGACGGCTCCCGCCTCTACGTCTACTGGGCACGCCAGCTCGGCCAGGGCTGGATGGCCCACGTGCTGAGCGTCAATCCGGCCGACGGTAAGGTCGTACAGCAGCGCGACCTGGTCGGGGCCATCACCGCCGACGTGTTCTGGGCCCGGCTCGACGTGACCCCTGATGGCCGGGAGCTGATCCTGGCGGAGCAGGCCATCCGCTCGACGTCGGCGCCGGTTGGGAGCGGCTACCGCTTGACCGTGCTGCGGGCGGACACGCTGGCGACGGTAGCGGAGCATCGCCGAGTTCCCGCGACGGCGGATCCGTTGACGGACTGCCTGCTCGCCTTCCCCGGACCGGCCGGACCGGTCGGTGATCAGTCAGACCTGCGCTACAGCCTGTGCTCGCCCGACGGGCAGCCCAACAGCCCGAAGCTCGTAACCTGGGATCCGCGCAGCGGCGGCGTCGTCCATCAGGTCAGCCTGGACGACATCGCCCTGGGCGCCCCGAGCTACGTCGACGGCGTGGCATCGCCCGACGGACGACGCTTCTACGCGGTGAACACGGCGACGTGGCGCGTCGCCGAGGTGGACATGGTCACGGGCATGATCCTTCGCGAGGCGAACTTCGCGCCGCCGCCGCCCAGCCCACCGCCCTGGGATCGATTTTTCAACTGGTTCCTGGGCATCGTCTCGTCGCGAGCGGTGGCCGCGCCGACCATCAGCCCCGGCGTCTCGATCGCGCCGAACGGCCAACAGCTCTACCTCGTGGCGGCCCGCGGGGACGGGCACGACACGGGCGACGGCGTGCTGGTCATCGACACCGCCTCACTGCAGGTGATCGGGCATCTCCTGACCGGGCAGCAGGTGACGGCGATCATGGTAGCGCCGACCGGGCAGCTCATCGTGCGGGAGGCCGGCACCCCGAGCAACGTCCAGCTTGCGATCCTCGATCCTAACGGTCAGACGCGCGTATCGCTCGCGCTGCCCGACCAGGCCAACGCGACGGGCGGGCGACACTGATTCCGCGGTCCGACGCCGCCGATACAAACGGACATTGCCGAATGGTGCTCGCACCGCGGACCGGCCGGTGCCCAGACCCGCGGTCGGCGTGAGCAGCGAGTCGAGGGAGCGGAGATCAGCGGATGGAGCCAGATACCGCGGGACGGGACGATCCGGACCCGCTGCCGGAGGGTGCGGTATCGTTCGGCCGCCGCATCTCGATGCTGGCGGACGATCATCCAGACCGGACCGCGCTCGTGTTCGTCCCCCGGGACGGCGACGAGCGGACCGTGTCCTGGCGGGAACTGGACGAGCGCTCGACCCAGTTCGCCCACCTGCTGGCCGAGCGCGGCGTGGACGAGCGCTCGCTGGTGGTCGTCGGCTTCCCGAACTGCCCCGAGCACTACTTCGCCGCCTACGCCGCGTGGAAGCTCGGCGCGCTGGTGCTGCCGGTGCGGTTCAACCTCCCCCGGCGCGAGCGCGATCAGATCCTCGAGGTCGGCAACCCCGCGGTGGTCGTCGCGGACTGGGATGCGGTTCCGTTCCCGCTGCTGACCTCGGCCGACGTGCGGCGGTCCCACGAGTATGCGCTCACCCGACTGCCCGACCGCACCCCCAACCCCGGCAAGTCGATCGGATCCGGTGGGTCCACCGGGCGCTCCAAGATCATCGTCGAGCCGGGTCCCTGGGCCCGGGTTCCCGGGCAGGTCCCGCAGCGCAGCTATGCCGGGTTTCGGACGGGCCAGACCCAACTGGTGGCCGGTCCGCTCTACCACAACTCCCCCTTCACCTGGAGCCACTACGGCCTGTTCGAGGATCAGACGCTCATCCTGATGGAGCATTTCGATGCCGCCCAGGTCGTCGACCTGATCGAACGCCAGCGGGTCAACTGGGCCTTCCTGGCGCCGATCATGATGCGGCGCATCATCCTGCTGCCAGACGTCCGCCGGCGGGACCTCTCCAGCATCGAGGCGATCTTCCAGACCGCGGCGCCCTGCCCAGAGTGGCTCAAGCGCGCCTGGATCGACCTCATCGGCGGGGAGAAGCTCTACGAGGGGTTCGGCTCGACCGAGGCGATCGGCTCGTGCTCCATCCGCGGCGACGAGTGGCTGGCGCATCCGGGCAGCGTCGGCCGGCCGCGCGACTGCGAGATGAAGATCCTCGACGAGCTCGGCAACGAGGTCCCGGCCGGTGAGGTAGGCGAGATCTTCTTCCGCCCGCTCAAACGCCGCCCGACGTACTACTACATCGGTTCGTCGCCCGCGAAGTCGACGCCGGACGGGTTCGCCAGCGTCGGAGACCTGGGCTGGGTAGACGAGGACGGCTACCTCCACCTGGCCGACCGTCGCGTCGATCTGATCATCACCGGCGGCGCCAACGTGTACCCGGCGGAGGTCGAGGCCCCGCTCACCGAACACCCGGCGGTGATGGACGTGGTGGTGATCGGCGTTGCGGACGAGGAGTGGGGTAGACGGGTCCACGCCATCGTCGTTCCCCGCGATCCGTCCGACCCGCCGCCGATCCGCGACCTGGACACGTTCTGCCGCGAGCGGATCGCTGCCTACAAAGTGCCGAAGAGCTACGAGTTCACGCCCGAACTGCCGCGCGATGGGGCGGGGAAGATCCGCCGCGCCGCGCTGGTCGAGGAGCGCTCCCGCGGGGTGTGGCCGGGCCTGCTGCGGATGACGCACTGAGTCCGCGGGACGGGAGTTGCGCGAGGGAGGGGAGCCGTGGAGATCCGGTCGGTGGCGATCGTCGGGTCGGGGGTGATGGGTTCGCAGATCGGCCAGGTGCTGGCGACGGCCGGCTTCGACATCGTGCTGCACGACGTCAGCACGGCGCAGCTCGCGGGCGGGCGCGAGCGGATCGAGCACGGGCGCTTCGGGCTGCGCCGCGGGGTCGCCCGCGGCAAGCTGCCGGCCGCGGAGGCGGAAGCCGCGCTCGGCAGGATCCGCACGACGTCCGACCTTGCGGAGGCCTGCCGTGCCGCCGACCTCATCGTCGAAGCGGTACCCGAGGACATCGGGCTGAAGATCGCCGTCTTCCGCCGTCTCGACGAGCTCGCCCCGCCGCACGCCATCCTGGCGTCCAACACGGCGGGCCTCTCGATCACCGCACTGGCCCAGGCCACCGACCGCCCGGCGCAGGTGATCGGCTGGCACTGGTTCCAGCCCTGTGCCGTCATGAAGCTGGCGGAGGTCGTCGTGCACCCCGGCACGTCCAGCGAGACGCTGGACACGCTGCTGGCCGCGGCGCGGCGAGCCGGCAAGAACCCGGTGGTGGTAAAGGACCAGCCGCTGACGTGGGGCTTCGTGGGCAACCGGATCAACCGGGCCGTACGCCAGGAGGCGGCCCGGATCGTCGCCGAGGGGATCGCGACGCCGGAGCAGGTCGACCAGATCATGCGCGACGGCTTCGGCTGGCCGATGGGACCGTTCGAGCTCCAGCGAGGCGACGCCCTGCGGTAGGCGGCAGCCTTCGCTCCCGCGGACGCCCCGGCGCCGCGGCCGGGGCGTTCCGTTGCGACGGCCCGATCTACCCGACCCGGCGCAGCTTGCGCAGGCTCTTCATCTCCCGCGGCGGCGTCATTCGCCGGCCACGAATCGTGAACGAGACCTCACCGACGTAGACGTCGCCGTGAGAGTCGACGCCGATCCCATGGGGGGCGACGAACTGGCCCGGCCCCTCCCCTTCCTCCGGCGCGCCGAAGCGGGCCAGCAGCTTCCCCTCGGGGCTCAGGATGCTCATGCGGTGGCCCATACCCGGCGCGTCGTCGTGACCCGCGCCGCCGTTGAGCTCGCAGACGTAGATGTTGCCGTCGGGACCGAAGGCCAGCCCGTCCGGCCGGTAGATGTTGTTCCAGACCGTGATCAGTCCGCCGTCGGCGTCGAAGACCTGCACCCGGTGCGCCTCGCGATCGGCGACGATGACGCGGTCGTCACCGTCGACGAGCACGTTGTGGGGCAGCAGGAACTGGCCGGGGTCGATGCCCGGCTCGCCCCAGGACATCAACAACTCGCCGTCGGCGCTGTACCTGTGGACGCGGGCGTTGCCGTAGCCGTCGGTCACGTAGATGTGGCCGGTGTTGGGGGAGACCGCGGCGTGGGTGGGCCGGTTGAAGGGACGGCCGCTCCAGCGGGGCGCCGGCTGGCCGGGCGTGCCGATGGTCATCAGCAGCTCGCCCTCGGGGCTGAAGTGGGTGATGGTGTGGGTGCCGTCGTCCGCGCACCAGAGGGTGTCGTCCGGCGCCACCGCCAGGCCGTGGGAGCGCTCGGTGAACGTGCCCTGGCCGAACGTGCGCAGGAAGTCGCCCTCACGGTTGAAGACCAGGATCGGGTTCTCCGGGTTCCGGGTCAGGATGAAGATCTCGTCCCGGGAGTTGACCGCGACGCCGGGGCACTCGATGAGACGCATGCCCGCGGGCAGCGACTCCCACTGGTCCAGCGCCTCGAAGGTGAACGCACCGCTGCCGGTCGTGGCGCTCATGCTGGGTGCTCCTCTCGCCGTTGGCTGCCTGTCGCTCGTCCCGCCGGCGCGCGTCGCCGGGCCGGGATCGCGCCCTGCCGGCGGCCGCCGCGGCCGGGAGCATCCCGGAGGTCGGCCTCGACACGGCGCGCGTGCGGGCCATTGTAGCAGGCAGGCGGACGCGGTCCTGTCCCGCGGAGGGCTATGCTAAGATGCGCAATGGAGCCGGAACCCGGCGCGTTCTGCCCGGCCGGGGAGCACGTTTCCAGCCCGGTATCCCAGGGCCACGGTGGTTTCGACACTCGCACGACGCGCCAGCCGCTCTCGTCGGTCCCGCCCGGCGGTACGGTCCGCCCGGCCCGAACGGCGGCGCGCACGGGGAAGGGAGATGGAGCGTGTCCTTCATGGAGGAGATGACCAAGACCGAGCGGGTCCTGGCCGCCGTCAATGGCGACGAGGTCGACCGCATCCCCGTCTGTTTCTGGCACCATTTCCGGCCGGAGGGCTCGGGGCGCAAGCTGGCCGAGGCGACCTTCAACTTCTTCGAGGCGTCGTTCGACCTCGACATCCTCAAGGTCATGCCCGACATCTCCTACCCGTTCTCGCGGCGCTCGATCACGGAGCCGGACGACTGGCGGCTGATCGAGCCGATCGACGAGGACCGCTCGCGCTACTACGCACAGCACGCCGTGGCGGTCCGCGCGCTGCGGGACGAGATCGGCTTCGAGGCGCCCATCATCGTAACCATCTACAGCCCGCTGGCCGAGGCGATGCACTTCGCGGCCTCGCGCGAGATCTTCATGGACCACGCGCGGGAGCATCCGGCGGTGGTGCATCAGGCGCTGGCGACGATCGCGGAGAACCTGCGCGCCCAGGTGCGCAACGTCATCGACGCGGGCGCCGACGGTGTCTTCTTCGCGCTGCAGGGCTGCAGCGGGGCGATCATGAGCCGCGAGCAGTATCGCGAGCTGGGACGGCCCTACGACCTGATGGCGCTGCAGGGCGCGGTCGACGGCTGGCTCAACGTCCTCCACGTACACGGCAACGAGGACCTCTACTTCGACGACTCCCTCGACTACCCGGTCCAGGTGCTGAGCTGGAGTGACCGCCTGGCCGGGCCGAGCCTGCGCGAGGCACGCGGCATGACCAGCAAGTGCCTGATGGGCGGCTGGCACGAGTTCGGCGCGCTCTCGAACGGGCCGATCGAGAAGATCCGCGAAGAGGCCGAGGACGCGATCAAGCAGACCGGCGGCCGCAAGTTCATCCTGGCCAACGGCTGCTCGGTGCCCGACGACACCGACGAGCAGTGGCTGCACGCAGGCCGCCAGATCGCGGACGAGCTGGAGGTCGGCTAGCCTTGCCCACGCCGCGCCGGGACCGCTCGCAGCGGCCCGACGAGCAGGGCGTTGAGGCCGCGCCGGCGGCGCCGGTCGTGGTGGCGCTGATCAAGGACCTCTTCTTCTCGGTCAAGGTCGGTAACGAGCTGCGGGCTCACGGCTACGAGCCGGTGATCGCCCGCGGCTCGGCCCGTTTCGTCGAGCTGGTGGCCGAGCGCCGCCCGGTGCTCGGCATCGTCGACGTCGGCGCGGGCGTCGACTGGCCGGCCATGGCTCGCCTCGGCGAGGACGCCGCGACGCGCGACGTACCGCTGCTGGCATTCGGGCCCCACAAGGACGTCGAAGGGCTGCGGGCGGCGAAGGCGGCGGGAGTCACGCGGGTGGTCAGCAACGGCCAGCTCCACGCGGACCTGCCGGGCCTGGTACGCCGCTACGCGCGAACGGGGTGAGATCTTCGTCGGGAGCGGACCACTCCACGGTCCCTCGAGCACGGCTCGACGTGGTCGCCGGGATCGCTCGGGCACGCGAAGTCGTGCCCCGGCGCGTCACGCGGGAAGCCAGATCGGACGTGACTGCCGTGACACGATTCGCGGGGCCGGACGACTGGCCGGACGACGACTTTCCGCGTCGGGACAACGAAAACTGGCCGATCGTCCGGACCGCTGACAGGGTGGTATGTTCGGGGGGACGGACGATGGCGAGCGCCGGAGACCGGCGATGGCCGGTGCGGGCCGCAGCTGACTCAGCCCCCGGCCGGGCGACGGTACTCGCCGAAGGCCTCCTGGTACTCCTCCGCAACCTCGAGCGCGACCTTGTGCACGTAGATGCGGGTGGTGATCGGCGAGGCGTGGCCCAGGATCGTCTGCACGGTCGATTCGCGGACACGGCGGCGAACCAGCTCGGTGGCGAGACCGTGTCGAAACGAGTGCGGCGTAATCGGGTTCTCTACGCCGGCCGCCACGCACAGCTCGGCGACGATGTGCTCGACCGTGCGCGGGCTGATGGGGGCGCCGGGCGTCCCGACGCGATCCCGCCCACTGAAGGCCGGGAAGCTCCCGACGCCACGACCGCCGTCGCCGCGTGCCGCCCAGTAGGCGACCAGGCCTTCTCCCGTCTCGGAGTCGAAGTGGACGGTCCGGCTCTTGCCGCCCTTGGCCCGGTAGACGCCTGCCGAGCCCGAGCCGAGGTCGATGTCGCGCCGCCGCAGGCCGCAGAGCTCGGAGACACGCACGCCGGTGCGGTAGAGGAAAAGGATCATGGCGCGCAGCTTGAGCCGGCGCAGCTCGCGGTCGGGCTCCGTCTCGTGCGGCAGCTCGCGCACGTGGACCACGATTCGATCGAGGTCCGCGGTGCGCACGTCGGGCGGCGGCGGCGTGAAGCGCGGCATCATGGCGGAGATGCGCGTGCGTAGCTTCTCCGTCGAGAGGGTCGGGTGCAGGTCGTAGGAGGCGAGGTAGGCGTAGAACTTCCGGATGGCGGCGAGATTGGTCTGGGCGGTCCGCATCCGCGAGACCTCTTCCGGGGAGCGCACGTCGTCGGGCATGAGGCTGGCGACGAACGACGTCACGTGGTCCTCAGACAGGGTCGTGACCGGGTCGTGGGCCGGATCGAGCCCGACGTGGATCTCGAGGTAGGCCGTGAACTTGGCGACGGCCCCGCGGTAGGTCTTCTTGCTGCGCGGCGACAGCCGCAGGTCCTCGAAGAAGCGCTCGACGGCGTCGGCGATCGAGGGCGTCTCGCTCTGACCGGCCATCGTCGCCTGCCCTCTCGCGCATCTCGCCGAGTATGTACGTACACCGGCGCCAGTATACGCCCGGAGTGACCCCGGAGCAATGCCGCCGGCACCCGCCGCAACATGCCGCCGCCGCCGACACCGACCAACTCCGGCGATCAACCCGGAGTGTAGTGTTTGTTATGTCGTGTCCTGGGCGGGTGGGAAACCTGAGTGGCCGGCCCGGCGTGACGCGCGGCTCATGACGGTCCACCCGGGTGGTTGGGGTGCGCGAATGCGTCGGCACCGGCGGCGCGGCGGGTCACTCGCGCCAATCGTGTCGGCCACACGTCTCGCTACAGCGTTTTTCAGAGCGATCGTCTGCCCGACGTCGTCCTGGGCGCGATTCATCGCGCCCCTACCTGCGACGCGGCGAGCCTATGCGGTCAAGGCCAATGCACATGGGTCTAGCCGTAGACCGCCAGCGGCCGGGTGGGCCGCGTGTGCACGGCGGCGGCACGGAGGATGGCGGTCAGGAACTCCGTCGGATGGGCGGAGCGGATCACGGTCCCGACCGGCCACTCGGTGAACGGGATGAGGCGGGTGTCGGCGCCGCGGCCGTCGATGACGCAGAGGATGGCCGGCACATGACGGAAGGTCGGGAACATCAACTGGTCGAGGAGATCGAAGCCGTCGGTGTCGCACAGCAGGAGGTCCAGCAGCACCACCTGCGGGTCCCACTCCGCCGCGCACAACAGCGCCTCGGCCCCGCTGGTCACGGCGCGCAGCTCGACGAAGTCCCCAACCGTGGATTGCAGCGTCTCGACGAACTCGCCGTCGTCGTCGACTACCAGAACACGCGCGCCGGGCATGACCACTCTCCTCACCCCTCGCGAGCCACGCGGCTCGCGATCCCCCTCAGGCTTCAAGCACAGTGTAGCCTTTGCCTGCACCGTCAAAGAGAGAAATCGGTAGTGTGTATGGGCGGGACGTTCCGCCTACGTTTGAGCAGCCGTTTTGCCCGTGCTGGCCAGCGACCAGTACCACGCGGAAGGCTGCGTTCGTACGCGAGCTGCGTGACTGCGGGGCAACACACGTCGTTCGGCAGGTCCCCCGTGCGCGGCATAGGAACGCGGTACCGGGTGCCGAACACAACGGTCCTCAGTCGGACCGGCCCGTGCGTGGATGCACTCGACAGCGGCGACCCAACTCGTCTCGGCCGCGGGCGACCGGAAGATCTCAGCGATGTTCGAGGTGAGGTCCGGTCGCGCTGGGGTCGGCTTCGGTCTCCCACTCCCAATCGTGGTCGAGCCGCAGGATGCCGCGCTCCCGGCCGGTCCAGCGACCCACGACGTCGACCTGCGTCTCCTGTCGGTCGAGCGGCTCGGTGGTCCCGAGCGCCCCACGCTGGAGGGTGGCGGCGATGGTGAGCGTCCCGCCGGCCAGCGGCAGGCCGCGCACCACGCTCCGCACGCGGCGTGTGCCGGGATCGAGGTCGTCGAAGGCCGGCAGGTCGGCCGGGAGCTGCGCGGTGCTGCCGAACAGGTGCGTGCCGGCTCGGTCGTGCAGATCGAGCCCCAGCGCGAGGTCGCCGGTGGATCCTCCCGGCGGCACCCGCAGCAGCACTTCCAGGCCGAGGTCGGCGCCCGAGGCCACGGCGTCCAGCGGCAGGCCCGACCGGTCGATCGCCCGCACGCGGAGGATCGCGATCTCCCCCGCCTGCTCCTGCATGGTGCGCAGGTAGTGGTCGACGACCTCGGCTGCCGGCCCACTGTCGACGATACGCCCCTCCTGCAGCAGGATGGCGCGGTCGCAGAACTCCCGGATCTGCTCGACGCTGTGGGAGACGAACAGCACGGTGGTGCCGCGCGCGCGCAGGTCCATCAGCGCCTCGTACCCTTTGCGCTGGAAGGCGGCGTCCCCGACCGCCAGCACCTCGTCGACCACCAGGATCTCCGGGTCCATGTGGACGGCGATGGCGAAGCCCAGCCGCATGAACATGCCGGACGAGTAGTGCTTGACCGGCGTGTCGATGAAGCGCTCGAGCTCCGCGAACTGCACGATGCGGTCGAAGCGCTCGCCCATCTGGCGGCGGGAGAAGCCGTAGATGCTGCCGTTGAGGTAGACGTTGTCCCGCCCCGAGAGCTCGGGGTGGAAGCCGGCGCCCAGCTCCAGCATGGCATGGGTGCGGCCGTGGATCAGGACGTCCCCGCTGGTGGGCTCGAGCACGCGGCTGACCAGCTTGAGCAAGGTGCTCTTGCCGGCACCGTTGCGGCCGACGATGCCGAGGGCCTCGCCGCGCCGGACCACGAAGCTGACGTCGCGCAGGGCCCAGAACTCCTCCGCCTTGCCGCGCGGGCGCACCAGGGCGATGAACCAGTCCTGGAACGAGGTGCGCGTCTCGTGGTGCAGGCGGAAACGGCGCGACACGCCGCGGAACTCGACCGCCGCATCGTCCTGAGGGTGCCCCGGCTGGGGCATTCGATCGCGTCGATGCCCCGCGCGCACTACAGATTCTCCCCGAGGTTGCGGCTGAGCCGGGTGAAGACGAGCCAACCGATGGCGAGCAGCACCAGCGCGGTCGCGCCGGTACGCCCGGTGAAGAGCGGATCGGGCACCGCGCCGTTGTACAGGATGACGCGGTAGTCCTCCACGATGGCCGCCATCGGGTTGAGCCGGTACATCCAGGCCGCCAGGTGCGGCACGACGGCCTCGACCGGGTAGAAGATTGGCGTCATGAAGAACCAGGCCAGCAGGCCGACCTCGACCAGCACCGTGGTGTCACGGAAGTAGACGTTGAGCGGCGCCAGGATGAGGACTACCGCGGTCACGAAGATCGCCTGGATGAGGACGATCAGGGGGATCTCGACGATCCAGGGAGTGAAGGGCCGGCCGAAGATCGCCATCATCAGGAAGAGCGCCGGCAGCGCCAGCACGTAGTTGACCATCGTCGAGAGGACGACCGACATCGGCAGCAGGATGCGCGGGAAGTAGACCTTGTTGATCAGCGGCGCGTTGTCGACGAGCGAGGCGGTGCCGGCGGTGACCGCGGTGGCGGTCCAATTCCAGGGCAGCAGCGCGGTGAGGACGAAGACCGGGAAGGCCGCGATGTGCTGGTTGAGGAGCTGGGTAAAGACGAAGGTGAACACCACCATCATCAGGAGCGGGTTGAGAAGCGACCAGAGAAAGCCGAGGGCCGAGTTCTTGTAGCGAACCTTCAGGTCCTTGGCGACCAGGTTCCGGATCAAGCTGCGGTACTGGACGAGTTCGAGCGCCTGACTGGCCACCGTCTCCCCTCTCCCGGTGACGCGGCCCGTCACCGGCAGTGGAGTATGGTGCATGGTCGAACGACGGAGCAAGCCGGGAGTTTAGCAGCCCCGTGGTACTATTCGCACGGACACGCAGTGTACGTTCGAGTGCTCGACCGCGCAAACCCGACGTGGGTGCGAGCCTGAGGGCTGCTCCGGCGAGGACGCACGCTCGGCGTGGGACGGGGAGGATCCGATGCAACCGGAGTCCCGGCGGCCGGGTGGGCGCTGGGGCCAACTGAGCCTCGCTCTGCTGCTGCTGGGCGCGACACTGCTGGCGGTGGTGACGCGTGGGCCGGTCGCGCTGCCGAGCGACACCCTGACGGCGTCGGCATCCGACCTGGGCACGCCCGCGCCGGGCACGGTCAGGCCGCCGGCGGTCGTGGACGGCGAGGCGACGACCGACGCGCGGGGGACCGCACCGGCACACGGCTCGACACTGGTGACCACGACCACTCCCCCGGCCACGCCCGCGGTCACACCTCCGGCCACGCCCGCAGCGAGCCCGACGCCGGTCCCGCTGGCGTCGCTGCCGGCCGCCGCCGGCGCCCTGGTATCCGCGGCGCCGGCCGAGGTTGGAGCCGTCATCGCCCTCCCGGACGGCACGGTGCTCTACGACCACGACCCGGACCGGGTGTTCAACGCGGCCAGCCTGTACAAGCTCGGGATCATGGCCGAGGTCTTCCACCAGCGCGAGGAAGGCAAGTTGATCTTCGAGGATCCGATCACCCTCTCCGCCGGATTCTTCGACGAGGGCGACGACGTCTACACCATGGCCAACAACCTGGGCACGAACGTGACGGTGGACGAGGCGCTGCGCTACATGGTCGAGTACAGCAGCAACGTCGCGGCCAAGGCGCTGCTCTACGTCGTCGGCACCGGCAACGTGAACGCGACGCTCGCCGGGCTCGGACTCAAGTCCACCGAGCTGCGCTGGTCGCCGACCGCCGAGAGCGTCCCGTCCCTGGTGCTGGCGGCCGATCGTCCCGGGTCGGCCGTGCCGGTGGGGGTCCTGCCCGATGGAGCGCCCGCCGCGCCCCCCGAGGCGGACGCGAGCGACGACGCGCTCAACGTGACCACGGCCTCGGACATGGCGCGCTTCTACGAGTTGCTGCTACAGGGCAAGGTGGTCAGCGCCCAGGCGAGCGCGGAGATGCTCGACATGCTCTCGCAGCAGCAGATCAACGACCGCATACCGGCGGGTCTGCCCGCCGGGACCAAAGTGGCGCACAAGACCGGCAACCTCGTCGGCGTGGTCCACGACGTGGGGATCATCTACGCGCCGAAGGGCCCGATCGTGGTGGTGCTCCTCAGCGACAACGTCGGCGACGAGGGGCTGGTCGACGACATGATGCGCCAGATAGGCCGACTGGCCTACGACGCGCTCAGTTGATGGCTGCCCCGTAGTACCTGCTTTAGAGCGATTCGCAGCGGAATTGGCGGACCGCCGAGTCGGCTCCGGGCGTGCGGAGCACCCGGAGCACGCGCGAGGCCAAAGCCGCCGCGCCAAGAGACGAAGCCCACTGAAGGGGCTGAGTTCCGGCCAAAGGAACTCACCGGCGAGTTCCAGCCCGACACCGTCACGGGACTCGCGGCGGGGTCGGCTCACCGTCTGGTCTTCGCGCGGCCGCCGTGGCTGACCTCCCGCGCGGCCCTCTCCCCGCCGGTAGCCCCACGTACACCGGGGTGGACGCCGTCGCCCGGCTCCTCGAGACCGCCGGACGCGCCGCGCCCGTGCCGGTGTGGCAAATCGCGCGGTTGGTGCCGGCCGGCGCACGCCGACGGTGCGGCACCGGCCTCCGCTCCATCGGCCGCCTACCGGCGCTCTGGTTCGCCTCCAAGGCGGTCGGCAGGCTGCTCGGGACCGTCAACCGCGCCCGCGACCTAGCAGGCCGTTGCGTGATGCCTGGGGAGACGGGAGGGAGTGGGCGATGCACTCCCCGCGGCTGGCCTCGACGATGGATGAGGACCCGCGCTAGGCGGCGATGTCGTAGCCGGCTTCCTCGATGCCGGCGCGCAGCGCGCCGTCGGAGACGAGGTCGTCGGACTTGACCGTCACCAGCTTGGTGTCGAGGTTCACGTCCACGTGCCGGACCCCCGGGATCTGAGCCAGCTCCTTGGTGATGGCATTGACGCAATGCTCACAGCTGACGTCCGGCACGCGATAGACCCGCTCGACCACGATCACACCTCCAGCTGACCAATGATTCGTCGCCTCAAATACCCCTCCGGGGTATTTCAGCCCCAGTATAGGCCCGGTCTCTTGCCACGCCAAGTCCCGCTCGCCTCCTCCTGTACCCGCCGCAACGGGCTTACGCGTCGTAGGATTCGAAAGGATGTCGATGATGCAGGCCCACGGTTGGGGAGCTTCCTGGATGGACGAGCCCGCGCTGGTCGGGCACGCGCAGGCGGGGGACGCGGCGGCCTTCAGCGCCCTGTTCGAGGCCTATCACGGCCAGATCACCGGCTACCTCTATCGCCTGGTGGGAGACCGGGAGGTCGCCGAGGACCTCGCGCAGGACACGTTCATCAAAGCCTATCGCGCGCTCGGCCGCACCAACGACGGCCTGAACTTCCGCGCCTGGCTCTACCGGATCGCGACCAACACCGCGACCAGTTACTTCCGGCGCCGCAAGATCATCCAGTGGCTACCTTTTGGCCCCGCCACGCCCGAACCAACCGGCGACGCGCGCCTGGCGGAGGCGCTCGGAGAGCGTGAACTGATCGAGGCCGTCCTGAAGCGGCTCAACGACAACTACGTGACGGTCCTGCTCTTGCGCCACCAACAGGGGATGTCGCTCGAGGAGACGGCGACCGTGCTGGGCACGAGTGTGAACGCGGCGAAAGTGCGCCTGTTCCGGGCGCGCCGGGCCTTCGTCGAGGCCTACCGTGCGCTCGAGTCCGGTCAGGAGGCGCGGGCGTGAACTGCGACCAGGCGCGCCGGTTGCTGTCCGACCGCCTCGACCAGCCGCTGCCGCCGGATCAGTCAGCCGCGCTGCGCGCGCACCTCGCCGGATGCCGGGAGTGTCGCACCTTCGAGCGTGAGCTCACGGCGCGTGTCGTCGGGCTGGAATCCCTCCCCCGCTCGCTCCCGAGTCCCCGCGTGCGCGCCGGCGTACAAGCTTATGTCGATCGTCACGACGATCGTGTCGCGCAGGGACTCTCCGGAACGTGGTTACGTCAGGTCGGCGCCTTCGTCGGCGCGGCGGCCGTGCTGGTTGCCGTGGCCGCCTTCATGATCGTCCTCCTGAACGGCCGAACGACCGGTCCGCCACTGCTCGGGTCGAGTCCGGTGACGGTGTCTCCAACCTCGTCGGCCCGCGTGACGTCCAGCGTGGCGGTGCTGAACGCCTCGCCCGCCGCGGCCACGCCCGCACCATGGGTGGTTGTGGGAACACCGCCGGTGGCACCGGTGACCTCGACGGCGACGCCATCACCGGTAGCGGTCACGCAGGCCGTCGCCCGCACGACCGTCACCGCGTACTTCGACGCGATCAATCGGCACGACTACCCGGGCGCCTACAGGCTCCTCGGCGCGGACCTCCAGGGAGGCCAGTCGCTTGACCAGTTCGCGGCCGGGTTCGCGACCACCGCGCACGACGCCGTGACGATCGTCGGCGTCGCTCCGGAGGGTGGCGACCTGGCAGTATCCATGGTGTTGATTGCCACCCAAACGGACGGCTCGGTGCGATCGTTCAGCGGGCGCTACCTGATCGGCGTCGAGTCCGGCTCGATCGTGGTCGTGGGCGCGGACGTGCATGAGGACACGCCCGCGGCCGCGGCGACGCCGGCCGCCACTGCCGCCACTGCCGCCGCTCTGCCGCCCTGTTCGGCCGGCGGCCTGGAGATGGCGCTGAGCGCCCAGGGTGCGACCGGCAATGTGGCGCTAGCCGTCGTATTTCGCAACCACGGCGCCCCCTGTCAGTTGGCCGGCGCGCTGACACTGTCGATCAGCGGGCAATCGGGCGCCGCGCTGCCCATCCAGGGGAACGCGGAAGCCGTGCCGCTCAACATAGTGGTGGGTAACGTCGAAGCGTCCGCCACGTTCATGTGGTCCAACTGGTGCGGGAGCGAGCGCCAGTTCGTAGTGAGCGCCGTGATGGGTGGCAAGTCCGCCAGGCTCGACCAGGCGATCGCGCCGCGCTGCGACGCAGCGAGCGCGCCGTCGCAACTCCGGGAGGTCTCGCCCGTAACCTGGGCGGGTACGGTCGTCGCCAACACTCCCGGCACCGGCGCCATCACGTTGCACTTCCCCGACGGCACTACCCGCCGCGTCGTGGTCGGCAACCGGACCGTCGTGACGGACGCGCACGGGGACACCGTCCGTGCGGCCGACATCCAGGCCGGCAATCGGGTGAGTGCCTCCGGCGACGTCAGCGCCGACGCGACGGCCATGGACGCCGCGGTGGTCGTGGTCCAGCCTTGAAGCCGTCATGTTCGCGTGAGTCTCCACCCGGGTGGACCGCGGCCCAAACGGTCGGCCGAGCCACCCAGGTACATCCGTGTTATAGTTTGAGCACGGCGGTCGTTACGTCAAATATTGGCCGCACGCATGATAGACATCGCGAGGTCCACCCGGGTGGCCCATGCTCTGCGTAGGCCGACCGTCAGGGGACGGACGCCGCCTGATGGTCGCGAGGGAGGTCCGGTTGCTGACTGCCCGATTCTGGCTGGCAAACCGCTTCACGCTCGGCTCGGTCGATCTGCTCTTCCGGGTGGCCAGCGCGAGCGTGCTGTCACCTGCCGCTCGTTCGCGCTTCCTCCACGCGGGCATCGGTGAACGGCAGGTGACGGATACGCTGAGGCGAGTGCGGCGCGTGCACGGCTGGTCGGGATCCTGGGTCCGATCCGGCGGCAGCTACCTGGAGTCCGCGGTCGCCGAGAGACAGCGGGGCGAGCCCACGGCGGCAGCGCGGGAACAGGCCGCCGCGGCCCTCTGCTACCACTTCGCCGGGATGTTCGAGATCGAGGACGTGACCCACAAACGGCGCCTCTACCGGCGCGCCGCCGCGCTGTTCCAGCACGCGGCGCCGGGGCTCGACCCGGCGGCGGAGCATGTCGAGGTGCCGTGGCGGGACACGTCGCTGCCGGGTTACCTGCGTTTCCCGACCGGAACCCACCGACCGCTACCGCTGGTAGTGCTGCTCAACGGCGCGAGCACCGCCAAGGAGGAGATGACGCTCTGGTCCGGCCCGTTCCTCCGCCGCGGGATCGCCACGCTGGCCCTGGATACACCGGGCAGCGGAGAGGCCTGGGATCGTGTCCACGGGCGGCCCGATCAGCAGGACATCGCCGACGCCCTCATCGCGTTCGGCGAGGCGCAGCCCCGCGTCGATGCGCGCCGCATCGCGGTGCTCGGCATCAGCCTGGGTGGGGCCGCGGCTGTGCGACTGGCGGGACATAACGCCGACCTCGCGGCCGTGGTCTCGGTGACGGCGCCGTTCCATCCCGCGCCGTACTTCCGGCACCTCAATCGGGTAGTGCGGCATGAGGTCGCGTTCGTCGCCGGGGCCCGGCCGGACGACATCGACGAGCTCGTCGCGCAGGTCTCACTGCTCGACGTCGCCCCCCGGCTGCGGGTCCCACTGCTGGTAGTGGGCGCCGGGCATGACCTGGTTGTGCCACCGGACGAGTCGCCACGCCTGTATCAGGCGGCCGGCGGACCCAAGCGGCTGCTCTTCCTCGAGCGCGCCAACCATGCGGGCTTCTCGCACATGCCCGAGTGGACCGGGGCCGCCGCCGATTGGCTGGCGGCTACCATCACGGCCTGACCCGCCATTCGAACCCGAACGGGACATAACGGAGTCGTAAACTGACTACGTTCGGGCCTCGTGCCTTTCTGGTGCGCGTCGGACGCAGCAGGTACCGGGCGATGGCATGGTCGGCCTCGCGGTATGCGATCCGGCGCCGCTCGTCGGCGGCCAGGCCGGTGATCGGACGGCGCTGGGCTGGCTGAGCAGGCGGGCTGACCGACCCAGTGCGGGGCTATAGCCGCCGAGGCTGAACCGCGCGCGGGGCTAGAGCCGGCGCGCTGACAAGACGAAGCCCACTGAAGGGGCTGGGAGCGCGGGTGGTGCGGAGCACGGGCGAGCGGCCGTGGTACCGAGGTATGTTGTCAATGACCATAAGCCGCCGCGCTGACGCGACGAAGCCCACTGAAGGGGCTGAGCTCCGGATTTCGGCTGCGAGAGATGCGGTACACGCCGAGGCCGGGCGGGCGGGCACCGGCCACGCCCAAGTGACCCGGGATGGGGTTGATTGGAGTGGGCGGTTTGTCGATGAAACGTGGAACTGACGGCAAAGCCACCCATGCGGGCAGGGTGAGATCAATCGCGGCCTACGGGCGCCGGTCGTAGCGGGAGCGGCGCCGGCGCCCGCGGAGCACGGTGGAGTCCTTCGGCACGACGCTAACCGAGCCGTCCGGCTCGAGCACCGCCAGTTGCACGTCGCTGACGCCCATCAGCCCGTGCTCGCGGATCGCCGTCTCGCCCTCCTCGACGTCCATGCCCTCGCGCGCCAGCGCCTGTGGCAGCCACTGTCCTTCCTGGGCGATCACGGTGGGGTGAGGCTGGAGCAGCCGTCGGATCCGCTGGCTGCGCGGCAGCACGCGGCCCACGAACCAGTTCAGCGCGAGCAGCACGCCGATGATGATGAGGCCGCCGGTGAGCGAGGAGTCGGGCCCGGTCATGGCAGGCTGAACGGCGTTGGCGATGAGCAGGATGAGCACGAGGTCGAAGATGGTAAACTGCCCGACCTCGCGCTTGCCGAACACCCGCAGCCCGACGAAGAGCACGACGTAGATGACCGTGCTGCGCAGGGCGACCTGCCACGCCGGAATCGCCAGTCTGAGCATCTCCTGCACGACAGCGCCCCCCGTTCGGCCGGTTTGCCGGCAGATGATACCCGCACACCCGTGGCGGCGCCTGCCGTGGTCGACGTTGCCGCGCCAACGGCGCACCGCGCCGACCGGGCAGCCCCACGAAACGCTCCCGGTCGCCCGCCGATCGACGATGCGTGGGGCCGGAAGGGGGCAACCCGAGCATCGAGCCGCCCCCGTCGACGTTCCGGCAGTCGCGTCAGCGCGGCGGCAGGGACTCCAGCAGGCGATCGATGTCGTCGTCGTTGTTGTAGAAGTACGGCGAGACGCGCACGCCCTTGCCCCGCAGCGAAACCGCGACGTTTCGCTCCTCGAGCAGCGCGACGACGCGGGCGTCGGAGTCGGTGTCACCCGCGCTGAAGCTGACGATCTGCGAGCGGTGCTCGAGGTCGCGGCAGGACGTGACCTGGTAACCCATCGCGCTCACCTCGTCGAGCAGTCGCTCGGTGAGCGCGCGGCAGTGCCGCTGCGTCTCGGCCGGGTCGGCCTCGCGCACGACGTCCGCGGAGGCGTTGAACGCGGCCAGCGACAGCCAGTTGAGGCCGCCCGTCTGGTAGCGGGCCGCGCCCGCTCGCCACTCGAGGGTGTACCCCAGGTCTTCGAAGCCGGCCTGCACGCTGAGGCGCCCGGCATACGCGGGGTGGATACGCTCGATGGCACGCTCCGAGAAGTGCATGACCCCCAGGCCGAAGGAGGCCATCAGCCACTTGTAGGCGTGCGCGCCGATGACGTCGATGCCGCTCGCGTCGAAGTCGATCGGCAGCGCGCCGATCGACTGGGTGCCGTCGACGATCGAGAGGATGTCGCGGGCGCGGCAGAGCGCGCCGATGGCGTGCAGGTCGTTGCGGAAGCCGTCCATGAATTCGACGTGGCTGAGCACGAGCGCGCGGGTGCGGCCGTCCATGGCCGCCTCGATGCGGCCGAGGTCGGTGAAGCCGCGCTCGTCCTTGTCGACGAAGCGCACCTCGACGCCATGCCGCTCCTGATTGAGGAACGGGTAGACGACCGAGGGGAACTCGTCGCGCGGGATCACGACGTTGTCACCGGCCTTCCAGTCGATGCCGGCAGCGGCCAGGCTCATGGCCTCGGCCAGGCTGCCGACGAAGGCGACCCGCTCCGGCACGCCGCCGACGAGGGCGGCGACGTGCTCACGCGCCCGGCTCTCGGTCCCGGCGTACGCGGTGAAGTCGATGGTAGCGGGCGACGTGAAGGCGGCCGTGACCGCGTTGAGGGCGGCGGCGGTGCGCCGCGAGAAGGGGCCGTAGGCGGCGTGGTTGAGGTAGGCCCACTGGTCGGTGAACGGGAACTCGGCGCGGAGATCCTGGACCCGGGTCGCCATGGCGCGATCCCTCCCTGCTCGGTCGTTCGGTTGGAGCCGGTATCCGGCGAACGCGCGCATCCTAGCGCGCCGCTCCCGGACTGTCACGTGTGGGGATCGGTCAGGAGAGCTCCCGGCTGCAGGCGGCATAGCTCTGCGGGGACTCCCAGACGCGCACCGACAGCGAGCGGAGCCCCTGGCCGTGGAGCCGCGGCGAGAGGACGTCGCGCAGGTAGCGACACACCTCCTCGGCGGTCGTATTCCGCTCGGCGAAGGCCGGGAGGTCGTCCAGGTTGCGGTAGTTCAGGTCGCCGACGACCTCGTCGACCCAGACGCGCAGCCTGCCGATGTCGAAGAGGGTGCCGTCCGCCTGGAGCTGCGGGCCGACGACCTCGACCTCCACCCGGTAGGTGTGGCCGTGCAGCCGGCTGGCCGGACCGAAGTCGCCACGCAGCGCGTGCGCGGCCTCGAACTGCGTGACGACGCCGACGGCGAACATCTGCTCCTCCGTTCAGATCACGCGCGATGGGCGGATGCCCCACGGGCGGCCGCTCAGCCGGCGACGGACGTGCAGCAGAGGAGAGCGGGCGGGGTTCGCGCGTGCCCCGCCTGCCATTATCGCCCAGCCGCGTCGTAGGTGAGCACGACCTGGAGCGCCTCGTCGGGGTGCTCGTCGACCAGCCGGTAGGCGTCGGCCGCTCGCTCGAACGGCACACGATGGGTGACGAGGCCCGCGAGTGGCAGCTCCGCGAGCAGCGTCGTCACCAGGTCGCGCCGCCGCGCCAGGTCCCAGCGGGGCGCGAGGGCCGGGTCGAGCGTGCCGACCTGCGTGCTCACGATCCGCAGCCGGCGGCGGTGGAAATCCGCCCCGAGCGTCAGCGGCACCGGCTTGGTCCCATACCACGAGGCGACGACGACCGTGCCCTGGGTAGCGACGACGGACAGCGCCTGCTGCAGCGCGGCCGGCGCGCCGCTCGCCTCGACGACCACGTCGGCGCCGCGCCCGTCGGTCCACGCGTGGATCCGCCCCGCGAGCCGCTCGTCGGGCGACAGGGCGGCGGCCGCCCCGGCCTGGAGCGCCCGCGCCCGCCGGACGCGGATCGGATCGACGACGATGACGCGGCGCGCGCCGCCGTGCTTGAGGAGCAGGGCGACGAGATGGCCCACCACTCCCTGTCCGAAGACAACCGCCGTCTCGCCGAAACGGAGCGGCGTGTCGAGCAGCACGTTCACCGCCGTCTCGAGGTTCGCATAGAAGACCCCGGCCTCGGCTGGTAGACCGGGCGGGAGCCGCACCGCCAGGCTCGCCGGGACGAGGTAGCAGTCCTGGTGAGGGTGGAGGGTGAAGACGAGGTCACCCGGGTGGAGTCCCAAGACGGCCGCTCCGACCTCCTCCACCTCGCCGACGCCGGCGTAGCCGTACTTGATCGGGAACGCAAAGCTGCCGCGGAGCGTGGGCAGGTCGAGCGGCAGGTCGGCCGGGACCTGACCCCGGTAGACCAGCATCTCGGTGCCGTGGCTGATCGCGGAGAGACGCGCGCGGACGCGCAACTGGTCATGCCCGACCTCCGGCAGCAGCTCGTCACGCAGCTCCACCCGGCGCGGCCCGGTCAACCAGACGGCCCGGCTCATCACTCGTCCTCTCATTCGTCCGGTTGCCCATCGCCGGGGACGACCTCGCGCACGGCGGCGAATACGCCGGCTGCTGTGTCGTCCCAGCTCGGCAGCACGGCCCCGACGCGCCGCGCCGCGGTGCTCATCGCGCGCCGGAGCGCGGCGTCCGACGCCAGACGCTCCAGGGCCCCGGTCAGGGCCGGGACATCCCCGGACTCGACGAGCAGCCCGGTGACGGAGTTCGCGACGAGGTCCGGCAGATGCCCAACCCGGAAGCCGACACACGGCAGCCCGGCGGCCAGGGCCTCCGCGAACACCATGCCGTAGGTTTCGCCGAGGCTCGGCAGGACGAACACGTCGGCGCTCCGGTAGTACGCCGCCACCTCCTCCGGCGAGGACCTGCCGTGGACGACGACGCGTCCCAGCAGGTCGGCGAGCCCGAGGCGTGCCCGGAGCTTGCGGGCGTAGGCCTGGTCGACCTCGACGTCCCCGACCAGGTGCAGGCTCCCGGCCGTCCCGGGCAGGTGCCCGAACGCCTCCAGCAGGAGGTGGAGGCCCTTGTTCGGGACCCAGTTGGCAACGCAGAGGAAAGCGGGCCGGGCTGTTGGCCCGAAGTCGACGCCGACCGCCGGCTCCGGCAGCTCCGTGCCCGGCGGCACGACCCGAACGCGCTCCGCCGGGGCGCCCGCCGCGCGGACCTCCGCGGCCAGCGACTCGCTGGGCACGATCAACCTCGACGCCAGCCGGTAGAAGCGCCGGTCCAGTATCGCCTGGATGCGTGAGGAGCGCGGAGCCACCTGGTCGACTCCGCCCGGTGGCTGGTGGAGCATCCCAATCGACGGGACGGAGGGATGCCGGATCGCGAGCGGCAGCGCCAGGGCGGCGGTCACCAGGCTGTCGACGAGCAGCGCGTCGGGCCGCGAGGCGAGCGCGCGCGACAGCAGCCGCGGGCCGCCGGCCAGCTGAAGCGGGAAGCGGCGCTCGTCCGCGGCGACGAAGCCGACCCGGGCATCATGCAGCGCGGCGCGATCTGCCACCCGCCGGTTGTAGCGGTAGCCGCCGGTCAGGCGATCCGGGTCGCCCATGGTCACCAGGACGAGGTCGAGGCCCACCGTCCTCCCGATCGCTCGCGCTCGCCGTATCCGGTCTGGCCGACACTGCGGCAAGCGGCGTGCCAGCCTCCGAGTCTTCGAGCCCTCGCGCTCCGGCGCGCGGCGTGCGAGACCGTCCTCGTGGGTTCCGGGTCGAGCCGAGGAGCAGCGGAGATGCAGCAGCATGTCGAGGCGCTGGAGGGCAGCGGGTGGCCGGTCGAGCGACTGCGCGCCCTCGCGCGGCCGCGGGTAGAGGAGGGTAGTACCGGTCGGGATCGACTGTTCGTCACCGTGTCCTACGCCCAGACGCTCGACGGGCGGATCGCCACGCGCACCGGCGACTCGCGCTGGGTGAGCTGCCCCGACTCGCTGATCTTCGCGCACTGCCTGCGCGCCGAGCACGACGCCGTGCTGGTAGGTGTCGGCACGGTCGTGGCCGACGATCCGCGCCTGACGACGCGCCTGGTCCCGGGCCCCAGCCCACGGCGCGTGGTGGTCGACAGCCGGCTGCGCCTGCCGCTAGAGGCGGCCGTGCTGCGGGACGGCGCGACCCGGGCCACCGTCGTCGTCGCCACCCACGTGGCGCCGGCCGACCGCGTCGACCACCTGCGCGCGCTCGGAGCGACGGTGCTGCTTGCGGAGGCCGAGGCGGACGGCCGGGTGAAGCTCGGAGACGCGCTGCGCATGCTGGCGCGGGACGGCGTCCGATCGTTGCTCATCGAGGGCGGCTCGGGGATGATCACGGCCGCGCTGCGCGCCGGTGTCGTGGATCGTCTCGCCGTCTGCGTCGCGCCGAAGCTGGTGGGCAGCGGGATCGAGGCGGTGGGCAATCTCGACATAACGCGTATGGGCGATGCGCTCCGGCTGAGCGACGT